>JAZDIB010000088.1:0-5117 GCA_043805355.1 Patescibacteria group bacterium | reverse complement strand
CACGCTCGAGATGGGGACGGTCGAGGGCGGGACTGTTCTGTCGCTCGCCCCGGCAGAACCCATCCGCGAGGCAGAACGCGACCTGCGCGACTACGTAGCCATCAAGCGGCGCTTCTCGTTCACGCAGCTCGCGGCGTTCCGCTCCTGCCCGCTGCAGTACAAGTTCGCGCACGTCTACCGCGTGCCCATCCTCGGTTCGTTCCACAAGAGCTTCGGTCAGACGATGCACCTCACGCTCCACGACGTCCTGGTCCTGCACCGCGACCGGGGGCTGGCGACGCAGGTCAGTCTCTTCGCCATCCCGACTGAGGCCGCGCCGCTCGAGGGGTTCCGCGTGACGGTCGAAGAGGCGTCCGACATCTTCGAGGCGCGCTGGAGCGAGAACGATCTCTGGTATCCTGACCGCCCGACGTACGACAGATACCACGCCGAGGGACGCGCCGCGATTCGGCGTCTGTGCAGTCAGTGGATCGCGTCGCCGCCCGAGGTCCTCGCGCTCGAACAGGCGTTCGACTGGAAGATCGGGGACCATTCCATCCGAGGCAGTGTGGATCGCATCGATTGCCTGTCGGACGGACGTGTCACCCTCATCGACTACAAGACCGGGACGCCCAAGGCCGAGGAGAAGCTGGAGGCGTCGGACAAGGAACAGCTTCGTATCTACCAGCTTGCCATGGCCGCGCGTGGCTTGAACGTCGGACGTCTCGTGTACGCGTACCTTCGCGACGGGAGCGAAGTCGAGGTGGAGCCGCTCGCCGGCGACGAGATCGAAGGCTTCACGTCGGACCTGCAGGAACGGATGGACGCCATCTTGGCCTCGAAGTTCCCGCCGAACGCCTCCAAGTTCACGTGCGCCTTCTGCGACTTCAAGGGCATCTGTGAATATCGTAAGCTGTAGGTATGCCGTTCGAACCCATCAAGCGCATCCTACCGGCCGTCGTCGCCTCGCATGGGATGACGTCGCAGTTGCGTGTGCGGCGCGTCCTCGAGACGGCTCTCCCGACGCTCGTGGGGTTGTGGGGCGAGGAACGGGCCGCATCCGTCCGTCCCGTGTCGTTCAAGGAGGGGGAGCTGAAGCTTGAGGTGCGTTCTGCGCCCGCCCTGCAGGAGCTACGTATGGACGAGACACGTCTTATGAACGGCATCAACCGCGCCGTGGGGGAGCGCGCCGTCGTCCGCATCCGCGCGGTCCCCAAGGGGTTCTGATGGCACCGTCCGCCGTGGTATCATCTTGGCCATGACCTTTCGGATGTACATGGCGCTCATGAGCGCCGCGACCCTGATGGCGATGGGCGCGTGGGCGTTCGTCGTCTGGAGCACGAACCCGCAGGAAGCGCCGGCGATCGGCTTCGTGATGTTCTACCTGACCCTGCTCATGTCCCTCGTCGGTCTCCTGACCATCGCCGGTGTCGGCTATCGGGTGGTAATCCTCGGCCGCCGCGACCTCGTGAGTCGTGAAGTCCGCATCTCATTCCGTCATGCGGTCTTCCTGGCGGCCATGGCGGTCGTCGCGCTCATCTGTTCGGCTTCCGGTTGGCTCCGTTGGTGGACGTTCCTCGCTCTTATCGTCGTCGTAAGCGTCATCGAGTACGCGTTCCTCGTGAAGGAGGAGGCGAGACGCTCTTGAATACCCATGTTGTTCATCATCGTCCTCTTGTCGCGAGGTGGACGTCGTGCCTAAGATAGGGCCGTATGTTCGGTGCCCTCACGTCACGTTTCTCCAAGGATCTCGGTGTCGACCTCGGCACCGCGAACACCATGATCTACGCGAAAGGCCGCGGCATCGTCATCGACGAGTCGTCGTTCGTCGCGGTCAATCAGCGGAACGGACAGATCCTCGCGGTCGGACACGAAGCTAAGGCCATGCTCGGCAAGACGCCGCCGCACGTCCTAGTCACGCGTCCGCTCCAACGCGGCATCATCGCGGACTTCGAGGTGACCGAGAAGATGCTCCGGTATTTCTTCGAGAAGGTGCATCGCGAGAGTTCGGCGTTCGTGCCGCGCCCGCGCGTCGTCATCGGCGTCCCGCTCGACGTCACCGAGGTGGAACGCAAAGCCGTCGCCGACGCCGTGATGTCCGCCGGTGCGCACGAGGTGCATGTCGTGGAAGAGCCTATGGCCGCAGCCATCGGGGTCGGTCTTCCCATCTCCGATCCTGTCGGGAGCATGATCGTGGACATCGGCGGCGGGACGACCGAGATCGCGGTCATCTCGCTGAACGGCGTCGTCACGGCCAAGTCCATCCCCATCGCCGGAGACGAGATGAACCGCAGCGTCGTCCAGTACGCGCGCGACGTCTTCAATATGCTGCTCGGTGAACGCGTGGCGGAGGACGTGAAGCTCGCGGTCGGTTCCGCCATCGCGCAGGAGACGCCGTCGGACGTGCCCATGCGCGGCCGCGACCTGCTGTCGGGCCTCCCGCGCGAAATCATGGTGAACGACGGTCAGGTCCGTGAGGCGCTGGCTCGCGCCGTGAAGGCCATCATCGAGAACATCAAATCCATCCTGGAAATCACGCCGCCCGAGCTTGTCGCGGATATCTACCGCCACGGCATCCTCATGTCGGGCGGCGGCTCCCTCCTGCGCGGCATCGACAGGGCCATCTCCGAGGGGACGGGCGTTACGGTCCGTATCGCGGACGAACCGCTTTCTGCCGTGGTCCGCGGCTGTGGTCTCCTGAACGAGGATCGGAAACTCCTGAAGGACGTCGCGTTGCCCATGACCGACCGGATGAAGTGATGAGGGCGTATGAAGGCCAGGACTCGTGCTGCCGTCATCGTCACCTCCATCATCTTCGGGGTGGCGCTTCTGCGCGTCGCCGGCGCCCTACAGCCCGTCGAAGGATTTTTGCGGAGCGTGACCCTTCCTGTCGGACGGGCGTTCGCAGCGGTCGGGTCCGGTATCCGTGATACGGTCTTGGCGACGCCGGAAGCCAAGGAACTTGAAGAGAGGAACACGGAACTCGAGGCGCGTCTCGGTGCGCTCGCTGTCGATTACGTGCGTCTGCGGTCCCTCGAAGAGGAGAATCGGTCCTTGCGCGCGCTGACGGGATTTCTCGATCGGTCGGGCTACGATTCGGTCCCGGCCCGCATCATTGCACGAAGCGCCGATCCGCGCGACGCGACGATCCTCATCGACCGCGGATCGCGGGATGGAGTCGAGGAGGGGATGGCCGTCGTCGCGGAAGAAGGGATTTTCGTCGGCAAGGTCACGTCGCTGAAGGAACGAATCGCGACGGTGACGCTCGTGTCCGATACAGCGAGTCGCGTCGCGGCGGCATCTCCTGGCCGTGAGCGGTTGTTCGGTCTAGTCGAAGGAAGCGGCAACCGCGTCGCACGCCTCACGCTCGTCCCGCAGCAGGAATCGCTCGAGCGCGATGATGTGATCGTCACGGCCGGGACCGAGGAGAAGATCCCGCCGAACCTGCTCATCGGCCTCGTGAACGACGTGGATGGCAAGCCGACCGACCCGTTCAAGAGCGCGTCGCTGGAGCCACTCGCGAACGTCGACCGGCTCGATCTCGTTATCGTCCTGCGGCCTGAAGCGTTGCGTCCGACGAAGGAGGGAGGGGCACCATGAGCTGGCAAAGATGGGTCCTTATCGTGATCGGGGCGCTTCTCGCCGGATTGGGCGAAGCCACGTTCTCGACCATCCTGCCGTCGCCGTGGCGGGACATCCGTCCGGTCCTGCCGGTGGCGGTCCTGTTCGTGGTGCTCGGGAGGCCGCGCGCCGGCATGGTCTGGGCTGCCCTCGGTGGCCTGATGCTCGACCTGTACGCTATCGGCCCCTCGCCATTCTCGTTCGCGCGTCTGATGCTGACGGTCGCCTTGATTTCCTTAGCGTCGCTGTCGGTGCTGACGAACCGCTCGGTCTATGCGACGGCCATGCTCATGACGCTCGGCCGCGTCGTGGAATGGATCGTGCATCGCGCCGCGTCCGCTGTCTCCTCCCTCCTGTTCCAGGCGCGTATGCCCATCGAGCCGTTCGGGGACCTGCTCCTCACCGTCGTGTGGGATGTCTCTATCGTGACCGTGGCGTTCATCGTCATCGCGTCCTTCACCAAGCGGTTCCTCGTGACGGCGCCGCATGGATATCGCGGATATGACGACCTCTGACCCGTTCAAATGGCGGACCGAAGGGTCGTATGACCTCGCGGTCGACATCTCCGCCAACGAGACCGTCTCGCATGAGGTAATGTATGAGGATGAGATCACGCACATCAAGGATCGGCCGTTCTTCCTAGGCGTCGCGATCCCGGGCGGTCGTTTCCGGATCCTCGTGTTCGCGGCCATCGCCATCATCAGCGTCCTGCTCCTGCGCGCGTTCTGGATGCAGGTCATCCAGGGAGAGAACTATCAGGCGCTCGCGGAACGGAATCGGCTCCGCTACGAGGTCCTGCCCTCGCGCCGCGGCATCATCCGGGACCGCGACGGTCTGGTCCTCGCGGAAAACATCCCGTCGTTCGACGTCCACGCCATCGAGCGCCTCCTGCCGACGGACCAGAACAGCCGGACGGAGCTGCTCGGACAGGTGGGTCTGGCCATCGGTATGAGGGTCGATGATATCGAACACATTTTTGCGTCATCGACAGATCCGGACGATACGACCGTCCTGAAGCGCGATGTCCAGTACGAACGCGCCCTTGCCGTGAAGATCCTCGCGGCGGATGCGCCGGCCATCGACGTCGCTGTCGGGAGCAAACGCCGGTATCCGGAGACCGTGGAGACGCTGAGCCTCTCGCATATCCTCGGATACGTCTCCGGCATCACGCAAGGAGAGCTGGCAGCGCGTCGCGAGCAGGGGTATCGGCAGAGCGATCTCATCGGCAAGACCGGTGTCGAGGCGTCGTACGAGAGCGTCCTTCGCGGCACGCCGGGGGAGCGGGCCTATGAAGTGGATTCCCGGCATCGCGTGACGGCCATCGTCGGCGTCCGCGAACCGGTCGACGGCGAAGACCTCACGCTGACCATCAGCCTGCCGCTGCAGGAACGTGTCGACGCGGCGTTGAAGGTCGGCCTCGAACGCGCCAAGGTCACGCGCGGTGCGGCCGTGGTCATGGATCCGCGAGACGGGTCCATCCTCGCGGTGGCGTCGCTTCCGGCGTATGACGACAATTT
>JAZDIB010000087.1:0-5084 GCA_043805355.1 Patescibacteria group bacterium | reverse complement strand
TCCTCCGTGGCCGCGCGTCGTCCAAGATCTTCACTAGGGAAGCCGCCGCCGCGCAGATGGCCTTGGCGGACCGCGCATCCAACTCGCTGAGTCAGAAGACTTTGCGGGACAAATATTACGAGGAACTGAAGACAGAACGGCCGGACATCACGAACGACGCCGAACGTATGGCTTTGGCCACGTCGAAGGCCAAACAGCAGCGCGGAGCCGACCTCAAGGCCGGCAAGGATGTCGCGGGTAGGTTCGGATTCGACGAGAAGATGGAGAAATACGTCGATGTCTTGAAGAAGGACGTCGGCTTGAGCGGGGACTGGACGGACGCGGCGGACGTCAAGAACGGGAGCGTGACGGATATCGGAAAATATCTTAGTGGCGTCTCGGCATCCCTTGCGCAGGATTCCCTTCCGCTGCTCGCGCACCTGAATGCCGTCGGAGGCATCAACAAGGACGGGACATTCAATAAGGAGTCGGAAGGATACAAGAAGTTCATGGTCGGCGGCCGTGGGGAGAACGCAAAGCCGATAGTCGAAACACTTACGCCTCAGCAGGTTCAGGCCCAGCTCGCGGCTATGGACGGGAAGGCGGTCGAGGGGATGAGTGTCGAGGAGACGTTGAAGTTCGCCAATGAAAGTCGCATGTCCTCAGCGAGACATAACGGTGAAATCGGCAGCGTGTTCGTGAACCTAACCGCCCAGCCGGAACGAGCCAAGGGCGAGACTCCCGACGACAAGCAGGCGCGGGAAGAACGGATGTCGCGGGCTCGTGATCGCGTCCAGACGTTCGTGGACCGCGGGCCGGAAGCGGCGGCGAGCTCCGAGGCGCAGAACGCGCGGTTCGAGCTGCTCGCGGTCGGCGGCAAGATCTCGCAGGCGTTCAACTACGACGAGAAGAAGGGGGAGTTCGCCGACGACAATCAGCGCGCCCTTTTCGACGAGTCGCTCCAGACCCTTCGAGACGGGGTCGGTCGGGGCGATGAACAGACGCTTCAGGTCATCACGCAGTTCGACACGTCGGCGTTGAAGGCGCAGCCGGGTGCCTACAACGAGGCGCGTTCGGCCATGGTCATGGAGATGACGCCGGAGGTCCTCATGCAGGGGTATCAGCAAGCGAATAGGGGAGGGAACGAGGCGGCGAAGGGGAAGGTCAAGGAATTGATCGACGTCGTCGCGACGGAGGCCGAACGGGTCAAGAAGATCGCGGCGGACGCGAAGATCAGCATCGAGGATCTCCAGAAGGTCGCGAAGAGCCCCATGTCCTCCGACTCGGAGAAGATTAAACGTAAGCTCATCTCCGGCGGTTACGCGAAGAATGAACGGGCCGCGGATGCGATGGCACGCGCCGTCGTCTCCGGTCAAGCGATTGAGAACGACGAGGGTATGAGGGAAATTCGCGGGGATCGGAGTCAGAAGGCGCAATCTCGCGTGGATGCGGCGCGTGCGCGGACGAATCGCGGCAGAGAGGCGAAGACGTAGCGTATGTCGGAGCGCCTTATCCCACCGCCGCCTCCGCCACCGCCGCCCGATGAGGTGGCGGTTCCGGCATCGTCCATGTCGACCGCGGTGACCGAAGGGGTGTCCGCTACCCAAGTGCACAGCACCGCGCCCGTGGTGTCTGGACCGACACCGCCGCCAGAACCGGCATTGGCGCCCCTGAACGTGCTTCCTGAATACGAGGAGTTCCTGTTCTCCCCGTATTACGCGAAGTCGGCGAAAGGCCTGCGTGAGACATCAGGATTGACGGATAATGACATCATCTTCATCGGCGACCTCGATCGGATGGCTATGGCCGGAGAAATCGACGTCGAGGTCTACGCGACGGCGTTGGAGGATGAATTCAAGTCAAAGCTGGGGGACGATGCGTTCAAGCGCCTGCTTGGACGACTCTTCGCGGAACGGCTCCAGCCGCTCGGCGACGCGTTGCGGCCGTCGGCGCAGGAGGTCGCGAAGACGCGCGGACTGACATTGCCGGAGACGGCGTACTATCGCGTTTATTCGAAGCCCATCACCTATGCCGGCGCGGCGACGGAGATCGCGAAGACGGCGGGGTTTTCGCTCTTAGGCGGGCAGAGTCGTGAACGCTTGCGTGAGCTTATCTTGAGCCGGGCGAAGGGCATTCGCGCGGATATCGAGGTGCGGGAGGCGATGTTGCGTGGCCTCGATTTCGGCGGGCTCGGGCTCGACGCGAAGGCGGCGGACGCGGCGTTGGCGGCCATGAAGGACATCCTCGGTCGGGCGAAGGTCATGTCTGAGGACGAGTATTCGGATTGGTTGTCGGCCGAGGCGCGGAGGAAGGCGGAACCGGCGGCGACGACCGTCGTCGAGCCCACGTCTCCAGCCGCGACGCGACCGCTCACGTCCGAGGAAGAGGAAATCGCGAAGATCGTCGCGACGATGCAGAAGCCGTCCGTGGACGCGTCGAGCGAGCTCGTGAAAGCGGTCGCGGCCATCGTGGTCCGCATCCCGAATCGGCCGACGGACGAATACCTCGCGAAGCGCCTCCAGAACATCGTGTCCTCGCGGCTCCGCGACGTGCGCAGTGGCCTCGACGTCGCGCAGCTGCTGGTGCGGCCCGAGAAGGTCGGCGGCCTCGGGGTCGAGCGGACGGCGGCGGACGCGATGGCGAAGCTCATCGAAGCCGGA
This sequence comes from Patescibacteria group bacterium, assembly GCA_043805355.1. Taxonomy (GTDB): domain Bacteria; phylum Patescibacteriota; class Patescibacteriia; order 2-12-FULL-60-25; family 2-12-FULL-60-25; genus JAHJRN01. Next base: position 2,445 of record JAZDIB010000087.1, on the reverse strand, counting down.
TACAAGGAATTCCACGACGTCATCGCGGCAGAGGAGAAACGGAAGATCGAAGGCCAGATGGACGATCAGAAGCGCAAGGTCGAAGAGCGCAAGCATCGCGAATCCGAGGAACACGCGCAGTGGTTCGAGGAGAAGATCCGCAGTCGCAAGGAAGGAGAATCCGAGCAGGCGAAGGCCATGGAAGGCATGCGGAAGCTCGCGGGGTTCACGAGTCCCATCGAGGCGAAGGAAGCGAAGGTCGAACAGGCGAAATTCGGGACACTCGTCCCCGTGGTGTCGACGGGCCCGAAGATCGCGGAGGTCGCGAAACCGGGCGTGAAGGTGTCGAAGCCGACCGTGGAGCTCGCGAAGGCGGCGACGCCCAAGACCCTGGACGGGATGACCTATGGCGGACCGAAGCTCATCGGGCTCATCGGCGAGCTCAAGGCGCTCACGGTCACGGAATTCCGGCGCCTCTCGAAGGATCCGGACGCGGCGGCGAAGAAAGTCATCCAGAAGGTCGAGACGCTCGGTCAGGAATCGTTCGAACGGCGCGTCGAAGGCATCCGCGCGTTCCAATCCAGTCCGTTACAGGGTGCCTACATGTCGCTCGTGGCCGAAAGCTTCAGCTCGGCGAAGCCGGTCGCGGCGCTCGCGGACGAGAAGCGGAAAGCGGGTGCAGACGCGCTCTCATCGGACGAGGTCGCGGCTGTCATGAAGCTCAATAGTGCGCTACACTTCTAACGATGCCCGAGAAATTCATCGTGCCGCAGTTCATCGATAAGGAAGACCAGATCCTCGGCCCCATCACGGTCAGGCAGTTTTTGATTTGCCTCGCCGTCGTGCCCATCATCTTCATCGAATACAAGATCCTCATCTTCGGATACTTCATCGTCGCCGCGCTCCTGACCGCCGCGTTCGCGGGACTGTTCGCGTTCGTGCGGGTCAACGGTCAGCCGTTCCACATCTTTTTCGTGAACTTCCTGCAGACGTCGACCCGACCGAACCTCCGGTTGTGGGATAAGCGACCGCTCGAAGCCGAGCTCCGCGCGTGGATCAAACCGCAGGCCGCGGCGCCGATGACCACGACGGTCCGCAAGGAACGTCCGGCGTCCACGCGCCTGCGCGACCTCTCGCTCATCGTGAACACCGGCGGGGTCTATAAGCCCGAAGACGGCCTTTGATACGCATATGGCGAAGAAGCTCACGGCATCCAAACCCGGCGTCCCGTCCCAGCGGTATCTTGATATCGCCGAGATCAAGGAGGACGTCGTCGTGATGAAGGACGGGACCTTGCGCGCGGTGCTCATCGTCTCGAGCATCAACTTCGCGCTCAAGTCCATGGACGAGCAGGGCGCCATCGTCCAGGCGTACATGCAGTTCCTGAACATGCTGGATTTCCCCATCCAAGTGGTCATCCAGTCGCGACGCATGAACATCGACGACTATCTCGAGCGGCTGAAGGAGTCGGAACGGACCCAGCAGAGCGACCTCCTGCGCCGGCAGATCGGCGACTACCGCGACTACGTGAAGCAGCTCGTCGACCTGGGCGAGATCATGCAGAAGCGGTTCTACGTCGTGGTGCCGCTCGACCCGGCGACCGACAAGCAGAAGAACTTCTGGACGCGCCTCGGCGAGATCCTCACGCCGTCGGTGGCCATCCGGCTGACCGAGGAACGGTTCGCGAAGAACAAGGAATCGCTCAACCTGCGCGTGAGCTCCATCATGAGCGGCCTCTCGTCCATGGGGCTGAACGCGGTGCCGCTCGACACGCAGAGCCTCATCGAGCTGTATTACACCGTGTATAATCCCGAGCTGTTCGAGTCGCAGCGGATGACGGACGTCGGAAAACTCCAATTGGAAGGATAACGTATGGCATTCGAGACCAAGGAAAAAAAGGAATTCGAGGCCTCGGCGCTCACCGCCGGGGGCGTCGGGCTGAGGAAAGGCCCGAGCGAACGTGAGCGCTCCAAGACGCTCGAGACGGAGCGCGTCGCCCTCGAGGAGGAGCGCGTGTACCGCAAGGGCGTCGCGACCATCAAGGACCTCATCGCGCCGTCGGCCATGAAGGTGGAACCGAGCTTCCTGCGGATGGGCGACGTGCTCGTGCGCACGCTCTTCATCGTGACGTATCCGCGCTACGTGACCGTCGGGTGGGCCTCGCCCATCATCAACCTGAACGCGACGATGGATATCTCGATGTTCTTCTATCCCGTGAAGGCGGACGTCGTGCTGAAACAGCTCAAGAAGAAGGTCGGCGTGCTCGAGGCGCAGATCACGGGCGACGCGGAGACCGGCAAGCCGCGCGACCCCATCTCCGAGACGGCGCTCCGCGACATCGAGCAGTTGCGCGACGACCTGACGCAGGGCATCGAGCACTTCTTCCAGTTCGCGTTCTACGTGACGTTCTACTCCACCTCCGTCGAGGAGCTGGATCGGCTGACGAACACGGTCGAGTCGACGTTC
>JAZDIB010000086.1:0-3718 GCA_043805355.1 Patescibacteria group bacterium | reverse complement strand
GGCCACGACATTGTTGTGGTTTGCGTCTCTACTGCCTACCGCATCAGAGAACGGCGAAGCAGAGCACGACGAGGAAGATGAGACTCCCCGCGCTGAACAGGATGAGCGGCATACCAAGCTTGTGATGCCACTTGGGATTCTCCACGACCTTGGGAAGCAGGCCATTCCGCTCGAGGACTTCGTCCGCCTTGTCGCTCTGCGACTTAGCGAACGCGTCGGCGGAAGCGGAGAACTTCTTGACCCTCGCCTCGAATGCCTTGCCTTGCGGGGTCTGTTCACCCCGAAGCGCCGACAGGAAGAACTCCTTGATGCCGGGCCTCGTCGCTTGAGAGGAGCGCAGGAATGCGATCCATCTTTGTACGGTGCACCAGACGAAGAGATGGTCTTCCGATCTTTCGGTCTCCGACTCGTCGAGGCCGGGTGGATCCTGGAATTCATCCGGATCCACGGCTTTGATCTTGAGCATCCTCTCGAGCCGCTCCTTGCTGTCGATGGTCGCGAGCGCGTCCATCAGCACGTCGTACGTATCCGGAGACCACCTCAGGAGCCACAGGTTCATGTCAAGCAGCTTCTGTTGGTCCGTTTCACTCAACTCCGATTCGAACTTCGCGAACTTGGAGGGTTTCTCCTCCTTGCTGCGGTTCGCCACGAGCGCGAGGAGCGCGCGGCCGCCCTCCTCGAGGCTCCGGAGCTGGGTCGGGTACGGGGCATCCGCGGGCATCCGTCGAATCCAGTCGAAGACCGTATCGACATATTTGCTTGCGGTGATCCGTGCGTTCGGGCTCATGCCTGTGCGGGTCTCGATGAACGCCGACACGGCCGACTGGAACGCGATTAACGCGCCCTTGTTCTCTCGGCCGATTCGACGGACATCCGTTCCCGCAGACGACAATTCCGGATCTCGCGAAATCTCGAAAGCGTTCGCGAGGATGTTCGCCGCGATGATGGGGAGAAGAGAGCCTTCGTCTCTCGGGGTCTTGTCTTTTGCCACGATCGTTTCCTTCCTTAATGAAATTCTGTTGTAGAGAACGTTTTGGACCCTATAAGAGTCCGTTGTTGGTCCTTTTCCTACCTGGACGGTCGTCCAGCGGAACGAAGAAATATAGCACAAAACGACGCGTTTGTCAATGATTCGAGATGCGCGTCATCGATGAACACGTGCTTCAAAAAACCGCTCTATGGAGCGGATTTTCGATGGCTCTTTCGACGGATTCGCCAGAGCCCTGCCAGGAAGCCCCACCCGTTCCGGAAGAGGCCGATGGCGCTTCGGCGGCGCGGGTCGCGGTGTTCGATCCAGTCCACGGGGATTTCGATGATGCGCAGACCCGCCTTGGCGGCGAACGCGAGCAGCTCGGTGTCAAAAAGCCACCCGTCCTCCGAGAGGAGCGGGAGCATCCTCCTCGCGGCGCCGACGGACATGGCCTTGAAGCCACACTGCGCATCCTCGACCGGCAGATGCAGGAGAAGATGCTGGAGGAAGCGGTACGTCCGCGACGCAAGCGTACGCGACCATAACCTCGACGTGCGCGACCCGTGCAGGTACCGCGACCCGCACACGATGTCCGCCGCTCCCGTCGAAATGGGTCGGATGAGCGACGGCAACGCGGAGACGTCCGCGGCGAGATCCGCGTCCGTGAACGCGAGGATGTCCGCATCGTCGAGATGATGTTTCCAAGACTGTCGAATCGCCATCCCCTTCCCCGTCCCCGCGAGCTCGAGGAGACGCACGCGGACACGTCCGTCGTCCGCGACGCTCCGTACGATGCTGCGCGTCCCGTCCGTACTTCCGTTGTCCGCGACCTCGATGGTCACATCATGCTCCCCCAGGTGCCGCGCGACCGCATCGCGAAGCACGGCAAGGCTCCGTTCGATGACGATAGCTTCGTTCCAAGTCGGGATGGCGATGAGGATTCGCGGCATATCTCTCCTCTGTCATTCCCGCGCAGGCGGGAATCCATCCGAATCCGTCTTTCCATGCACCTCGAACGCCGCCCCCTCCTCCGTCTCGGCGAGAAGAACATACCGGCGATCGAACCGAATCAACTGGAGCAGGGGCGTATGATCCCGCTTGTCCACGAACATGAACTTCGCCCCGATGCGTCCATGGATGAGGTCCCAGGCCTGATCCTGCGTCGAGGACGTCAGGTCATACGTGAGGTCGCGATACGCGTCGGAAAGGGTGGAAGACGACTCATACAGGAACGTCGGGTCGAGGCCGGCGACGTACCGCAGACGGTCGTCCAGATTCCAGAGGATGGGGAACTCGTCCCAGTCCGAATGGAAGACGCGGTCGCCCGGCTTGGCGCGGGCCGAGATGGCGGCCATGAGGTCGCTCCACTGGTCGTCGCGGAATCCCCCGTCGTGAAGGGCATCGTACGCGCTCCACATGCTCTTCACGATGGGCGTGACGATGGCGAGGCAAAGCGCGACGTAGACGATGCGACGCATCGTCGTCGAGAATCCTCGCCCGAGCGCCGCGACGAATCCGCGGACATCCACCATGTTCCAGATCCATGGGATCCACAGCGCCAGCGCCGGCACGAGATACTCCGCGTTGCGCCGACTCTTTAGCGTGAGCGCGAGGAGCACCGCGACGGGGATGGCGAACGCGATGGCAGGTGCCATGGCCGAGCGACGTTTCCCGTCATCGGCACGCGTCGCGAACAGCATCCCGGCAAGGCCGAGGATGAGCGCGACGCACCACGGCGCGAACGACGCGAGGACGCTCCCGGGCAGGCTCGGCATCCATTCGTTCCCGAGCATGACATGGTCATACGGCGTCCCGAGGCCGATCTTCACGACCTGGACCCACAGGAACGCGAGGTTTTCTGGAAAATTCGGATGCAGGACCGTCCCGAACGCGATTCCCGCGGCGACCGCAAGACACTCCCGCCAGATAGTTGATCGTATCGCCTTCGACAGCGGGACATCCTCGACGACCGTCCGATAGGCGACATCACCGAGCGCGAGGAGGACGACGGACCCGAGGAGGAAGACCGAGCCGCCGTGCGAAAGGGCGAACAGGGCGCCGGCGACGAACGCGACGATGGGGGCGCGCTTCCACGCCGCGGTCAGGCCGAGGAAGAACAGCGTGATGGCGAGCGGCGACGCCTTGCCGAGCATGAGTCGGGTCGCGAGCGGATGCGAGAGCGCGACGAGCACGGTCCACGCCCCCGCATATCGGATGCCGAGCCAGCGCAGGCAAACGAAGAGCGTCGCGATGCAGACGGCAGACAGGAGGATGGACGTCACGCGACTCCCCATGGCCCACCCGAACCACGCCACGAACGGTGCCTCGATGAGATGGAACAACGCGTGATGATCCGCGAAGGAGGTCCCGAGGGACGTAAGGTCGAGCCACGGGAACGCCAAAAGCGGCCCGTCCCGCCAAAGCAGAAACGCCGCATGGGCGTGATAGAAGGCGTCGGGATCCTGAAAAACGCCCCAGGGCATCAGGAGGCAGAAATATGCGAGGGCGAGGAAAAACGCGGCAAGGACGGCCTTCATGGAAGGAAGGGTAGCATAACGATCGGAACCCCCTCTAACTCCCCCTTCGTAAGGGGGAGAATCTTGGGAAATGAACTACCACGGCCTGACGGCCGTGGTTTCTATTAGCCCAATACAAGTCGGACTTGTCCTCCGTCCTCCTCGCCCTGGTGTTCGATGTACTTCCTGATGATGTCCTCGTTGACTCCGACGGTTGAAACGAAGTACCCGG
>JAZDIB010000085.1:0-9288 GCA_043805355.1 Patescibacteria group bacterium | reverse complement strand
GGATGAATACGTCGTCGTCCGCCTGGAACGCGACGCGGATGACGCCCGCACCGACGCCGGCGAGTCGGATGCGGTTCTCCGTCACCTTGCCCATGGACGCCTCACGGCTCGTGTTGGTCTGTGACACGTCACGTTTGATCTCCACGTCCTCGCGGAACACGCGGAACGCCACGGTGGTGCTCCCCTCCTTCCGGTTCACGTCCTGGATACCGAAGGTGATGTCCACATCCCCGCCTGCCGGCACGAGATAGATGTCGTGGCTTCCGCGGAGGGAGACCTTGGTCTCGACGGGCTCGCTGGCCGGATCCTGCATGAGCGGCGCGCTGGTCGTGGCGTCCCACGTCGCGAGGAGCCGCGTGTCGTTCGTCGGGATCGTCGAGGCGCTCGCGCCGGCACGGACATACCCGCCTGCGACGGCGTTCCATGTCGGCGACATGAGCGCCTCGGAATACATGGGCGCGAGGTCGAGCTCCAACCCGGCTACATCGCGCACGATGCCGTATTCGAGCAGGGGCTGATGGATGGAGCGGAATTCCACTTCGACGTCGACATGCTCGTACGGTCCGGGGACGCGCGACGTCATGTAGGTCGGGTCTCCGGTGATGCGCTGGCCCGTCCAACCGTCCGCTTGGGGTCCGGGAACGGTCACGCGCTCCGACGGCAGGAACGGGTTGATGAACGCACTCTTCCCGTCCATGGACGACGTCGCCGTGAAGATGCCGGACGGCGGCACGCGGTTCAGGACGATCCATCCGAAGACGCACGCGGCGAGGAGCCACGGCAAGGAGAGGAGCGGGATGGCGAGCGGTCGCGGTATCTCCATATCATGGCACCGTGACGCGGTAGAGCGTCTCATTTCCCGCATCGATGACCGGTTCAAGCGCGAATCCTTGGTCCGCCCACGTCGTCCGCGAGACATCGTCCAGCGTTCGGATGAATACGGCGACCGGTGTGGTCATCGACAGCGTCTTGATCCTGTCGTCCGTCGGCATGGGCGTGACGGCCCGGAAGACGGGGAAGAAGATCTTGTCGCTGCGGTCCGAGAGGATGACGGTCGAAGCATCGAGGGCGTCGGCGGCATCCGCGCGGATGGCGGCGTAGCGCACGAGCTCGATGCGGTCCTGCGACAGGCCCTCGTCGTCGCGCACCGTCGCGGTCCAGATGCCGAGCGAGGCCGTGAGCGCGATCGTGAGGACCGCGAGGGCGAATCCGGCGCGTCCCATCGTCGAAGCGATCCACGATGCGACCTTGCCGAGCGCGAGGACGGCGATGACCGAGACGGGCAGGAGATACCGGAGGAACGAGTTGCCGAGCGTGACGGCATCGGGCTTCACGTGATCCTGGTAGATGCCCTGACCGTAGATGCAACAGAGGATGCCGACGGTCCACGCGGCGACGAACAGCCAGCGACGCTCGGCCTTGTCCTTCCACGCGACGACGGCTCCGATGAGCGCGAGCATGGCCCACGGGAACAGGAACGTGACGAGATACGACGTCGCGTTGTGCCAGACGTTGCGCGGATGGAATCCGAAGGCCCAAGATTCGAACCACGAGACCTGGGACGCGGCGGCCGTCGTCACGACCGCTTCGGTCGACGGGTCGCGGAGCTGATAGCCGACCGTGAAGGGCGAATCATAGGTGGACCAGGCGAGGAACGCGCCGACGAGCGCGACGGCGACGAACGGGGCCGCCATCATCGCGATGTCGCGGGCGTGTCGGCGAAGCGGCGTCGTCTTCAGGGGATGTGTCAAAAAATACGCCGCACCGACCCACACGCCGACCCAGACGAGTTCCGTCGGCCGGATGAACGCGGCCAATCCGGTCAGAAACCCAGCGATGACGAGCGGAGCGATGCCTTTTCTCGAGGTGGCCCACGAGGCCCAGATCGCGAGGCATAGGACCGGGAGGTTCGGGAAGAGCCCGCGGTTCGCATAGAGCATGACCGACGGGAACGTCAGCCAGCCCACGAGCGTCGCGACCTGACCGGTCTTCCCCCATCGTTTTGTGGCGGACCAGAGCGGAATGACAGCCGAAAGCGCCAGGAGCGGGGTGAACAGGACGAATCCCACATCTCCAAAGAGCTTCCAGATGCCGGCCATCAAGAACGGCATGCCGAGGAATCCGACCGGGACCAGCGCCTCGCCAGTCGAGACGAAGCTCCTCGGATGGAGCCAGGGAAACCCGGTCAACAGCGGGTCTAGGATGCGGAACGAGCCATTCTCCGCGAAAAAGCGGCCGGCGACCGCCACGGCCGTCTCGTCCGGGCTCAAAAAGACCTGCCCGCCTGACACGGAAAGCATGAAAAACCCCACTCCCAGCAGGATGACGACGCTCATAACCAGGAGGGTGGAGCGGGTCCGGGTTCCCATGTTGACTATCCTACCATGACCTCGAAGGATAGATGAGAACATGGTAACCTTTTCCTATGCAGAAACCATATGCCGGCTTACTGGCGTGCGTCATCGTATCGTTGGTGATGTTCTCGGTTCCGACAGCCCCTGCGAGGGCCATCGAGCTCGACCCCGGGTTCGACCCGAACTTCATCCTGACGGACGGCGACATCCTGGATGCTGATGCGATGCCCTTTGACCGTCTGGTGAACTTCCTGCGGTCCAAGGGGACGCTCGCTGACCTCCGGACCGTGGATATCGACGGCGTGCCCAAAACGGCGGCCGAAATCATCTGGCGCGTATCGCGATCCTATCGCGTCAACCCGAAATACCTCATTGCCCTCATTCAGAAGGAACAATCGCTCGTCGAGGACCCGGAGCCGTCGCAGGGACAGCTCGACTGGGCAGCCGGATATGGTGTCTGTGATTCCTGTTCCAAGGACGACCCTTCCATCCAGGATTTCAAGGGCTTCGCGAACCAGATGGAATGGGCCGCCAAGCAGCATCGCGAGAAGTACCTGATGCAGCTGTTGACGAACGGGCTCACCATCGGGGGACGTGGCGTGGGCAAGACGGTCATCATCGATGGCATCGCGGTCACGCCGGTCAATAACGCGACGGCCATGCTCTACAGCTACACGCCGCACATCCATGGCAACCTGACGCTGTGGCGTATCTGGAAGCGTTGGTTCACGGTCTCCTATCCAGACGGCACGCTCGCGCGCGGTGAACCGAGTGGCACGTATTTCCTCATTCGATATGGCGAGAAGCGACCGTTCGCCTCGTTGGCTGTCGCCGCCTCGCGGTCGGACGTGACCAAGGCCGTCGTCGTGACGGACAGCGAGTTGGCCGCATATCCAGATGGCCCGTCCATCAAGTTCGCTCCCTATTCCCTGCTCCGCGATCCGGATGGACGCATCTTCCTGCTGACGACCACGAACAAGCGCCAGATCGCGAACATGGACGCGTTCCGCAAGTTCGGGTTCAACTCGGAAGAGGTCGAGTCCGTCGCATCCGCGGACCTCGCGGCATATCCTGACGGGCCCAAGATCACGGTCGACACCACGTTCCCCCAGGGTGTGCTGATGAAGCTCGCGGAGGCGCCGGGCGTGTGGTACGTCGAGGACGGGACGCGCGCGCCTCTCATCGACGGCATCTATCTCAAGCTCTATTTCGCCGGCCGTCGCATCCGGACCGTGACGGCTTCCGACCTGTCGACCTACGTGACCACCAGCGCCTATCTCCTACATGACGGCGAGCTCGTCAAGTCCATCTACGCGCCGACCGTCTACGTCGTCGAGGCCGGCGCGCTTCGGCCCATCCCGTCCGGCGAGGTCTTCGAGACCGTCGGATGGAAATGGACGAACGTCGTGACGGTCCGCGACAGCGTCTTGGCCATCCACGCAATCGGAACGCCGTTCGAACCCCAACCGACATATCTCGAACTCGCCGCACAACCTCTATGATTGTCTTCGCCGCCATCGTTCCGCATTCCCCCCTGCTCCTGCCGACCATCGGCAAGGAACACCGCGAGAAGCTCGCCACGACCCTCGCGGCCGTGCAAGAGGTCGAACAGGCCCTGTACCTCGCGAAACCGGATGCGCTCTGCATCATCGCGCCTCATGGCGTGCGGTATCCAGACGCGTTCAGCGTGAATCTCGCGAGCAAGTACGTCGGCAGCCTGAAGGCGTTCGGTGATTTCTCCACGACCGTCGAGGCGAAGAGCGACTACCTGACCATCGACCGGCTCCAGCGCAAGCTCCGCGTCGAAGGCGTCCCGTTCACGCTGACGTCGAGCGAGGACATCGACTACGGGTTCGCGGTGCCGCTCCTGATGCTGACGCCGCATCTCACGTCCTGGAAGCTCATCCCCGTGTCGCCGTCGATGCTGGACGGGAAGGAACACTACAATTTCGGCCGTCAGCTGAAGCGTGTCCTGCATGCGGAGGAGGAGCGCATCGCCATCATCGCGAGCGCCGATTTGTCGCACAAGCTCGGACCCGAGTCCCCTGCCGGCACGTCAGACAAAGGGGCCGCCTTCGACCGTGCAGTCCAAGAAGCAGTCAGCAAGAACGATCCGACGCCGCTCCTCTCGCTCGACGCGTCCGTCACCGAGGAAAGCGCGCAATGCGGATATCGGCCCATCGTTTCTCTGCTCGGGTGTCTCGAGAACATGAGCGTCACGCCGAAGCTGTTGAGCTACGAGGCTCCGTTCGGCGTCGGTTATCTGACGGCGCGCTACGACATCTCGTGACCTACATCACCGTCGTCCCTGCGCTCCGGACGCCGTTCGGCGTCGATGCGTTCGATTACCGCGTCCCTGACGGCGCGGACGTTCGAGTCGGCGACCTGCTCCGCGTCCCCTTCCGCAAGCGCGAGATTCCGGCGCTCGTCACGGGATGTTCGAGGGAAAGCGCCTTCGCGGATCGAACCGTCGAAATCCGACAGCCGACGCCCCTCGTCCGATTCCCCACCGGTCTCGCGTCGTTGCTCGAACGCTCCGGAGCTCGGGCGTTCGTCTCCAGGCCTACCGTCCTGCATTCCTGGCTCCGCACCGTGCCGAAGCGTCTCCAGCCGATCACGGTCGAGATGCATCCTTCGCAGTCCTCGTTGCTGACGGACGAGGCCGAATGGGTCGTGGACCGGACGGAACGCCTCGTGCACCGCGTCCGTGGCGCGAAAGGCCGCATCCTCATCCTGTGTCCGTGGCGGTCGCGCGCGGAACGGCTTGCCGCGACGCTTTCGTGCCCCGTGCTCCATGCGGACCTCGCGGACGGGGCGGCGTGGCGCGCGTGGACCGGATTCCTCGCGTCCTCGGACGGCGTACTCGTCGCGACGCGCATCGGCGCCTGGCTTTCGGCGTCCGCTGGCATGGTCATCATCGAAGAGCCGGAGAACGACGACTTCAAGTCGGACGAACTCGCTCCGCGGCTGGACGCACGATGGGTCGTCGATGCCGCGCGATCGTCCAATCCGTCGCTTCAGGTCGTCCGTATCGGTACGACGCCGCCTCTCGGATCCGACGGCCTCGCTCCGGACATCGGGGTGAAGGTCGCGTATGCCCCGTTCGCAGGCCGCGCGACGTCGGATGTCGAAGGATTGTCCATCCAGTCGGTCATGGCCATCGACGAAGCGGTCGAGGCCCAGCGGCCCGTGACGGTCATCCATCCGATCCACGGTGATCGCTCGCGCATTGCCTGTGCCGACTGCTCGTGGATCGCGACGTGCGCCTCCTGCGGATTCGGATTGTCGCGTGTCGGCGGCCGGAGCCGATGCAACCGATGCGGGACGCTCGGCGACGTCGCGTTGGCGTGTCCATCATGCAACAGCACGAATCTCGTAAAAGGTCGCGTTGGACGCGATTCGCTGGCGGGGATCGTTTTGAAGCGTTTCGGCGAGGCCGTCCGCGTGGTCGATTTGCCGACGTGGCATAGCGAGACGGTCGAACGTGGAGCGCTCGTCGTCTTGACCGACCTTGGTCTCATCGGCGGCGTGGCGGAAGATGTCCGGAGACGCGAGCGTCTCGTCATCGCGTGGCGTCGGCTGACGGCGGACATCGCGGACGCGGACGCGAGCATCATCGTCCAAGGCGACGACGAACTGCTTCTCGCCGCGCAGAACTGGTGCACGAAGGAGGGCGTGGCCGCGGTCTGGCGCGATGAGATGTCCGAACGTGCGACCTTCAGCTACCCGCCCGCCAGGACCCTCGTGAAGGTACTTGTCGATGGACCGCCCGACGCCGCCTCGACCTTGGTCGACGATCTGACGATGGCTCTCGGCGAGGCTTGGACCGTCCGCGGACCCGCTCCTATCGCGTTCCGGCCCAGCTCCCGCACCCCGCGGTCGGTCATCCACGCCATTCCGCCGAAAGACCTCAAGGAAACGGCCATCCACGCGGCCTTGGAACCGTTCGCCCGAAGGGCTATCATCGACCTTGACCCGATCGCCTTTTTCGTGTAGTTTCACCTGTCATGACGACCGAACCCCTCCCCATCCTCACCCTCCCGACGGCCTCGCTCCGAGAGCGTTCCGTCGAGGTGGATTCGACGGCCATCGGCACGCCTGCGTTCCAGGCGTTCTTGGACGTGATGGTGGCGAGCATGTGGGCGGCGGATGGCGTAGGCCTCGCGGCGCCGCAGGTCGGACGCAATGAGCGCATCATCGTCGTGAACCTGAAATCCGGCGTCTTTCCCCTCATCAATCCGGTCATCGAGAAGCTGTCGGAGGCGACCATCGACGGCGAGGAAGGATGCTTGTCCGTCCCCGACGTCTGGGGGACGGTCGAGCGCGCGAAGCGGGTCACGGTCACGGCCTTGAACCGCCACGGCCGTCGCGAGACGTTCGACGTGAAGGGTTTGGATGCGGTCGTCTTCCAGCACGAGGTCGATCACCTCGAAGGCATCCTCTTCATCGACAAGGCCAAGGAGATCACGAAGGGCAAAGAGCGGCTCAAGACATGAAGCGCATCGTCTTCCTCGGCACGTCCGAATTCGCCATCCCATCCTTGCGAGCGCTCGTCGACGACGGGCGTTTTTCCGTCATCGGCGCCGTGACCCAACCGGACCGCCCGGTCGGACGTCATGCCGTGCTGACGCCTCCGCCGGTCAAGACCGTCGCGCTCGAACGGGGCATCCCGGTCTTCCAGCCGGAGAAGATCAAGGACCTGAAGGATGACGCGACATTTCAATCGTTGATGGATCCGCGTCCTGACGTGTTCGTCGTCGTCTCCTACGGCAAGATCCTCCTGCAGTGGTTCCTCGATATCCCGACGCACGGCATCGTGAATGTCCACGGCTCGCTCCTCCCGCGGTGGCGCGGCGCGTCCCCTCTTCAGGCCGCAATCTTGTCGGGCGACGCGGTCACGGGCGTCACCATCATGAAGATCGACGCGGACCTCGACCACGGACCCATCCTCGCGTCGAAAGAGGAGCCGATCACGTCGACGGATACGTCCGGGTCGCTCCACGATCGCCTCGCGGCCCTCGGCGGCACGATGCTCCCGGATATCCTCGCGGACTATCTCGACGGTCGCCTCGAACCTGTCGAACAGGATCATTCGAACGCGACGACCTGCAAGACGCTGACGCGCGACGACGGGAAGATCGACTGGACGAAGTCCGCGGAAGAGATCGAACGCATGGTCCGCGCCTACGACCCATGGCCGAGCACCTGGACTTTGGTCGGCGTCAAGCGCCTCAAGATCCTGTCCGCTCGTGTCGACGTCCCGGATACGACGAAAACGCCCGGCGAGCTGTTCCTCCGGGACCACAAACTCGACATGTCCTGCGGCGCCGGGACGGTCCTCGAACTCGTCAGGGTGCAACCGGAGGGGAAGAAGCCGATGTCGGGCGCGACGTTCGTCTCGCCGTGATCCAGCCTTCGGCCGCGAGCAGGAAGCCGAAGCCGAGCGGGTGGTTCAGGTAGGGAGTGAACACATGCAGGATGCTGAGCGCGACGAGGGACGAGACGAAGCCCGCGCGCAGCCACCACGCGCCGTCCGTTTTCCAGAGACGCTGGAGGATGGAGAGCAGGAGCCACAGCATGAGCGGGATGCCGAGGACGCCGAATTTGATCCAGTGGTCGAGCCAACCCCATTCGTAGGCGTAGGTCGTGTACATGCCGTCCGGATGGTCCGCGAGGACGCGTGGGTCCTTGGAGGCGTACGTCACGGTCGCGCCGAAGCCGGAGCCGAGGATGGGGGCTTCCAGGATCTTGTCGCCGAGGACCGGCAGGAGGTTCCAGCGGCTTTCCGCGGCCGCGTCCGTCACGCCGCCGCGCGAGGAGAAGAGCGTCTTGAGCGATCCGACGTCGACATACGGATACGGGAACGCGACCACGGCCGCGATGAGCCCGAGGGCGCAGACGGCCGCGGCGACGCCGAAGCCGAGGAGCGACCCGAGCCGTCGGAGGGCGCCTCGACCGGAGAGCGCGAGCGCCGCGAGCGTGAGGCATCCTGCGAACAGGCCGATCCAGAAACTGCGTGAGAGGCTGATGAGGAGCGAGACGCTCGCCATGATGGCCACGAGGAACGTGAGCGCCCGCGTCCGGTCCTTCGGTCCGGTCACGACGCGGGCAACCGACGCGAGGAGGCCGGCGATGGCGAAGACCTGCGATTGGATGAAGACGCGGAACAGGTTGCCGGTCACGAGCGTGACTTCCGCGACGCCGCTCCTCCGCGCCCAGAGGTACATCGGCTTGGAGAGCGACGCGATGCCATGCGACCAGACGTAGAGGAGCGCGAGCGTCTTGGCCGGCAGCCAGAGGAGACCTGCGATGAGCGCTGACCCTGCATGTCGGACGAGGCGTGTGCCGTCGCGCGAGGCGATATCAATGACCGGAAGCAGGAGGGCGAGGAATCCCCAGGCGTTCGCGTCCGAGAAGACCGCGCCGTTCTTGAGCGATATGCCGCGAACGACCGCCCATGCCGTCAACGCGACGAGCGCAATCCACGCCCAACGTCCGCGGATCTCGCGGCGGATCGTCGTGACGAGCTCCGTCCGTCGTGTCCGCCAATAGAGGATAGCGTTCACGGCCCAGCCGACGAGGAAGGCTGCGACGAGAACGATACGAAGTGATGTTCCCCCATCGACCTCCCATCCGTTCGGGATCTTCAGGAGCGCGCCCTTCGAGCCGATGGCGAGTTCGAGCAGAAGCGCGGCAAGTCCGATGGACGGACGCCGCCACGCGACGATGAGCATGATGAGCCCGGCGATCACGGTCGCGACGGTCCGCGGCACAGGCCAGAAGACGGTCGCCGCTGACGCGAGCTCAAGCGCGACGATGGCGGGCATCCACGGAAGCCACGTCCAGATCGGTCGGCGGCTCATGTCCACGAACCACGCAAGCGCCATGGATGGGACCTGGGCGGCCTTGATGAGGTCTGCGCGCCAACCCGGAT
>JAZDIB010000084.1:0-7506 GCA_043805355.1 Patescibacteria group bacterium | reverse complement strand
ACGTTCGCGGATAACTCTTCCGTCATCATCGAAGATGCTGAAATAGGTACCTTAGGTAACATAACGTTGAGTGCAAAAGATTGTATTTTGACGGGGACGATAGAATTGAATAACACCTCCGCATCCAATTTTTTCAACTGCATCGACGGAGTGCCCGGAAGTGGGGCGCCGATCATTCAGCTCAACGATTGTGGAAACCTTGGCATATGGGGATACACAGGAGGGATCAAGTTGACGAATATGATAACCGCCGGATGTAACGTCAGCTTTAACGCTCCATCTGGCAGGCTGACCGTGGATGCAAGCGACACGCAAGGCACGATTATCGCACGAGGTGTGGGCAGCATCACCGGGACAACGGGTGGAACGACGATCACGCAAACTGACCTTCTTAGCAGGGACACCATAGCCGATGCGGTGTGGGACGAAGCGACAGCGGGTCATGTCACGGCCGGAACGACCGGCAAGGCCCTCATCGATGCCGGAGCGGCAGGAAACCCGTGGGGCGCTCTTGTCGTCAGCAATACGGATCCTGGGACATTCGGCGAACTCGTCGGGAAGAAGCTTTTGACGATTGCGAAGTTCCTGGGTCTCAAATAAGCGCATTACGAGTTATCCACAATGTCATCCCTTCGACAAGCTCAGGGCAGGCTCTGAGGCTCGGCGAAGGAGCTTCAAAATTTTCGGAAGGTTCTTCGTAGGACTCAAAATGACATTCATCTAATGGACTCGCTATGAGCTCAAAGGGCGGGCGTGATATGATGTCTCCCGTATGAAGGTGGAAGACATCGTCGTGATACTCAATAACAGATTGCGGGAGTTTAAGCTCTCGAAAGATTACGCCACCATGAGTGGTGATTTGAGTAGGATCAATGACGCTGACAAGGAAATCATCGATTTGGAAGATACGTTGTACAAGCTGAATCTGCTGGTAGACGCATCCAAATCCGATTTGGTCAAGATGGCGACGCTTGCGGAAGTCATCACCGATGGTTCGGTCTCGGTCTTGGGGGAATACGATATCACCTCCTATGCGACCGACCCTCTGCATGAGGAGAAGATCATGTATATCTTGAGCAAGATGGGGGTGATGGACAGCGCGGAAAAGATCGAAGACTATATCAAGAGCAGATATCCGAGCAGTCCGGTCTCTGGGGAGATGGTCATGACGGCCGCGTCCGCATATAGCGTGGATACCCGGCTGTTGATGGCCATGATGGAACAGGATTCAAGCTTCGGGACCGCCGGCAAAGCCGTGAGGACCCTGAATCCAGGCAACGTCGGCAATGACGACAGCGGCAATCTCCGCACGTACGAGTCTTGGCAGGAGGGCGTGACGGCCGTGGCGTCATGGTTGAGTCGACACCGTGGCTCAACGACCGTTTCCGACGTTCCCCCTGTCATTCCCGCGGAGGCGGGAACCCAGAATCCCCCTCCTGAAGACCCCTTCCCGGTCACCACGTCGACCACTCCTCCTGTCGTTCCTGCGGAGGCAGGAACCCCTCCGGACCCCGTCCCGCCAGCGGAAGACCCCCTCCCTGTCACCTCCTCTACGACCACCACCATCGCTAGCACCGAACCGGAGGTCACGCCGCCCCCTGAAGAGCCCTTGACGGCCATCACGACGACGATGACCACGACGACCGAAATTTAGACAGAGAGCTTATAGCGAGTTATTCGTTCTGTCATTCTGAGGGAAGTCGGAGCGACCGAAGAAGCTTCCGAATATTCTGAAGGTCCTTCGTCAGACTCAGGATGACATCCGTAATTCTACTGCCTTGGAAAACATCAATTCAAGCCTGGAGAAGTTTCTTCCGTTTTTGGAAGATCTACGCTCTCGATTGTATCGAGGCGTCATTCTGTTCGTCGTGACCTTTTTGGTCGGTTTTCTCTCCGCCGGATTGATCCTGAAATGGATCTTGGGCATCGTCCATATCGATCAGGTGATCATCGCCACGTCTTCACCGTTCCAGTTCACCGATGTGGCGATGGATGTCGGGTTTTTCTGCGCGATCATGGTCTGTGTCCCCTACATCATCCAAAGCTGCTACGCCTTCATCGGACCCGCGTTGACGAGAAGGGAGAAGATCGGACTGCTGAAATCCATTCCCGCAAGCGCGGGGTTGTTCATCGTGGGGTTCTGTTATGGATTCTTCATCCTGTACTATGCGTTAGGACTGTTGGCCGCCATCAACACGGGCCTGGGGATCGCCAACTTCTGGAATATCAGCCAATTCCTTTCGGAAATCCTCATCACCTCCGCGTTGTTGGGTTTGGTGTTCGAGTTCCCCCTCCTCTTGCTTATCCTTGCGAAACTCAGGATAATCAAACAGCAAGTCCTTAAGGATAATAGGCGTATCGCGTACTTTTTGACCGTGTGTCTGACCGCTTTACTTCCCCCTACTGACGGTGTATCACTACTCGCGATGGCGATGCCACTTGTGCTATTATACGAAGGTACGATATTATTGATTAGACGATAAATACTATGTTCGGATTAGGGACTCGTGAAATCATCATTTTGGCCGCTATCCTGGTCCTGTTGTTCGGCTCAAAGAAGATCCCGGAGCTCGCTCGTTCTCTCGGGGAGGCCGTCAAGCACATCAAAGGCGTGTTTTCGGAAGCGGAAAAAACGGACAAGGCCATCAATGAATCAGATAACAACACTGTGAACAAGATGTAGACACACTTTTAAAGGTCGAAAACACTCATTAATATAATCAACATACTATGTTCGGACTAGGGACTCGTGAAATCGTCATATTGGCCGCTATCCTCGTTCTGCTGTTCGGTGCGAAGAAGATTCCGGAGCTCGCTCGTAGCATCGGAGAGGCCGTCAGGCACATCAAGAACGGTTTTTCGGATGAAAAGAAGGTGAAGACGGACAAGACGCTCTGAGCCGACGACGGTTCGTTGAATCAAAAGGGTCGAGATAATTGAAATAATGATTCAATCGTATGTTTGGATTAGGGACTCGTGAAATCGTCATATTGGTCGCCATCATCGTCCTGCTGTTCGGTGCCAAGAAGATCCCGGAACTCGCACGCAGCATCGGAGAGGCCATCAGGCATATCAAGAACGGTTTTTCGGACGAAAAGAAGGACAATAGCCGTCCCCAGCAATAAGGCGAGAGAAGCGCTGTAGCCATTTGTAGGCCGAGATATGAAACATGTGATTCGAGTTTTTTCGATATGTATCGTATTGGTCGGTGGCACGGCATTTTTCGCGTATCAGCTGCTCAATCAATTCAACATCGCGCTTGATGATTTGAGCGCGTCGAGTTTCGCGATCGCGACACAACCGATTCCTCATGCTGTCACGACGACAGGGCAGGTTCCGACCTCTACCCCTGAAATCGTCCCTGTCGCCGCGACATCGACCGAAATGGCGACATCGACGGAGTCGAACCTATCATTCGTCTCTCCGAAACAAGGGAGCGCGCTGTATTTCGGCTGTACGTACCAGTTGTCATTCCAATCATCGACGACGATCCATTCCCTGGTCACCGTCCTCGTCGACGCCAGTACGACGGAAGCCATCGAACCGACGGCAAGCGGTCTGGCGCAGGAGAGCAGGATGGAATCAGATGCCCAAAACCTCTATTGGAAGGTGGGGGTCGCTTGGCCGGGCGAATATTACGTCAAGGCGTCGAACGTCAATGGCGCTGACGTGAAGGAATACACGAGCGATGCCTTCACGATACGGATGATGCCGAAAGGAAAAACCGCTGCCGAAAGGGAAAACATCTGCAAGGAGTCGAACGGTTCGCTCTTGCTGTGATTTGAGGATTATCCTCACGCCCCGTGGCATTTTTTGTATTTCTTGCCGCTCCCGCATGGACAGGGGTCGTTGCGTCCGACGTCGGCCGCCGTCTTCGCCGGGCCCTGGAACTGCATCCGGCTCGCGTGGAGCCCCTGCTCCGCGGTCTGCCTGGCGATACGCACCTTGAAGACGGCGTGCGCCACGCGCTTGTCGATGAGCGCTACAAGCTCATGGAACAGCCGATACGCCTCGCGCTTGTATTCCACGAGAGGATCGCGCTGGCCGTAGCCCTGCAGGCTGATGGCCTTGCGCAGGTGGTCGATGGCGTCCAGGTGCTCGATCCACATGTCGTCCGTCGCGCGCAGGAGCAACGCCTTCTCGACTTCGGCCATGAGCGCCATGTCGCCGACGTCCGTCTCGATTTTCGCGTACGCCTCGGCTGCGATACCGGACAGCGCCTCGATAAGCGCGGTCCGCTTCATCGCGATGTCCATCTTGCCTTCCATCCCGGTCGCGATGACCTGGAGGCGTGACGCGATGCCCATGTCCGGCGGCATGAGCGCCTTCACGGCCGACTCGATCTCGCCCATGCTCCAGTCGTTCGGGTCTTCCGCGGCGGTATGGAACACGACGACCTGCTCGATCTCGTTCTCGACGGCCTCGAGGACCATGCGCTTGAGCGGGCGTTCCCCTTCCGTGGTCGCCGTCGCCGCGTGCTGGATGATGTCGCGCCGACGCTTGTAGATGACGGTGCGGTGCTTGTTCAGCACGTCGTCGTATTCGAGGAGGTGCTTGCGGATGTCGAAGTTGTGCCCTTCCACCTTCTTCTGCGCCGACTCGAGCGCGCGCGTGAGCACGCCGTTCTCGATGGGCTCGTCGTCCGGCACGCGGAGGAATTCCATCCGCGCCTTCATCTTCTCGGAGCCGAAGATGCGCATGAGGTCGTCGTCCATGGAGACGTAGAACTGCGACGAACCGGGGTCACCCTGGCGCGCGGCACGTCCGCGGAGCTGGTTGTCGATGCGTCGGCTCTCGTGGCGCTCCGTACCGATGACGTGCAGGCCGCCCAGGTCGCAGACGCCCTGCGCCTCGTCCTTGTCCGGCGGGTTGCCGCCGAGCAGGATGTCGACGCCACGTCCGGCCATGTTCGTCGCGACCGTGACCGCACCCTTGCGGCCCGCCTGCGCGATGTATTCGCCCTCACGTTCGTGGTTCTTGGCGTTGAGGAGGTTGTACGGGATGCCTTCGGACTTCAGGAGCTCGCCGAGGATCTCGTTCTTCTCGATGGACGCGGTGCCGACGAGCACGGGCTGCCCCGCCTCGCGCCTCGCCTTGATCTCGCGCACGACCGCCTTGAACTTCCCGACCTCGTTCTTATACACGCGGTCCGAGAGGTCGCGACGCATGTTCTCCTTGTTCGTCGGGACGGTCACGACCTCGAGCTTGTAGATCTTGCTGAATTCCTCGGCCTCGGTCACGGCGGTGCCGGTCATGCCCGAGAGCTTGCCGTAGAGGCGGAAGTAGTTCTGGAACGTGATGGTCGCCATCGTCACCGACTCGCGCTGGATGGGCACGTGCTCCTTGGCCTCGATGGCCTGATGCAATCCCTCGGAGTAGCGGCGCCCGATCATGAGGCGCCCCGTGAACTCGTCCACGATGAGCACCTCGCCGTCCTTCACCACGTAGTCGCGGTCGATCTTGTAGAGGACCCACGCGCGCAAGGCCTGCTCCATGTGGTGGACCATCGTCATCCCGCCCTGCGCGTAGAGGTTCTCCACGCCGAGCCACGTCTCCATCTTGTTGATGCCGTCGGCCGTGAGCGTCGCGGTGCGGAGCTTTTCGTCCACGACGTAGTCCTCGGTCTCCTTCAGCCGCGGCACGAGCTCGGCGAACCGGTAATAGAGCTCCGCGGGCTCGGACGCGGGCGCGCTGATGATGAGCGGCGTGCGCGCCTCGTCGATGAGGATGGAGTCGACTTCGTCCACGATGGCGTAGTTCAAATCGCGCTGGACCATGTCCTCCAAACGGTTGACCATGTTGTCGCGCAGGTAGTCGAACCCGAACTCGTTGTTGGTGCCGTAGGTGATGTCCGCCTCGTACGCCTCCCTGCGGCTGACGGGCCGGAGGTAATCCATGTCCACGCGGAACGAGCCGGTGTCATCGCGCGTCTCGTCGTGCTGGGGTTCGGCCTTGAACGTCGGGTCGTAGCGGAACCCGCCCTCGTGCTGGATACAGCTCACCGTGAGGCCGAGCGCGTGGTAGACCTGCCCCATCCACACCGTGTCGCGTCGCGCCAGGTAGTCGTTGACGGTGACGAGATGTGCGCCCTTGCCGGTCAAGGCGTTCAGGTACATCGGTGCGACGGCGGAGAGCGTCTTGCCCTCGCCGGTCCGCATCTCAGCGATCTGCCCTCGATGCAGGACGATGCCGCCCATGAGCTGGACGTCGTACTGGCGCTGCTTCAAGGCACGTCGCGAGACCTCGCGGACCACGGCAAATGCCTCCGGAAGGAGGTCGTCGAGGGTCTCGCCCTTGGCCAGACGGTCCTTGAACTCCGCGGTCTTGGCCTTCAGGCCGTCCTCGGTCAGGGTCTGGATCGTCGGTTCCAAGGCATTGATCCGCTCGACGATGGGCTTGATTTTCGCGATTTCCCGCGCATTCTGGTCTCCAAGGAGACGGCTCAAGAGGCTCATAGGATGCCCCGCATCGTAGGCGATTTCGACGTTTTCGGCAATACCGCCACCTTGACGAATTCGTCGAATTCCGCTAGGTTCAGACGTCGGGAGGAATTAGCTGGTGTTGTCGAAAGACTTAGTTGCACGTGTCCTCCCGCCTCGCCTCGTCCAACGGGGCTTCCTCTTCTCCACCCGACCCCGTTCCCCTGTCATTCCCGCGCAGGCGGGAAACCAGAAATACCGGTCGGATGCGGAAGAGGGAGGGGGCTCGCGTGGAGTTGTCGATTGACTTAGTACAGCTCGCTCCTTCCCAACCTTTCAGCGAGAGGACTAGCGGCTTCTTGGCACCAGCCTATCCAACAGATGTCCTCTCGCTCCCTCTTCCTTGCTCAACACCTGTCATTTCGAGCCTGTCGAGAAATCTTCCGATTGGAAGGTCTCTCCGCGCTGGTCGAGACGACAGGTTTGAATGCGGAAGAGGGAGGGACTTGTGGTAGAGTGTCACGAAATTTCACTTTTCGTGTCCCTTCCCAACCTTTCCGCGAGCCACGTCGCTCGCGAACGACGTGGCGAGAGGACTTAACGTAGTTTGGCTCATCGCCTATGCGATCAACGTCCTCTCGCCGCTATCTCCAAGACCCCCGGACTTCACATCCGGGGGTTTCTTCTTGACAAAACCTGCATTTTCCGCCTAGGTATCCACAGGAGGAACATCTATGACCATCCTCTACATCGCTCTCGCCTTTTTTTTCGGGTTCTCCGTCGGCGGATTCCTCGAATATTGGGCGGACTACACGGACTGGGACACGCTCCTCGAGGAGTACCGCTCCACGACCGTGAGCTGACCAAAAACCCTCCCGATACGCTCGGGAGGGTTTTGGTTTACCGGTGGCCGTCGAGGTCGCGTTCCTTCTTCTGCGCGAGCGTCTCGCGGAGATGGTCCTTCACCTTGTCGATGGCCTTGTAGAGGTTCATCGCGTTCCGTTCGACGCGCAGGACATCGCCCGGCACCTCCATGTTGGCGATGCACTCGAACACATCCCCTTTGTTGTGGTGATCCGACTCTTTC
>JAZDIB010000083.1:0-34640 GCA_043805355.1 Patescibacteria group bacterium | reverse complement strand
ATCTGCCCCTTCTCCATATCCGCATCCGACGCGCCGATGGCCCGAAGGACGGCGCGTATCTCTTGGAGATACGCTTTCGCTTCCTGCGGAGAGCGGATGTCCGGTTCGCTGACGATCTCGAGGAGCGGCGTACCGGAGCGGTTGAAGTCCACGGCCGTGCCGTCCGGCGTGTGGAAGTTCTTCGCGGCGTCCTCTTCCAGGTGCGCGCGCGTGATGCCGATGCGGATCCGGTCCCTCGGAGCTTCCTGTTTCGGGACATCCGCCTCGACATAGCCGTCCAAGGCGATAGGCAGGCGGAACTGGGAGATCTGGTAGCCCTTGGGTAGGTCGGGATAGAAATAGTTCTTGCGGTCGAACGCGGACGTGTCCGGCACGCGGCAGTGCAGGGCGAGCGCGGTCTTCACGCCGAGTTCCAGCGCCTCCGCGTTCAGAGCGGGGAGGGCACCAGGTTGGCCCGTGCAGATGGGGCAGATGGCGGCGTTCGGGGCGTCGTCGTCCCCGACGTTCGGGCACGGGCAGAACATCTTGGACTCGGTCTTGAGCTGGACATGCACCTCAAGACCGATGATAGGGATCATGCGCATAAGGACCTTCCGTTCAGCGTGTCTTCTGCAGGGCGCGGTAGATTTTGACGGTGAACCCCATCATGAGCGGCATGAGGGCGGCCTGCGCGACGTACTGGACGAACTGCATCGCGCCGGAAACGACCGGGTCGACTTCATCCGCGGCCAAGGCGGCCGGACCGGCGAAGGAGCCGGCGATGGCGACCAGGATGCCGACGACGATGCCGATTAGGAGACCAAAGACGATGCCGCCGACCAGGAGGCGCCAGAACGTGCCCCACCAGCGGCCCTTCACGAGCGCGCGCGAGGCGGAGAGCGCCTGCGTGCCGCGGAGGCCCTGGTCGATGAGGATGACCTGGCTGAACCCGAGGGCGATGGCGAGGTAGATGCCGGGAAGGATGAAGAGCAGCGTCCCGCCGAGCGTCGCGAGCCCGACCAGGAGGCCGACCCAGATCAACGAGAGGAGGAGGGACCAGGCTTTTTTCTGGGCATCGGCAGGAGCGAGCGGCTTCTTGCCGGCTTCGAGGTTCAGCATCGTCTGGTAGAGCTGGATGGTGATCCAGACCACGGTGATGCCAGCGGCGAGGCCAACGAGGCCTTCGAATACGAAGAAGACGGGATGGACCTTCGTGAGGATGGCGGCCACGAACACGGCGAGACCGACGTAGAGGAAGTAGATCGACGTCTTCACGCTGGTGTTCCAGGTGGACGTGAACAGCTTCCAGGAGTCGACGACGAGCGCCCACGCGCCTGGAAGGGCTTTAGGTGTATTTTCCATATGCAAAAAGCATAGCATTTTCCGGTAATTCCGGCTATCGCGACGCCATCCTGTCGAGGAGGGCGGTCATGTCGGCGGCGAGGTCCTGCTTGGATTTGGCGCCGTCCAGGATGACGAGTTCGGTGCCTCGTTCCGTGAGGGGCGCGCTGGTCGCCGGGTCGCGGTAGCGCTCCGCGAGCGCGGTCTGGAAGTCGGCGCGTTCGTACCGGTCGCCGTCCACCTTGTCGGTCCTGCCGGCGAGCCGTTCCTGCGCGATGTCCGCGTCCACGTCGACGAAGACGAACGTGTCCGGCGCATGCTCGATGGCGAGACGGTTGCCGTCGAGGGTCGCGAGCCATTCCTTCGTGACCGGGGTCGCGGTCCCTTCGCGTTCGGATTGGAGCGGTTGGTACGCGAGGGAGGAGAGGACGCCGCGGTCCTGGATGACCCAGCGGCCGGGTTTCGCGGCCAGGAAGGGGAGGATGAGACGGCGGTACTGGACGCCGCGGTCCAAGCTGAAGGCCTCGGCCGCGAACCGTGCATCGTACGGCGATCCCTCGCGGATGATCTCGTTCCGGATGGCGGCGCCGATCCAGGCATGGGTCGGCTCGGCCGTGTGCAGCATGTCGGCATCGCCCACGTCCTCCAGGGTCGGAATGCGGCCGTTCGTCCGGCTCCATTCCGCGGCGTCGAACACGCGGAGGCCGTGCGCTTCCGCCCACGCCGTCGCCGCATGGAGGAGCGTGGATTTCCCCGCGCCGTCGATGCCGTCGATGTGGATGAACATGATCAGAACCCCTTCGGCTTGGCGCCGAGGGTGGAGGTGGTCTCGTCGGAGAGGTCCACGCGGATGAAGGTGGCGAGCAGGGGATGGGTCTCCTGGATGGTGCGCCAGATTTCCTGCGCGATGCGCCGGTATGAGGGGTGGCCTTTCTTGCCGGACCGCAGTTCGATGAAGTGGAAGAGTTCGCGCAGGTTCCAGCCGACGAGCATCCGTCGGCGATAGGCCATGGGCACGACATACGCCGCCTCGACCTCGAACCCGTCCTTCACGAGCGTGTCATGCAGGAGCGCGGCCTCGTCCAAGACGTAGCGCCATTCGCCGCTGTGGCCGATGGTCTCGATCTCCTCCGGGATGTCGTACCCCAGATCCGTGCCGAGCGGCTGGTTCGTCTGCGTGCAAATGCGGTGGCGCTGGACGTCGCGCCACGCGCCGTAGTCCATGACGATTTCGTGTTGGAACCAGGCGTGTTCGAGTTCGCGGAGCGGGGCGTCGTGGCTGCCGCGTCCGTCAACGGCCGCGCGCAGGACGCGTTCGATGGCGGCCTCGTCCCCGCGGAGCCGCTGCAGCGCGGCGGCATACGGAGCGCCGCCGAACCGCGTGAGGATGGCGGCGGCGACGTGGAGTTCGGCTTCCGGATCGTCCTTCGTCATCGCGACCGGACGGTTTGGCGTGGCGACGCGCCCTTCGGCCGTGACGCCCTCGATGAGCTCGCGGGCCAACTCCTCCAGCACGACAGGCGTGTCCGTCAGATACGGCTTCGGGTCCGCGTACTTGAGGAGCGTCGGCAGGGGGCGTTCGCGGAGCGCGACGTCCTTGTCCATCTCGGCCGCGCCCTTCAGCACCGTCTTCAGCTCGCGTCCGACCTGCCGCGCGACGGCATCCGGGGAGGAGAGGAGCTTCATGATGACGTATTCCCAAGTCCGCGCGTTCGCGGTCATGCCGAGCGAGCCGAGCGCCGCGGCCGGCAGGAGATACCGGACCACGTCGCAGACGCGCGCCTTGGTCGCGGCGTTGTAGGCGCCGTCGCCCATCTCGTCCGGCTTGGGGTACCGCCCGCGCATGAGCGCCGCCAGCTCCGGGAACAGGGAATCGTAGAGGCCGTAGAGGTGGTCGAAGAGGTCGGCGACCTTGCGGCCGTGCGCGCTCGTCGCGAGCGTGGCGGGCACGGAGACGCGGTCCCGCGTGAAGACCTGGTACCGCGAGGATTTCTCGGTGAACGACGCGAGGCGCGAGTCCTCAAGGATCTTGATGACCGTCTGCGGGATGTTCTGGAACGCGACCGAGGCGACCGCGTGCTCCGCGACGGAGTTGTGGCCGTATCCGACGACCCATTTTTCATGGAAATCCGCGGCCTTCTCGAGCGAGACGTCGTCGACGTTCTGGTCGAACGGCGTGGTCGAGCGCGAGCACTTGGCGATGGCGACGGCGAGCTGTTCGGGCGTCGGCACGAGCGTGACGCGCGTCCCGTCCTCCCGTTCCACGTCCATCCGGTTCATCCAGTAGATGCGGCGGGCGTCCGGTCCGGCCTGATCACGGAGTTTGGTCTTCACGTCCGCTCCCGGGACGGACGGTGTGGGCTGTGTCGTCGGTTCTGGCATATGCAAATCGGCGATACTTTCTCACGCGGTTCCGCGTCACGCAACAGAAGTTATCCCCCGTATCCGCCAGTGCTTCCGATGCCTCCGCGCGAGGTGTTTTCCGCGGGTCCTTCCTCGAATTCGACGTGCGGGAACGGGTAGATGATGGCCTGCGCGACGCGCGTCCCGGCAGGGACCGTCACTGGCGCCTGGCCCGGGTTGAACATCAGCACGCGGATTTCGTCGTTCGGCCCGCGGTAGTCCGCATCGATGACGCCGACGCCGTTCGAAAGCATGAGTCCGAGCTTCCCGAACGTGCTGGAGCGCGCGAAGATATGCATGACGTGGCCCTCGGGCACCGCGAACACGAGCCCGATGGGGACCAGACCCTGCCCGCCCGGCGGGATGACGGTCTCTTCCGCCGCCGTGAGGTCGAACGCGGCGGAGTCCGCGGTCGCGTAGGCGGGGATGACGGCGCCGGGGTGCGTCTTTGTCACGCGGACGTTCATACCTTCGGAGGGAGGCCGAGTTCGACCATCACGGCGTCGATCTGCCGCATCAGCTCCTCGACCGTCCCGGCGTTGTCGATGGATTTCCAGGCGCGCGACGCGATGTCGGAGATGGAATTCTCGGTCGGCGCGATCTCCTCCATGACGAATTCGTCCCAAGTCATGTCGCGTTCGCGCATCTTCTCGCCACGCAGCTTCATCCGGTCGAACCGCTGGCGCGCGGACGCGGTGACTTCGATGAGCCGGAAGTGGGGGAGCGATTCCAAGGCGGCGATGTCGTCCACGCGGCGGATGCCGTCCACGACGACGAGGGGCGTGCCGATCCTGCGGATGCGGGCGTCCACGGCGAACGCGAACGTGTCTTCCCCGAACGTCGCGCGGAGCGTCTCCGAGAGCTTCACGAGGTTTTCGCGCGTCACGTCGATGGCGAGGATGTCGAGCATCTCCCTTAAGAGATCGCTGTAGCGGACTGTCGTCGCCCCGTAGCGTTCCATGAGAATCTTCGCGGTCGTCCCTTTGCCGGAGCCTTGGCGACCGACCAGGCCGATGATAAGGGAGGGGGTTTCGGGATTCATAAGACCTCGTGATTTTGGCACGAGGTCCATGTGAGGGCAACTCTGACCCGAGATTATCCCTTGATGTCCAGGCTGACGGCCGGACCCATCGTCGAGGTCAGCACCACGCGCTTGAGGTACGTCCCCTTGGCGCCGGCCGGTTTGGCCTTACGCACCGCGTCGATGATGGCCGTGAGGTTCGCGAGGAGCTTCACGTCGTCCTGCGAGGTCTTGCCGACGGTCTGGTGCACGTTGCCGGTGGCGTCGTTCTTGAGCGTGACCTTGCCGCGCTTCAGTTCCTCGATCATCTTCTCGACGTTCGTGCCGACGGTCTCGGTCTTCGGGTTCGTCATGAGCACCTTCGGGCCGAGCACCTTCGCGACCTTCACCATCTTCGGCATCATGTCCGGCGTCGCGACGGCCACGTCGAACGCGAGTTTGCCGGTCGAGGCGATCTCAGCGATGAGTTCCTCGCCGCCGACGACGTCCGCGCCCGCGTCCTTCGCTTCCTTTTCCTTGTCGGCCGGGACGAACGCGGCGACGCGCCTGACCTTGCCGGTGGAGTGGGGGAGCACGATGGTCGTGCGGATCTGCTGGTCGCTCTTCTTGACGTCGATGCCGAGGTTCACGTGGACCTCGACCATACCGTCGAACTTGGTGTTCGACGTCTTCTTCACGAGCTCGATCGCCTCCTTCGGCGTGTAGAGCTTCTTCGGGTCGACGAGCTTCTTAAGCTCGGTGTAGCGCTTGCTGCGCGGCATACTGTGGTTCAGGCGCCCCGTTTCCGGGACTCCCACGGTCATGAGTTATTGCCCGCATGCTACCCGAACCCTAATAAAACGTCAAGATTCGGATGGATTCCCGACCCCCCTGTCGTTCCCGCGGAGCCGACGTGGCGACGGCGGGAATCCCTCCGGAGGGGTTCCTGCCTCCGCAGCAACGACAGGGGGAAAGGAGGTCCGAAAAGCGCCCCGGAGGGCGCTTTCTGTCGATTGGGAGTATGAGGTCACTTCAGTCGCGCAAACGTCACGCCGCAGGTCTCACCGTCAGACGCATATATCATCGAGGATTCATCGGAAAAAACCTTCACACCATGAGAGAACGGATTTTCGCCAAGATCGTCGGGTTCAATCATGAAATTATCGTTTTCGAGAAGGATCGGACGGAATGGAGAGGAGACCGAATGGAACGTCGTCTCGCAAGCGGAAACAGTACCACTAGCCTTACGAACGACATCTACAACAACGGTATTTGCGTCATGTGAAACAGAATAGCTCTCCGGTCCGAGGTTCGTCGGGACCGCGAACGTCAATCCGCTCTCTTCGTCGACGTAAATCGAAGAGCTGACAGGTCCGGTCGCGGACGTTTCGGCTTTGATGTCCGCTTTCGTCTGGCTTACCTGGATGGCTTCGATGTTTCGTTCGACGGCGGTGAAGCGGAGATCGATATACTTGTTCAGCATGACGCCCTGCAAAAGGATGGCGCCGACACCGACGAGGGCGAGGAGCAGGAAGAGGAAGTAGTACCAGTTCACGCAGGCCTTCACGCATGTCTGCGACGCGCAGGCCGGACAGGGAGGACATGGCGGGCACTTCGGCGCCGCCGGCATCGTCATCGTCGCGGACGGTTTCGGCGTCGGTTTCAGCACGGGCTTCGGTGTCGAAGCGACGGCCATGAGCGGCGCGGCGGCCGCGACCGGAGCGATGGGCTTCGGCGGCGTCACCTTCGGCATGAGTGGAGCCGACTTCTTTCGTGCAACGGGCATAGTCCGATGAGTATATCACGAGCGCGTCTCTTCTTCGCGTCCGTCATGAGGATAAACGTGACGCGAAAACGAAAAAGGACGCAGCGGTCGCGTCCTTCCGTCCGACGGCGTCGATCAAACGATCGTCAGGCCCATCTGCTTCGCCGTGCCTTCGACCTGCCGCATCGCGGCTTCGATCGTGTGGCAGTTCAGGTCCGGCATCTTCTTCTCCGCGATCTCGCGGATCTGCTGCTTCGTGACCTTGCCGATCTTCTCCGTGAGCGGCTTGCCGGAACCCTTCGTGATCCCGACGGCCTTCTTGAGGAGTTCGGCGACCGGCGAGATCTTCAGGATGAAGCTGTACGTCCGGTCCTCATACACGGTGATGATGGCCGGGACGACCTCGCCGCGGCGGTTGGCCGTCGCGTCGTTGAACTTCTTGCAGAATTCGCCGATGTTCAGCCCCTGCGGGCCGAGCGCTGTCCCGACCGGCGGCGCGGGGTTGGCCTGTCCGCCGACGATCTGGAGCTTGATGAGTGTCTTGACCTTCTTGGCCATAGTGGTTGCGTTAGGATGACTCGGGACGACGAGAAGCGCATCGTCCCGAGGGTCCCAGCACAGTGCTGTCGTTCCTGCGGAGGCAGGAACCCCTCCGTTTTAGATCTTCTTGACTTGTGTAAAATCCAATTCGAGCGGCGTCTCGCGGCCGAACATGGAGACGAGCACCTTCACCTTGCCGCGCGCGCCGTCCACCTCGTTCACCTTGCCCTCGAATCCCTTGAACGGCCCGTCGCCGATCTTCACGGGCATGCCCGGCTGGATGTCGATGGAGAACGTCGGTTCCTCCTCGGCGCCCATGCGCTTCATGAGGTGCTTGACCTCCTCCTCCGAGAGCGGCGACGGCGTCGTGCCCGTGCCGATGAACCCCGTCACGTTCGGCGTGTTGCGGACCACGTACCACGAGTCGTCGGTCACGATCATCTCGACGAGCACGTACCCGGGGAAGATCTTCTCCTCCACGACCTTGCGCTTGCCGTTCTTGATCTTGATCTTCTTCTCGGTCGGGACGATGACGCCGAAGATGCGGTCGCCCATGCCGAGCGTGTCGATGCGGCGGCGCAGGTTATCGGCGACGTTCTCCTCGTATCCGGAGTAGGTGTGGATCGCGAACCAGCGTCGTCCGAGCTGTAAGGTTTGTTTGGCCATAGTGTGCGAAAGGGCTCGAGGTTACTCGGTCGGCACCGGGGTCGTCTGGACATCGGTCGGGACGAGCGTCGGGCTTTCGTTGGTGATGTCGAACGCGGGCGTGGTCTGCACCGGAGCCGTTTCCGTCGGGACCTGCTGTTCGGCGGTCGCGGCCTTCATGGCATCGCGCTTCGCGATGGCGGCGGTCACGACCTTCCCGAGCCCGAAGTCGAGCGTGGCGAAGAATATGGCGACCACGATGCTCACCGTGAGGACGAGCACGCTGTATCGGGTCGTCTCTTTGCGGGACGGCCAGGTCACCTTCTGCAATTCCGCCCTGGAGGAGCGGAGATACTGCACGATTGAGTTCAGGAAGTTCATAATGATTGCCTTTCTAAAAAGCCCTTCCCGGGCCAGATGGCTGCAGGATAGCAGAACCCGCCTGGATTGACAAGTCCACCATCATAGGATAGAACAGGGGAAGCCTCGGCACCGACCGAGCTTACAAAAGAAGAAGGATTCGCCATGGGTATCCTCCTTGTCCGAGAGACCGTCCGAAGCAACGAAACGCTCCGGAAGAAGAGGAATGTCGAGTGTCACGCATCCGACAATCTCGTCCGGTTGATGGAGGCACTGCAGAACATCGAAGCCGAATTCGGCTACGTCCATGGAATCAGCCTCGTCGATGACGACGGCGACGAGCTTCCCTGCATCATTAACGCCTGCTTTTCGCGGAGCGATCAGCTCGAAGTCCTCGAGGCGACACGTGCGATGTGGGGTTTCTTCGTCGGTCCGAAGATGAACTGCCGGATGTCCGAGCCGTTTCTCGGGACCGCAGCGCGATCGTGGGACTTGGATCGCCTTCGACAGGTCTTCGACGCGGCGTTCGTGCATGCGCGGGACATCATCAGGAACGAGACGGCGCTCATCATGGATCCCACGGGGATCATCGATCGACGATTCGACGCGACGGTCTCCAGCGCACGCGCGACCTGCCTCGCGAGCGCGTTCTCGCTCCTCGCACTCGAGTGCACGGTCCTCAAGGAGAGGTTCCGTCACCGTCCAGCGACGGCCGCAATCGCATGAAGCTCACGCTTCGACGGAAGTCCGTCGGGGCGTTTTTTTGTTTCCGCCGCGTGGACGTCGTCGACACCGGTCGCTACGATGGACGCGACGTGGGTGACACAACATGAAGGAGGACATCATGGACCCGTATGACTGCGTCGGATGGCAGAAGCTCCTGAAAGCCATCGCGTTCGGGTCCGAGCCGGAAGACCCGGCTCTCGCGACCGGAGCGCGCACCCATGCGTTGCGCTGTCCCGATTGCTGGGAGTCCTTCCTGGAATCATCCAAGGACGCCGTCCGCGCAGGGCGTGCCCCGGTGCCGCCCATGCTGGGCCGCGCCGTCGTCACGCGCAAAGACACGTCCGGCAGCAACTGACGGCCCTCTCATCTTAAACGCCCCACGGTCCTTTTCGCGGGGTGTTTCATTGTTGAAGATGGGACGGATTGACATCGACGTCGGAATCTGGTATATGGGGAGGGTCTGGATGTCGGACGAAAGGAGGATTGATGGACCTTCGAGAAATGAAGCGGATGTGGAAGGAATGCCAGAGAAGGGGGTGGGCCGTCCCCCCGATGACCAAAGTCGCCCTTTGGCAGGCGTCTCAGGCGTTTGTTTTCGATGACGGGAGCATGCTCCCTCCCGATTCGGTGCTCCTCATGGCGGCCGATCTGCGCGTCGGCCATCCGTGGGCCGAGATCGTCGCGTCGCGTCGGCCGAGCCTTACGCGACCGCGCGTGCTTTTCCTCGGATGTCGGCCCGACATCGATCACTATGCCGGATCGAAGGAACTGACGAATATCTGTCGGAAGCACGGCTTGCGCGGCAGACGCATGCAGTACACGCGCCGCGCCGAGACGTTCTGGAACGCGTTCTTCGGAGCCCGAACGTTTCTCGGAAGGCGTGTCAGATACGTCCCGTCCCTCATCGTCACGACGGGCAGGATGCGCGTCGAGCAGAACGGGATGAACTGGACGTTCGACGTGCTCGGTCTCATCCGATCTACGGCTGATCGGTGGAGCATTCCCCTGGAGGTCGTTCCGGAGATTCCCTACGATTTCGACCGACGGCTGGCCGCGCCCCCGCCTGCCATCCTCGCGGACGGCACGTCCTCGCCCTGATTCCCCTGGGGATCGCAGGTCCGTCAGGTCCTTCTTCAAGCGCCCCGCAGGGTCCTCCCGCGGGGCGTTGTTCGTTTTCTGGGTTCCCGCCTGCGCGGAAATGACAGGTGGTTACACGTCCAGGTTCGCCTGTTTGGCGTGCGTCTGGATGAACTTCTTGCGCGGCGCGACGTCGGAACCCAGGAGGATGTCGAACGTCTCGTCCGCGGCCTGCGCGTCTTCGTTGGTCACGAGTTTCATGACGCGGTTCGCGGGGTTCATGGTGGTCTCCCACAGCTGGTCCGGGTTCATTTCGCCCAAACCCTTGTAGCGCTGGATGGAGACGCCGCCGACCTTCGTGACCTCTTCCTCTCCTTCCGTTTCCGTCGTCGCGACGTCGGCCGGTTCCACGTCGTCCTCCTCTTCACCCTTCTTTTTTCCCTTGGCCTTTGCCGCTTCCTCCTTCATCTTGAGGAAATCGGCGACGTGCGCGTCGCGTTCCGCCTCCGTGAACGCCCATCGTGCATCCTTGCCTTTTGCGACGCGGAAGAGCGGCGGCTGGGCGATGAAGACGTGGCCTTCCATGATGACCTGCGGGAAATAGCGATAGAACAACGTCAGGAGCAGGGTGCGGATGTGTGCGCCGTCCACGTCGGCATCGGTCATGATGATGATGCGGTTGTATCGGAGCTTCGAGATATCGAACATCTCGCCGATGTTGGTGCCGAGCGCGATGACGAGCGACTTGATCTCGTTGTTCGCGAGCATCTTGTCGAGGCGCGCGCGTTCCACGTTCAGGATCTTGCCGCGCAAGGGGAGGATGGCCTGGAATTCGCGGTCGCGGCCCTGCTTGGCGGAACCTCCGGCCGAATCGCCCTCCACGATGTAGAGTTCGGAGACCTCGGTGTCGCGCGTCGAGCAGTCCGCGAGTTTGCCCGGGAGCGTGAATCCTTCGAGCGCGCCCTTGCGGAGCACGGTATCGCGGGCCGCGCGGGCGGCGGCGCGGGCGCGTTGCGCGAGGATGCACTTGCTCAGGATGGCCGTCGCGTCGGACGGGTGTTCCTCCAGGAATGTCGCGAGCGCCTCGTTCACCACGGTCTCCACATAGCCGCGGACCTCCGGGTTGCCTAGCTTAGCCTTGGTCTGCCCCTCGAATTGCGGCTCCGGGATCTTGATGGAGATGACGACCGTGAGGCCTTCGCGTACATCGTCGCCCGTCAGGTTATCGTCTTTTTCCTTCAGGATGCCCTTGTTCCGCGCGTAGGCGTTCAGCACGCGGGTAATTGCGGATCGGAAACCCATGACGTGCGAGCCGCCTTCCGGGTTGAAGATATTGTTCGAGAAGGCGTAGAGGCTCTCGCCGTAGTCTTCGGTGTACTGGAGCGCGACCTCGACGGACGTGGACGGAGCGACGACCTTCTCGACGTAGAAGACCGTGTCGTGCTTGGGATGTTTGTTGTGGTTCAGGTGGCTGACGTACGAGACGATGCCGCCCTCGAAATAGAACCCGTAGGCATTGTCCGGCGCGGTGCGCTTGTCTACGACCAGAAGCTTCACGCCCTTGGTCAGATAACACTGCTGGCGCAGATGCTCGAGCACGCGCTTCATCTCGAAGCCGAGGATCGTGAAGATGGACGCATCCGGGAAGAACGTGATGGTCGTGCCGTGGTTGCGGCTCTTGCCGATCTGCTTGACCTTGTGCTTCGGAGCGCCACGTTCGTACCGCTGGCTGAACATGCCGCCGTCGCGCTCCACCACGACCTCAAGCCAGTCCGAGAGCGCATTCACGACCGAGACGCCGACGCCGTGGAGGCCGCCGGAGACCTTGTAGCCGCTGTCTTCCGCGCCGAACTTTCCGCCGGCGTGGAGGCGGGTCATGACGAGCTCGAGTGCCGAGACTTTGAACTGTTTGTGGATGTCGACCGGGATACCGCGTCCGTCGTCCTTCACCGTGACGGATCCGTCCGCGTTGAGGCTCACGTAGATTTCCTTCGCGTGGCCGGCCATGACCTCGTCGAAACAGTTGTCCACGACCTCCCAGATGAGATGGTGCAGACCATCAGGTCCGGTCGACCCAATGTACATGCCGGGGCGCTTGCGGACAGGATCGAGACCTTCGAGCACCTGAATCTGTTCCGCGCCGTAGCTGCCGGTCTTGGCCTTCCTCGGTTCTTTTGGCATGGCACGATTGTAGCCGCTGGCCCCGGCTCCGGCAAGGGTGGGAGGGGGGCGTGGTACAATGGCGTCATGGCCGAGAATGGCGCGGCGATCGGCGGCGGTTTCACCGAAGGC
The DNA here is from genome assembly GCA_043805355.1 of Patescibacteria group bacterium. Classification (GTDB taxonomy): domain Bacteria; phylum Patescibacteriota; class Patescibacteriia; order 2-12-FULL-60-25; family 2-12-FULL-60-25; genus JAHJRN01. The sequence continues at coordinate 22,512 of JAZDIB010000083.1, read as the reverse complement.
GAATTGAAGTTCGCGTCGTTTTGGGTCCGGAACCGGCCGGCGATACGCAAGGCGGTCTATGTCGCGTTCATCGTCGTGAACGTCGGTCTTTGGGGGTATGTCCTCTGGGGCATCCTGGACGCCTACGCCATCTCCTATCCGCGCGAGTCGCGCATCACGGCCGACATCGCCCAGGACCAGGTCACCATGGACGCGTTGCAGGCCGACCGTCCGGTGAACGTGCGTGCCGCGAACGCGCTCGTGCTCGCCACGACGGACGGACGCTACGACATGGCCGTGGACGTCGAGAACCCGAACGCGCAATGGTGGGCCGAGTTCACGTACCGCTTCAACTTCTCGGGCGAGCAGACCTCCCTCCGCAATGGGTTCATCATGCCCGGATCGAAGACCGTGCTGACCGAGCTCGGGTTCCGGCCCAAGGGACGCGGCGGCGCGACGGCCCAGCTCGTCGTCGACGGCATCCGGTGGCACCGCGTGGATCCGTCGGTCGTCGGCGCTTCCTATAAGGAGTACGAATTGGAGCGGTCCAACGTCGCGTTCGAGAACGTGACGTATCAGGGTGGGTTGGTCGTCGGGACCAAGGAAGTCGGACGAACGTCTTTCGACCTGAAGAACCGTGGATCGTACGGCTACTGGTCGTATGACGTGGTCGTGCGCCTGTATCGCGGCAGCACGGTCGTGGGCGTGAATCGGATTTCGCTCATGAAGATTTCCCCCGGGGACGAGAGGCATTTCGATCTTGATTGGTTCGAGAAGCTCCCCTCCGTCACGCGTACCGAGATCATCCCCATCGTGAATTACCTGGACGAGGCGACGTATCTTCCGACAGAGAGATTCTAAAAAACTGTCATCCTGAGGGGAAGCGGAGCGACCGAAGGACCTTCAGATTGGAACACCCGTCGGGGACATCGAGGAAATTTTCTTTGATGCTCTCGGCAGCGGTTTTAAGATGAAGGTCCTTCAGCCGACGCGACGTCGGCTTCTCCCTCCTCCGTCGGTGCCCTTCGGGAGGATGACATCCATTCGTATTTCGGATGTGGAGGTTTCGATTTTTCTCCGTTCGTGGCAACCTGTCGGGATGCGTCGGAGCCTGGACCTGTTCATCCATTTCGATTGGTCGCTTCTCTTGGCCGCCACGACCCTCACGGTCATCGGCCTGCTTTCGATCTACGGCATCGGCATCTCGAACGGGACCGCCGACCTGTTCCAGTTCAAGAAGCAGCTCATCGCCGCGACCATCGGATTGGCGCTCGTGTTCGGTGCCGTCTTCCTCGACTACCGGCAGATAAAACCCTTCGCCCTGTGGCTCTACGGTGCGGGCGCGGCGATTCTTGTCGCCGTCCTCGTGTTCGGGTCCACCATCCGCGGCATGCGCGGTTGGTTCATCGTCGGGCGTCTCTCGTTCCAGCCGGTCGAGGTCGCCAAGGTCGCGTTCGCTATCTTCCTCGCGTCGTATCTTTCGCGGCATGCGCATAAGCGCCTCGGATGGATTCCGTTCATCGGGAGCGGCGTGGCCGCGGCCGGATACGTGGGTCTCGTCATGCTCCAGCCCGACCTCGGGTCCGCGTTCGTGATGATCGCCATGTGGTTCGTGACGGTCATCTTCGTCGGCCTGCCGCGTCGTGCGTGGGTCCTGCTGCTCATCGGTGCGGCGACGGCCGGAACCTTGCTCTGGACCGTGGGGCTGAAGCCGTACCAACGCGACCGCCTCATCTCGTTCGTCCAACCGACCGCGGATCCGCGCGGCGCCGGCTACAACGTCATGCAGGCGCGTATCGCCATCGGGTCAGGCGGCCTGTTCGGCAAGGGAATCGGCGAGGGCTCACAGGCGAGGCTCCGCTTCCTGCCCGAGGCGTCGACGGACTTCATGTTCTCGGTGCTCGGCGAGGAGCTCGGGTTCGTCGGCCTCGGCATCGTGCTCGCGCTCTTCGGGCTCCTGCTCGTGCGGTTCATCCGCATCGCGGAGACGTCCGCCGACCCCTTCTCGCAGATCCTCCTCGTCGCGCTCGTCGCGAATATCACGTTCCATCTCATCGTGAACGCGGGAATGAACCTCGGGGTCATGCCCGTCACCGGCATCCCGTTGCCGTTCGTCTCGGCGGCGCCATCCTCGCTCCTCGTCGCGTTCGTCATCATCGCCCTCGCGCAGTCGGTCGCCGCCCGCCGCCAGCCTGCGGCGTTCAGGTGATATTTTGTCATTCCCGCGCAGGCGGGAACCCAGAAGGGTCGGTCTGCCCGAAAAACGTTTTCTGGTTCCCCGCCTGCGCGGGGATGACAAACCGGATATATCGCGATATCCTCGCATCGTATGAATCCCGCGTCGTCTTCCAAGCTCCTCGCGCATTGCCCGCTCTGCCAGACGGCGTACGGGGGTGCGGAAGTGCGCCTGCTCGGCGAACGCGGGACGACGCGTCTCTTCCATTGTTCCTGCCGTTCGTGCGGCCATGCGATGCTCGCCGTCATCCTCGAGTCGCAGGGCTCGGTCAGCTCCGTCGGCCTGGTCACGGACCTCGAAGTGCAGGACGCGATGCGCTTCCGCGGCGCCGTCCCCATCTCCGCCGACGACTGCGTCACGGCGCATCGAATCTTGGAGAACGAAAGTCAGGCGTTCTGTTCCTCGCTGGCGGGGAAGGCGTAAGTTGGCTTATTTCAGCCCAGAACGGGTTCAAACCCTTGACAAAAGGCTTTTTTTGTGCTATATTTCGTCGTCAGACAACGGTTTTGAACCTTACATTTCAAGTGCTTACGTACGCAGAGAAACGAACGGAACGGTAAGCCCGGGGTTCCGACACTTCGGTCGGGATGAGGGGCAAGCCAAACCGAAGAGGTGTGTCATGGCGAAGCGAAACGTGTCCGAAATCGAGACCGGTGCGGGATACTTCATGGGCGTCGTGAACGCGACGATGGACGTGGTCCGTGAGAAGGGAGTGCCCTTCGCGGCCATCTACCGTCTGGCCACGGCCGGAGGCAGGACGACGCTCGGCAGGATCGTCGACCTGGCGCACGCCGACTGGCAGGCCGAACAGCCCAAGCCCACTGGACAGGATGTCGCCGAGCCGCACGGCGGCCACCCGTACCGCAGCAATGCGCAGACGGACGGCGACACGCCGTTCTCGGTCATGGTCGTCTACGCCCTTCCGCTGATGCACGAGCTGAAGCGTCGTTTCCCGGGCTACGTCAACCCGGCCTACGACGGCATCGTCTTCAAGCCGATCAAGGTCTGCGAGAAGGTCAGCCGCGAGACGCGCGAAGTCAAGTTCGAGTACGTCCATCTGGGCCGCGACGCATCCAATGAGGAGGTTCTGGCCGAGATGGACAAGCGCGTCCTCCGTCCGGCCCTGCCCGAGGAGCTCCTCGCCTTCGACGCCAAGTACCCCGAGGAGATGATGAAGTATCCGATTGTCGCTCTCGGCTCCGAGACGTTCGTGAGCGGTGACCGTAACGTCGCGTGTCTGTGGAGCGATGGCAACGGCCGGAACCTCGACCTGGCCTGGTTCGACGGCGACTGGAGCGGCCGCGGTCGGTTTCTCGCCGTCCGCAAGTAGTCCTTGGACCCTCGGTCCCTTGGCCCTTAAAACGGCACTTGGAACCTTGGACTCTTGACCCTCCGACCCCCATACCTATCCGATAGGTGTGGGGGTCGCTTTAAATTTGGTATTATGCTGTCGGAGAGTAGACGGATCTGCTTGCGATTACGGTTGCAGGCGGTCGAAATCTGGATGAGTCCGTTTGCCGGAATGTCGAGCGACACGTCGGTCGGCAGCGCGCGACGGCCCATTCCAACATGAAGATACTTGGTGTCGGAAGCCGGCGGGCTAACAGCCCCGAATAAAATTCAACCACGAGATTACTCAAGTGGTGGTGATCTAGATGGCTTTCGACACGGTCCTCTCGGCTCCGAGACGAACGTGAACGGTAACCGTAACGTCGCGTATCTGTGGAACGATGACAACGGCCGGAACCTCAACCTGGACTGGATCGACAACGACTGGAACGACAACGATCGGTTTCTCGCCGTCCGCAAATCTCTTCATGCGTTACGAATGCCCTCATCCGTCGGATGGGGGCTGTTTCGTCTGCAGATGCTTCTGCCAGCTGCCGATGTCTTTCCCGATGTCGTTCAGGGGAACGGCGAGAGCGGCGAATTTTTTCTGGTCCAGACATCTCACTTCCCATGCGACCTGAAGGAAGAATTTGAGGAGGTCGAGTTTCGTGGAAGCTCGCGCGACGAGCGTGGATTTCTGATCAGTCCCCGCATAGCCGGCCAACAGGAGCAACTCAATCAGGTCAGTCGCAAGCGCGTCAATCTTCACGCCGAGGGTGAATCTGGATGTCCGCGGAAAAGCGGCATAATGCGCGTGCCAGACTTTATAGAAGTCGCCGGCTTTCTGCAGAACGGGGACATTTGACTTGGATAGTCGAGGGGGGGGGTAACATATGTTCCATGAAACGGTTTCCCGTCACGTTCGAGGAAGCCGCCTCGCTCGAGAACCTGTGCGAGGCGTGGCAGGAGTTTATCCGAGGGAAGCGGAAGAAGGAAGACGTGCAGGAATTCGCGATGAACCTCGGCGACGAGCTTGTCGCCTTGCATCATGACCTCATGCGTGGGACGTATGTCCACGGACCGTATCGTCACTTCCGCATCAATGACCCGAAACCGCGCGACATCCACAAGGCGTTGGTGCGCGACCGACTCCTGCATCACGCGATCCATCGGAAGCTCTATCCGTTCTTCGCCTCGACGTTCATCGCGGATTCGTATTCCTGCCAGACAGGCAAGGGCCTGCACCGCGCGCTCGACCGATTTCGATGCATGGCACGGAAGGTCGGTCGAAACCATTCCCGGACGTGCTGGGTGCTGAAATGCGATATCCGCAAGTTTTTCGCGAGCGTAGACCATGGCATATTGTTGCGGACTCTGACGGATCGGATCGCCGACCAGCGATTCCTTCGGCTTCTCGGAGACGTCATCGGAAGTTTCCATACCCTGCCCGATAAAGGGATACCGCTCGGCAACCTGACGTCCCAACTGTTCGCGAACGTCTACTTGGATGCGTTCGATCAGTTCGTCAAACAAGGGTTGCGGGCGAAGGAATACGTCCGGTATGCGGACGACTTCGTCCTGCTCTCGGTCGACCAGTCGGCACTCGTCGCCATCCTGCCGAAGATGCGTTCATTTCTTTCCGACCGTCTCGCGCTCGAGCTGCATCCCGATAAGATCTCCATCGCGACATTCGCTTCGGGCGTGGATTTTCTTGGCTGGACCCACTTTCCGCACCATCGGGTGCCGCGGATGAAGACCTTGCGTCGGATGTTCAAGCGGATTGGGGAGAGTCCGAAGGACGAGACGCTTCAGTCGTATCTCGGGTTGCTGAAACATGGGAATACGTTCGAGATGCGGGAGATGCTGCTGAATGTGTATTGGCTTTGGTCGGAATCCCGCAATTTCAGCATCGACTGTTGACAAACATCCGGTATTATCCTATCTTTCGCGCACGTAACCCTATGACACGAACCCTCACTGCAGCCAGCCGGACGGACCTGGGACGACAGGCGACGAAGGTCCGGAACGCGGGGCTCATCCCGGCCATCATCTACGGACACGGCATCGAACCGAAAGCGGTCTCCTTGGGGATGTCCGAGTTCATCAAGCTCTACCGCAGCGCCGGCTCCTCGTCCGTCATCGACGTCTCCATCGACGGGACCGAGGCCGTGAAGGCGCTCGTGCAGGAGATCCAGCTGCATCCGCTCACCATGCGTCCGCGCCACGTGGACCTGCGTCAGATCCGCATGGACGAGGAAATCACCGTCGACGTCCCGATCATCTTCGCGAACGACGCGCCGGCCGTGAAGGAGCTCGCCGGCACGCTCGTCCATCCGTATGAGACCCTGACCGTCTCGTGTCTCCCGGCCGACCTGCCGCACGAGATCACGGTGGACCTTTCCGTGCTCAAGACGTTCGAGGACACCATCACCGTCGCGGACCTCGCCCTGCCGAAGGGCGTCAAGGTGGCGGAGGTGGCCACGACGACCATCGCGACCGTCGTCGCACCGATGACCGAGGAACAGCTGAAGAAGATGGAGGAGGAATCAAAGGTCGGCGACGTGACGGCCGTGAAGACGGAAGCGGAAGAGAAGAAGGCGGCGGAAGAGGCCACAAAGGCCGAGGAAGCGAAAGTCGAATGATGAACGCCGGTTCGATCGAGACGTTCCTGAAACGGTCCTGGCCGCAGCTCGCGGGCGGGGCCGTTTTGATTCTCCTGCTCTGCGGGACGTTCATCACCCTGTCCATTCGTGGCACGTTCCGGAAGACGGACAACCTTCCTCCGACGACGCCTCCGACCGAGACGACCTCCTCGACAGGCATGGCCGTGCGGCGCCTCGACGGCGTCCTCGTCACGGAAGGGGAGGAGGCGCTCCAGCCGTATGCCGTGATGGTGGAGAACGCGCCGGAAGCGCGACCGCTCATGGGGCCGGCTGACGCGAATCTCGTCGTCGAAGCGCCGGTGGAAGGCGGCATCACGCGGCTCATGCTCGTGTTCGACGCGACCAGCACCGCGGACCAGATCGGTCCGGTGCGGAGCGCGCGTCCGTACTACGTGGAGTTCGCGTCCGCGTTGGACGCGGTCTATGCCCATTGCGGCGGCAGCTCGGACGCGCTCGCCCTCATCCGGAAGACCGTGGGGTTCCGCGACCTGGACGAGTTCGCGAACGGCAACCGGTTCTGGCGGTCGTCCAAGCGTTCCGCGCCGCACAATATTTACACTTCCATGGAGGAACTCCGCGCCGCGAGCGATTCGAAGGAATGGAACGACGGCACCGTCATCGCACCGTGGCGGTATGTGAACCCCGAGGATGCCATCGAGACGGGCGATGTCACCGACGTCCGCGTGCCGTACGGCGGGACGTTCACCGCGACGTGGTCATACGACGCGGCGACGGACGCCTACACGCGGTCGCAGGCCGGGTCCGTCCAGCATGACGCGGACGGCACGGTCGTGACATCGATGAACGTCATCATCCTCCTGACGGAGGAACGGGTCCTGGACGCCGTCGGTCGCCTCAAGGTCCGCACGACCGGCAGCGGCAAGGCGTGGCTGTTCCGGGACGGCAAGCGGTTCGACGTGACGTGGCACCGCACGGAAGGATCTTGGCTCCGGTTCGAGACGACGGACGGCAATGACGCGATGTTCCGGCCCGGCAAGACGTGGATCTCCGTCGTCACGGATCCGGCGATGGCGCCGGCACCGTCCGCGGAGTAATATTCGATGCCTATGACGAACGACGCCGCACCGACACGCGCGTATGCCATCCGAGGCGGTTCGCCCCTCACGGGCGAGATCCGGATCTCCGGCGCGAAGAACGCGGCCACGAAAGAGATCGTGGCGGCCCTGCTCGCGGACGAACCCGTAACGCTCCATAACGTCCCGGACATCGGCGACGTGCATGTCACGCTCGACATGCTGAAGGGGCTTGGCGCCACCGTGTCCTTTTCGGACGGCACCGTCACGGTCGACGCGTCGAGCGTGAACACGCCGGAGGTGGCCGAGGCCTTGAGCCGGAAGAACCGCATCCCCATCCTGCTCATGGGGCCGCTCATCCATCGGTTCGGCGAAGCGCGCATCCCCGCGCTCGGCGGCTGTACCATCGGCGCGCGACCGGTCGATTTCCATCTCGCGGCGCTCAAGTCCATGGGTGCGACCATCTCCTGCGATGAACATACCTTCACGGCGACCGCGAAACGGCTCAAGGGCACGGTCATCACGCTCACGTACCCGTCCGTCGGCGCGACCGAGAACGCGATGCTCGCGGCCGTGAAGGCCGAAGGCACGACCATCATCCAGAACGCGGCCATGGAGCCGGAGATCCTCGACCTCGCGAAGCTCCTGCAGTCCATGGGCGCCATCATCAACCTCGACGTCAACCGCACGTGGGTCATCGAGGGCGTCCCGACGCTGCGCGGCGCCGAGCATCGCGTCATCCCGGACCGCATCGAGGCCGCGTCGTTTCTGGTGGCCGCGGCCATCACGGGCGGCGACGTGCTCGTGCGCGACGCGCGGCAGGACGACCTCCTCTCGTTCCTGAACGCGCTCCGCCGCGTCGGCGTCCCGTTCAAGATCGAGGAGGATGGCATCCGCGTGAGCAAGGCGGAGCGGCTCTTCCCCATCGCCCTCGAGACGGACGTGCACCCCGGATTCATGACCGACTGGCAGCAGCCGTTCGTGATGCTCCTCACGCAGGCCGAAGGCGTCTCCATCGTGCACGAGACCGTGTTCGAGGACCGGTTCGGCTACACGGAGGCGCTCACGCGCATGCAGGCGAACATCCAGCTCCACCGCGAGTGCCTCGGCAGCAAGGCGTGCCGGTTCGTGAACCGCGACTACCGCCACAGCGCCGTCATCGTCGGGCCCACGCCGCTCAAGGCCGCGGACATCCGCATCCCGGACCTGCGCGCCGGCTTCTCCTATCTCATCGCCGCGCTCATCGCGGACGGCACCTCGCGCCTCACGAACGTCGAGCTCATCGAACGCGGCTACGAGGACATCATCGGCAAACTGAAAGCCCTCGGCGCGGACATCGAGGTGGAGGGGTAACGAAAAAAATTGATGCTATGCAGAGTAACGACACTGTTCAACGGCTTGTCGCGGAACTATTTTTGGTTGCAGCAAAGCTTACGGAGTACACGGGCCGTCCTTTTACATTGGATGGACATACGATCGGGAGCATTGGCGAGGTGTATGCAAAAACATACTACGGAGTTGAACTATATCCACCTGGACGGAAGGATCATGACGGGAGGTTGAACGATAGGGAAGTTCAGATAAAAGCCACACAAAGAGATTCCGTTGATTTGAAAGGGCCATCTGACCTGCTGCTTGTATTTCTTATCAGATCAGATGGGACATTTAAGGAAATTTACAATGGCGATGGAAAACGAGTTTGGGATTCCTTGTCGCACAAGAAACTCTCAAAGAGTGGAGAGATAAGCATATCGCTGAAGCAGCTTCAGGCACTGCCAAAAGCGAAATCTTCAGACATCATTCCCAGAATTGTTTAGTTTTTGTCATTCCCGCGTAGGCGGGAATCCAGAAATCACGTTGAGAAAACTTCAGTCAGGTCCCTCCACCCGGGATTCTGTTCCTCGATGAGCCGAAGTTTCCAGGCGCGATTCCATTTCTTGAGCTGCTTCTCTCTTTGGAGCGCGGCGTGGACATCCGTCGTCTCTTCGAAGTGGACGAGCGCTTTGACCCCGTATCGTTTCGTGAACCCGTCGACGACTTCGGTCTGATGTTCGACAATTCGTTTGTCCAAATCTGATGTGACGCCGATGTAGAGCGTCCCGTTTTTTCCGCTTGCGAGGATGTAGACGAAGTACGTTTTCATGTTGTCTGGATTCCCGCCTGCGCGGGAATGACAGGGGGGGGTGCAAAATCGATTCCTATTGATTCGTGATCTCCAGTACGCGGTCGCGGTGGGCGAGGTCCTTGTGGATGGTAATCGTCGCGTGGGGGTAGATGGTCCGTGCGAGGGCGCGGATTTTTTTTGATTGAGGCGTGTCGAATTCGAGGAACGCGGATGTGAAGTGGACGTCGAACGAGGCGAGCTGACGGAGGAATCTCTCGACGAGCGCAAGGCCACCTTTCTCGGCGAAGAGCGCGGAGGACGGTTCAAAGTCGACGACGTCCTTGTCGATATGCTTTCGGTCCGACATCGGGAGATAGGGGAGGTTCGCGGCGATGAAGAGACGACCTCCCGCGTCTGCGCGGCGATGCTTGTCGAGCACGTCGCGGACGTCGGCGTCGAGGAGATCGGCATGGAGGAACGTGACGTTCGACGCGCGGAGCAGCTTCGCGTTCTTCCTCGCGAGGCGGAGCGCGTCGTCGGAGACGTCGGTCGCGAGGACCTTGCGTGGAGCGATGGCCTTGGCGACGGAGATCGCGACGGCGCCGCTTCCCGTGCCGACGTCCCACACGAGGTCGCGGCTCGTCGGTCCGCGGCGCATCGCGGCCAGCGTCAGGTCGACCAAGATTTCGGTCTCGGGGCGGGGGATGAGCGCGCGCTTGTCCGTCACGAAGTCGCGGCCGTAGAACCCGCGCGTTCCGGTCAGATAGGCGATAGGTTCATGCCGTGTCCGTCGGCGGACGAGGGAACGGAAGAGCGCGACCTGTGTGCCGCGGACCGGATCGCCGGAGTGGGTGAGGAGCCACGCGAGATCCTTCTTCAGGACGTGGCCGAGGAGGATCTCGGCTTCGAGGCGGCCGAGGCCGCGGTCCATGGCGCAGCGGATGCGCTTCGGCTGGAGCTCGCGCGAGGCCTCGGAGAGGAGGTCGGCGACGTGATGGCGGGTCTTGTCAGTCATGTCGGTAGTATGTATCATCGTGCGGCGAGACGCGAACCCCGCTGTTCGTCGGATTTCTGGGTTCCCGCCTGCGCGGGAATGACACAAGCAAGGACGCATAGCTCAGTTGGTTAGAGCGTTCGGTTCACATCCGAAAGGTCCCAGGTTCGAATCCTGGTGCGTCCACCATCGAGAAGGCCCCTGAACGGGGTCTTTTTCGTCTCGGCATGCGACGTGCTAACCTTCCTCCATATGTCCACCGAACCCATCATCGTCGCCGTGAGCGGCGGATTCGATCCCGTCCACGTCGGGCACGTGCGGATGATCCGCGAGGCCGCCGCGCTCGGCGACGAGCTCGTCGTCATCTTGAACAACGACCACTGGCTCCGGAACAAGAAGGGGCACGTCTTCATGAACGAGCGGGAACGAAAAGAGGTCATCGAGGCGATTCGCGGGGTCAGCCGCGTGGTCCTCACGTCGCACGGGTCGGCGTGCGAGGATACGAGCGTCTGTGCCGACCTACGAGCCGTGCGGCCGCACATCTTCGCGAACGGCGGGGACCGCAAGCCGGGCAACGTGCCGGAGGACGCGGTCTGCGAGGAATTGGGCATCCAGATGGCCTACGGCATCGGCCATGGCGGCAAGGTCCAATCGAGTTCTTGGCTCACGGCCGAAGACCGCGAGGAACGGACATGTTTCTGCGGGTCCGGGAAAAAGTACGGCGAGTGCCACGGCGCGGCATAAGCCCCTCGACACGGACGCAAAACCGGGATATCCTACACGGTGCTATATGTCATTCTTTCGCAAAAGCGCCGAATCGTCCGCGGATGCGGGTTCGAAGGTCGCCTTGAGCTTCCTGTTCGAGCTTATCCAGGTCGCCGCCATCTCGCTCGCGATCATCATCCCGGTGCGGTATTTCCTGGTCCAGCCGTTCTACGTGAAGGGCGCGTCCATGGAGCCGAACTTCTTCGACCACGAGTACCTCATCATCGACGAGCTTTCATATCGGTTCAGCAACCCGGAGCGCGGCGATATCGTGGTGTTCCGCTATCCGAACGACCCCAAGCAGTTCTTCATCAAGCGCGTCATCGGCTTGCCGGGGGAGACGGTGGAGATCGCGAACGGCAACGTGAAGATCTTCAACGACGAGAAGCCGAACGGGTTCCTCCTGCCGGAACAGGAATACCTCGATCAGGAGTTCACGGCCGCGACACGCACCGTGACCTTGAAGTCCGGGGAATATTTCGTGATGGGCGACAACCGCGTCTCGAGCCTGGACTCGCGCTACTTCGGTCCCATCGAACGCGACGACATCGTCGGTCGTGTCTGGCTCCGCGGGTGGCCGCTCGACCGCTGGAAGGCGTTCGAGAGCCCCTCTTACATCGGCGAAGCGACCCCGTGATCCACGAACCCCCGAACCTATGAACATGCCCGCGAAGAGACCTCCGATGAAACCCGCGAAGAAGCCCGAGGGCGGTGCCGCGACCGTGCCGGCCAAGAAGGCGCCGCAGCCCTCCATGCCTCCGCGCGGCATGCGTGATCTCCTGCCCATCGACCAGCCGTACTGGGAAGCGCTCCGCGCCAAGGCGCGCGAGGTCGCTATGGCATACGGCTTTGAGCGCATCGACACGCCCGTGCTCGAAGAGACGACGCTGTTCGTCCGCGGCATCGGCAAGCTGACCGATATCGTCGAGAAGGAAATGTATTCGTTCGAGACGAGCGGCGCCGAGAAGTTGACCCTGCGTCCGGAAGGCACGGCGCCGGCCATGCGCGCATACATCTCGAACGGGATGGTGAACCTGCCACAGCCGGTGAAACTCTGGTACATGGGACCGATGTTCCGCCACGAGCGTCCGCAGCACGGTCGCTATCGCCAGTTTCAGACGTTCGGCTGCGAGGTCATCGGGGACGACGACGCCGTCACGGACGCGCAGCTCGCGCTCATGTGCTACATCATCCTGAAGGAGATGGGCATCGAGGCCACGGTCCGCATCAATTCCATCGGGACGCCGGAGTCGCGCGCCAACTACAAGAACGCGCTCGTCTCGTACTTCCGCTCCAAGCGCGCGAAGCTCTCGGATGACGACAAGCGCCGCCTCCTGCGCAATCCGCTCCGCCTGCTCGACTCCAAGGATCCGGCCGTCGTCGAGATGAAGGCCGAGGCGCCGCAGATCGTGGACTGGCTCGACGAGGACTCCAAGGCGCACTTCATGCGCGTGCTCGAGTACCTCGATGAGACGGGCGTGCCGTATCAGCTGGATCCGTACCTCGTCCGCGGTCTCGACTATTACACCAAGACGGTCTTCGAAGTGTTCGCGAACGGTGAGAATGATGAGCTCGCCCAGGCGGCTTTGGCTGGCGGCGGACGTTATGACGGGCTCGCGGAGATCCTCGGTGGCAGGCCGACGCCCGCGGCAGGGTTCGGCATCGGCATGGATCGCGTCGTCTCCCGGCTCAAGGAGATCGGCGTGAAGCCGTCACGGCAACCCGTCGACGTGTTCGTGGCCCAGCTCGGGGAACAGGGACGGAAGCGCGCGCTCGCCGTGTTCGAGGAGCTCCGCATCGCGGGCGTCCGCGCCAGCGAAGCATTCGCGAAGGATTCGATCAAGGCGCAGATGGAGATCGCGAACCGCCTGGGCGCGAAATGGGCCATCGTCATCGGCCAGAAAGAGGTCCTCGACGGCACAGCCATCATCCGCGACATGGATTCAGGCACGCAGGAGATTTCGGACGTCCGCAAGGTCGTGCATGAAATCAAGCGGAAGCTCGGGAACGGCGCGAGCGAGCCGACGAAGGACACGGAACAGGCCTGACCGCGACGAAGGCAGGAAGGAAAAACCGCGGCGCGTCTTGACAGACGCGCCGCGATGCTGTTTCATGCGCGCGACATTGACATCGCAACGACTCAGGACGGCACGCTCCTGCGTCCCGGCACGGTGCCGGGTCCGCGACGGGGCGAGCCGAAGCCCGAAGGAACCATGACTGATGAACGACACCTCAGCGGCTGTCGCCGTCACCCATTCGTTCGAGGAGCTCAAGCGGACGTACAAAGCCCTCGTTTCCCCGCAGATCAGCTACGCCCTGTTCGAGCCACTCGACCGCAAGCTTCGGGTCAGGACCCGGAAGCCCGACCTCGCTCACCTGAAGGCTGTCTGCCTCGGATGCAGTGCATATACGGACACGGTCCTCGATGACATCAAGGACCGCGGCATGCGGACTGCGACGTCCGAGGAGCTCCTCCTGTTCCTGAAGAAGGATCCGGATGCCGTCCTCCGCCGTCATGCGCCGCTCGTCGCGCTCGGCTCCGTCGCCTACGTCGAAGGCCGTCGGCACGTCCTCTATGCCACGAGGGGGAGGCGGGGGGCAGGGCTCCTCATCCATCCGTTCGACGGCTTCTACCACTCGAGGTTCTGGTACCTCGTCGCGCCGATTCTTCCGGAAACCTGACGGTTTCCCTCCGCCAAGGCCTCAACCCTGTCTGTGACAGGGTTTTTCGTTGACATACTGGGCCGTTTCCCGTACCCTTCGGACGTCGAAACCTGTCGGACGGGCCACGTCCCGTCAGGCGAGTGTGTCAATCACGAATCAAGAAAGGAGAGGTGACGTATGGCGGAAGTCAAACGGAAGAAAGGCGAACAGTTCGACGCGCTGTACAGGCGCTTCCAGCGTCGCATCCAGTCCAGCGGCAAGGTCCTTCAGGCCCGGAAGATCCGGTTCCACAAGAAGGACGAGACGTCGAACAAGCGGCATTCGAGCGCGCTCCGACGCGAAGAGATGCGCGCCAAGTTCGAATACGAAATCCGGACCGGCAAACGCAAGATCGAACCCCGACGCCGCGGCGGCGGACGACGGTAGGGCGTAAGACGTATAACGTGTAGCGTGTAGCGTCGGAAGGGCCGACGTTACACGGTATACGCTTCACGTTTCACGTAACCACGCACTATGCTCATCGAACGGATCGATACCGATCTGAAGGAGGCGATGAAAGCGAAGGAGGAGCTCACGCTCTCGACGCTGCGGCTCATGCGGTCGGCACTCACGAACAAGCGCATCGAGCTCCTGCGTGACCTCACGGACGACGACGCCCTTGCCGTCTTTCGGACCATGGTCAAGCAATACCGCGACGCGCTCGTGGATTTTTCCGCAGGCGGACGGCAGGATCTCGTGGATCATCAGCAGGCCGAGATCGCGATCATCGAGCGGTACCTGCCGGCGGCCATGCCGGAAGCGGAGCTCGAGGAGATCTGCCGGCGCGTCATCCAGGAGACCGGGGCGACGTTGAAGGACATGGGGAAGGTCATGGGGCCCATCATGAAGGAGGTCCAGGGGCGTGCGGACGGCAACGCGGTGAAGTCCATCGTGCAACGGTTGTTACAAGCGCCGCCGACCTGATATAATTCGCGGATGCTCGGCGGGCTCTCTCTTCCCATGCAGAAAGACCAGCAAGCCATCCGTCAGACGCCCTCGCGAGTCGTCGTGCGTTTCCTGATGCTTGCGTCCGTGTGCGCCTTCGTCGGAGGCGTTTTTTCGATTCCGGCCCCGGCGCACGCGCAGCTCCAGCAGAGCGTCGCGTCCGTGGAGCAGACCGCGACCGCGGCGGGCATCGCCGGCGGTACGGACCTCATCACCATCATCGGCCGCATCATCAACGTCGTGCTCGGGTTCGTCGGCGTCATCCTCCTCGTCATCCTCATCTACGCGGGGTTCATGTACATGACCGCCGGCGGGGATGCGGAGAAGGTCAAGAAGGCGCGGGACACCATCAAGAACGCCATCATCGGCCTCGTCATCCTCGCGTCGGCGTGGGCCATCGTGTATTTCATCATGAAGGCGCTGACGGGCGCGACCGGCGGCGGAAGCGTCACGGGAACGGGAACGGGAGGCATCGGCGGGCTCGTGGGGTCGTCCGGGTCCTTGGGCGGCGGCATCATCGAATACCATCTCCCGGAACGGAACGCGACGGACATCCCGCGCAACACGCCAGTCATCATCACGTTCAAGCAGCCCATCCAGCCGGCCTCGCTCATCGAAGGATGGACCGAGGCGACGAGCGGGACGACCCTAGGGCTGAACGCCGCGAACGTGAAGCTGTACCGTACGGGTGATGAGGGCTCGTCGCTCACGACCGCGCAGGCGCGCGTCACGTTCACGCAGGACCGGAAGACGTTCGTCATCCGGCCTGTGGACCTCCTCGGGAGCCCGACGACGAACATCAAGTACACGGTGAAGCTGAAGGGCGGGAACGACGGTATCCTTCTCGACGCCGGAGGGGCCGCGTTCAGCGGGTCGTTCGGCCAAGGATACGAGTGGGGCTTCGAGGTCTCGACGTTCGTGGACCTCACGCCGCCCAAGGTCGTCGCGGCCATCCCGTACGCCGGCGGTAAGTACGCGCGCAACATCGTCATCCAGGTCACGTTCGACGAGGCGGTCGACCCGGTCGGCGCGAGCGGCATCTTCCGCGCAGGGTCCGGCTTCACGAACGTCGCGGTTCGTCCCGACGAAGGCGTCGGCACGCCGCTCGACGGGGAATACCGCATCACGAACCGCTATCGGACGATCGAATTCCTGACGTTCGACCAGTGCGGGGTGAATTCCTGCGGTCGCGACGTGTTCTGCCTGCCGCCGGACGCGACGCTTGAGGTCCTGGCACGGTCCGCGACGCTTTCGAGCCAGCCGCCACAGGCGCAGTTCACGTCCCAAGGATTCGACGGCATCACGGACGTGGTCGGCAACTCGCTAGACGGGAACAACGACGACGTGGCCCAGGGGCCGCCTGCCGACGACTACGTCTGGTCCTTCGGCACCACGAACGAGGTCAAGCTCTCGCCGCCCAAGATCCTGGAGACGGTCCCGGACGCGACGCCGGGCGACGGACAATCCAACCGCCCGCTCGACGAGAACGTGAGCGCCACGTTCGACGGCCTGATGCAGGCGTCCACGTTCCGGAGCGACGCCTCCTATATCCTCCCGAGCGGCCCGGGCGAGACCGATCCCGACACGTTCTGGTTCTTCGTGGGTATGGAGTTATTGACCGCGGACAACATGCCGGTCAAGCCCGGGGACGTCGCGGCCAAGGCCCAGCTCTTCATGAAGCATCGGCCGTATCTCCCGTCCACGCCGTTCCCGGACCCGGAGAAAGACTACTTGAACTTCTACGATCCATACCTCCTCTCCGAGCTGCAGGACGCCTACCAGAATTGCTTCAACCCCGCGTCGTCCAATGCCTGCGCCGGAGCCCCGAACTGCTGCAACAATTCCCCGAAGGGACAAGAGTGCTCCTTCACGCCGTAACCCCATGCGACGCCCTCTCCTCACCCTCACGTTCCTCGCGATCCTGCTCCTCGGGATCGGTTCTGCGGCATCCGTCGTCCAGGCGCAGGAGATCCAGAGCGGCCTCGCGGCGGTGGGGGAGACGGTGAAGCTCTCGTCGGCGGACCCGCGCGTCATCGCGGCCAACATCATCAACGTCGCGCTCGGCCTGCTCGGCATCATCTTCCTCGGGCTGATGGTCTACGCCGGGTTCCTGTACATGACGTCGGGCGGCGAGGCGGAGAAGACGGACAAAGCCAAGAAGATGATCACGTCGGCGATCATCGGTCTTATCCTCGTGCTTTCCTCGTGGGCCATCGCGAAATTCGTCATCGACCGGTTGATCGCGGCGACGGGCGGCGGGGGAGGAACGACGACCTCGCAGGGCGGCACGGGTGGAGGCGGCCTCGGCGGCAGCGGCGTCTCGAACGTCTTCCAGGTGAAGTCCATCACGCCGCAAGGCGACGTGCCCATCCGGAACGTGCAGGTGAAGATCCTGTTCTCGCGGCCGGTCGACGAGACGTCGGCCTCGGTCATCGCCGTGACGCGCGACGGCGGGGGAGGCGTGGCCGGGACCATCATGGTCAACGGCAGCGTCGTCACCTTCACGCCCGCATCGCCATGCCCGGCTCCCAACGCGGACCTCCTATGCTTCGACGCGGACGCGCCGTTCACCGTCACGGTCGGCGGGTCGTTGCGGTCCACGACCGGACAGACCGTCGTCTGCGGCGGGTTCGCGCCGTCCTGCACCGCCACGTTCCGCACCGGCAATCTCATCGACACACAGCCGCCCACCGTCTCCATGGTCGAACCGCTCGACGGGCAGGGCGTCCCGGCCGACAGCCTCGTCACGGTCCGCGCCCATGCGACGGACGAGAGCGGCGTCGCGTATGTGGATGTCTTCGACGAAGGCGCCCTGATCGATTCCGCCGGGCCGGATGCCGTGACCGTCGTCACGTCGTTCGACGCGGACGTCGTCTGGGACACGGCCGGCATCCCGCTCCAGGCGACACGCGAGCTCCGCGCCACCGCCTACGACATCGATACCCATTCGACGCAATCGTCCGCCGTCCGCGTCGTGGTCCGTCCGCCCGGATGCTTCAACGGGGTGCAGGACGGGGACGAAAGCGGCGTGGATTGCGGCGGAAGCCCGAATACGCCTGGATTTTGCGGCGCGTGTTCCGGCGGTTCGTGCACCGAGAATTCGCAGTGCGCCTCGGGCGTGTGCTCGGGCGGGACGTGCGTGGAACAGCCAACAATCACCGAAGTCCGGCCGACCGAAGGCAAGCCGGGGACGTTCGTGACCATCAAGGGCGTGAACCTCGGGTCCAGCGGCACGGTCACGTTCCTCGGAGGCGCCGGAGATGCAGACGACGTCGTCGCGCAGGCGCCCCAGGCATGCGCCGCGGCCGGTCTCGACACGTGGTCCTCGACGCAGGTCATCGTCGCGGTGCCGGAAGGCGCGTCCATCGGCCCTCTCACCATCACGAACGGCCAGAGCAACCTGTCGGACACGACGAACAACAGCCGCGGTCCGGGCATCCCGGATTTCGTGGTAAACGACGCGTCCTATCCCGGTCTCTGTGGACTCGACCCGAAGATTGGCTATGTCGGCGACCAGTTCCGCGCCGTCGGGCAGGGATTCGGTTCGGCGCCGAGCCGCATGACGTTCGGCGGTTCCGTGCTCACCTCGTTCGCCGCATGGACGGACGGGTCGATCACGGCCAACGTGCCGGTCTCGGGCGTCGGGTCGCAGACCATCACGGTCACGGCCGACGGCAAGGTCAGCAACCCCGCGAATTTCCAGGTCCAGAACAAGTCGACTGCCGGTCCTCCGGTCATCGGCACCATCGACCCGTCGCAGGGACCCATCAGCGAATACATCACTCTCACCGGGACGAATTTCGGATATTCCGTCGGCACCGTGCGTTTCAAGAACGTCGCTTCCGGCGTCGAAGCCATGGGCGATACGTCGTTTCCCGAAGCCTGTAGCGCGGGATTCTGGAGGGAGACGAACGTGGTCGTGAAGGTGCCGTCGAAGTTCCTCAACGAGACGGGCATCGTCCCAGGCGACTACCAGGTGACGCTCGTCCGTTCCGATAACGTCGTATCGAATCAGGTCGCGTTCGTCGTGAACACCGAGACGCCGCGTCCCGGCATCTGTTCCATCATCCCGACGGTCGGACCTGTCGGTACCGACGTCACGATCTCGGGCGAACGCTTCGGTACGGTCGCGGATACGCTCACGTTCTCGCGCGACGTCGCGGCCCTCGCGTCGTCCTGGGCGAGCACGGCCCTCAAGGCCGCGGTGCCGACCGGCGCCGTGACCGGTCCCGTCTCCCTCGCGGTCCAGGGCGTGCGGTCGAACGGCGTGAACTACCAGGTGCGCAACTGCAACGAACAGGCGGATGTCTGCAGCCAGTCCGAGCAGTGTTGTCCGAACGGGACCTGCATCCCGGGCACGCAGATGTGCGGCGCGGTCGCGCAGTCCGCGATGTTCGCCTGGCGTTCCTCCACCGGCCTCATCCCAGTGTCGCCGCGCGTGGTCGAAGAATGCGCGCCGGATCAGACGCCGGCGCCCATCCCGTCGCCCTCGCCGTGGGACAAGCGCGCCGGAGGCACGAACGCCTGCGTGACCGCATCCGTCGCGGCGCGCTTCACGACGCATCTCGAGCCGTCCACCGTCACCAAAACCACGTTCCGCATCCGGAAATGCACGAGCGCGTCGAACGAGCCGTGCACCACCACCGAGGACCTCGCGCTCGCGCCCGGGTTCCCGCTCCTGCAGCCGGCGTCCATCGACCAGGACCTCGTGATGCTCCAAGCCGACGCGGCCTTCGACCCCAGCACGACCTATCTCGTTGAGATCCTCACGGGCGTGAAGGGCGCGGGCGCGACCGGCGCGTTCATGGATGAGTCCACGTCCTGCGGCCCCGGCATCGCCTACTGCTTCCGGTTCAAGACGCGCGCGTCCACCGATGCGTGCAAGGTCGGCGCCGTGAGCGTCTCGCCGCATCCCTATACGCTGAACGATACGGGATTACCTGTCCCGTATCTCGCCTCGCCGCTCTCGAGCGACGACAAGTGCGTCGTGCTCCGCTGCGACGGGTATGGATGGCAGTGGCAGCACGGCGACGACGATTCGGACGGGCGCGCCATGTACCAGACGCCGCTCATCGAGGACCCGAAGACGAACGGGCCAGGGTGTCGGCAGATCGGTTATGGCGTGCTCGAAACCGGCAACGTGCCGGTGAACATGAATGCGACCGTCCTTCCGGACGGCATCAAGGGCACGGGGCATCTCTTCGTGAAGTTCGTGCCGCCGAAGGTGCAGGACTACGCGCCGAAGTGTCAGACGGCCTGCATCAACGCCCGCATCTGGGCGCGGTTCAACGTCGCGATCGATCCCGAGAGCGTGGCCGGCAACGTGGTCGTGCGGCCGTGCGCCAACGAGAACTGCGTCCTGTCCGAACTTGGGGCCCCGTTGCCCATCCCGTCGAACGCCATCTCGGTCACG
Source organism: Patescibacteria group bacterium (assembly GCA_043805355.1). Taxonomy (GTDB): domain Bacteria; phylum Patescibacteriota; class Patescibacteriia; order 2-12-FULL-60-25; family 2-12-FULL-60-25; genus JAHJRN01. The sequence continues at coordinate 2,347 of JAZDIB010000083.1, read as the reverse complement.
ATCGCGCCGAAGACCACGGATTTGCAGGAACGCTTTCTCCGCATCAATCCCATCACGGCCTTGAACGACCTCCTGCTCGTGCCGGGCAAATACTATCGCGTGCTCCTGAAGGGCGGGACCGATACCGGTATTCGTGGCCTGAACGGCGTCCCGATGACGGGCCTCAACGATCCGGACGGGTTCGCGTGGACGTTCCGCACCAAGCTCGGCACCGACGCGTACTGCGCGGCGGACACGGTCGACGTCGCGCCGCTCGAGAAGATCGAGACGGTCGTCGGAAGCCGGCAGATGTTCGTCGCGTCTGCGTTCAGCGCACCGGACGACTGCAGCGCGATAGGCCAGATGCTCCTCCAGACGACAAGCGTTTCGTGGCAGACCTCGGACGCGAGCATCGCGGACTACATGCTCGGAGGGATTATCGACACGGGCGGTGACCTGCCGCCGCGGTGCAGCGCGATGTGCCTTTCCATAGGCTCGCAGGCCGAATTCGGCAAGGTCGCGGTGTGCGGCAACGGCATCATCGAGACGACGGACAGCGCGTATTGCAGCGGCGGGACCACGTCCCAGGGCGACGCATGCACGGTGCTCCCGACAGGCGCGCGCGCCGGCGAACAGTGCGACCCGGGCGTTCCGGCCGACGTCGGCCTCTGCGACGCGAGCTCTTGCCTGTGGAAACCCATCGGTCAGATTCCGCAGGGGACATGCGGCAACGGGGCCGTCGACAAGGGTGAAGCGTGCGACTTCGGGAGGTTCTGCCTCGGCGCGTCGCCGACGTCCACCACGCCGGACATGACACCGTGCGTGCTGGAAGGGGACAAGGCCGTCTGCGAATCCAACGGCGGCACGTGCGCGCCGGTGCAGACGCGCGGCTGTTCCACGTTCTGCCGCCATACGGGCGCGAAGTCCGGCGATTCGACGTGCGGCAACGGCGACGTGGCGGATGGCGAAGACTGCGACGACGGCAACCTCACGAACGGCGACGGATGCTCGACCCAGTGCCTGCACGAAGGGTCCTCGCCGACCATCGCCTCGGTGTGCGGAAACGCCATCCCCGAACCGGGCGAATCATGCGAGAAGCATCTGGCGACGGACCCGACGTTCCCGCTCGGGTGCCTGCCGAAGACGTGTCTCCATACCGGAACGGGCCTGTGCGACAACGACACGAGCACGCCGGATTTGGGATGCTGTGGGAACGGGAACAGGGATTTAGGCGAAGACTGCGACGACGGCAACAAGGCGTCCGGCGACGGATGCGGCGTCACGTGCTTGCTCGAAGGTTCATCTCCCGCGTATCGCGTCCCGAGTTTCTGCGGAGACGGTGGTCCGCTCGGAACGGGCGAGCAGTGCGAATCGACCGAGAACGGCGACGGGCGCGTGGATGCGGCCCAGCTCGCGACCATCGTGGGCGACGCGGATCCGGATGAGAACGGCCTCATGACGGCGAAGCTCTCCGCGACGCTCGAGAGCAAGACCGGCGACGCGACCTACGGCCTCCAGTGCGGATTCGACGCGGAAGCCTCCTGCCCTGCCGGCTACGGCCTGACGACCCAAGGGTGCTGCAACGTGCGCCCGCAGCTCGATACCAGCTATCCATCCGGTTCGGGCGTCTGCCGCAACGTGGAGATCCGCGCGACGTTCAACGTGCCGATGGACCGAGCGAGCATCCTCACGAACGTGCAGATCGCGAAGCAGGCGGATGCGACCTGCCCGAACGGGACGACGCAGGTCACGGATGATTTCCGTCCCGTCACGCCGGGATTCCGCGGATGGGTCGAGCGTCTCTGGGTGCGGCTCATCGCGTGGCTGAAGGGCGACCCGGCCATCGCCGCGGTCTGGTGCACGGGTTCCGTGACCGGCCGTTGGATGCCGCGCACCGCGACCGGCACGCAGGACCTCATGTTCCGCCTCGACACCGCGCTCGAACCCCAGACCGACTACCGCGTGAAGTTCTTCGGCGACCCGGACCTCGGCGACAACGCCGCGGTCGCGAAGCGCGCCGGCATCCGCTCCAGCCGCGGCGTCGTCGCGGAGTACGACACGTCCGCCGCCAGCGGCCCGCTCACGTTCTCGTTCCGCACGGGCGACCAGCTGTGTGCCCTGAACACGGTGCAGGTGACGGACACGAATGAGGAGCATCCTCTGCTCTTCGTGAAGGAAGGTGAGAAGCACCCGTTCACGGCCACGGCCGCGTCCATCCAAAACGGTGTCGCGGTGCCTATCGTCCCGGTCACGGAATACAGCTGGGCCTGGTCTCCCTGGACGACGAGCGATGGGACGGTCGTCGAGGTGATGGACCCGCCGCTGTTGGAAAACCAGGCTGCCATCATTCAGGCGAAGAACAAGAACG
>JAZDIB010000082.1:0-2777 GCA_043805355.1 Patescibacteria group bacterium | reverse complement strand
CGGTTTTATTCGATGCTGTGGTATTCGCCTCTACCCATCCGTCCTGAAGGACATGCGGATATCGGACGACGAATCGCGCTTCTCCTATGGTGCCTGACCACCCTGCTCCAGAACCGAAGTAGTACGTGAAGAATGGCATCGCGACTCCGCTGAGCGGTACATCGAACGTGACGACGATTTGAACGGTTCGTTTCGCGGGGACCGTAAAGGTGAACGTGTAGCCGAGAGATTCCTTCGATTCCAGCTCATCGGACGCGTCGCGTACCGGATATGGTTTATACGACACTTCGCCCGGGAGTTGGACGTCGTTCAGGAACGCTTTGACGTTCTGCGCGTACGACGTCTGGAATCTGGCTCCGGGGCCTTCATACGTCATCGGGAAGATGGTCGGGACCGTCACATCTTGGTCCGTCGAGTTCGAGAACCAGAACGTCGCCTTACCTTTGGGGAGATCGTTGTCGGAGGCTGGGACGGTGAATTCCACGAGCTCCTTGTCCATACGAATAACCGATTCCTCGATCGGCTCAGCTGATCCGATGACCGAGATGACGGGCCCGTCATCCGCGAGCGCGACGGGCGCGTTCGTGATGACGAGGGGAACGACGACGAGGAGCGCGCAGACACGCAAGAAAAATGACCGCATATGCGGTCATCATACCACGGGACAACTCCAATCACGGCAACGGCGACCCGAGCCTATAGCTCGAGAAGAAACTCACGGGCATGTCCGTGACGAAGCCGGCCCAGCCGTGGCCGAGGAGTTCGATGGCGCGCGCTTCGGTTTGGATCCAGCGGAGCGTGCCGATGTCGTCGGTGACGAGGTAGACCTTGGGGTCGGATTCGATCTTCACGAGCGAGCCGGGTTTCATGGTGACGTTCGAGACGAGGCGGTACGTCGCCAGGTCCGAGGCCGAAACCGAGACGACGCCGGAAAAGTCGGAGAACCACGAATGGTACGTCGCGTCGTTGGGGAAGACGCTTCGCGTGCCTTCGTTGTTCAGGCAATAGACCGTGCTTTCGAAGATGCTCTTCGCGAGGGTGCTGCAGGAGAGGATCCCTCCCGTGACGAAGTTGGTCGGCGCGTGATAGCGGGTCGCGTCGAGGTGCGTGACGTAGGTGTCGTGCGCGTCCGTGCCGAACGTGTCCATCCACGTGAGGATGGCACGGATGTCCACGAGTTCGTAGTCCACGACTTCTTCGACGCCCGGCGAGGTTTCGCGGTAGAGGATGCGCGTCGCGAGCCCGACGAGCCCGTCCTTGGCGTCGATGCCTGCCCCGCCCGAGACGCCGGGGGAGATGACCGCGTCGGTCATGACGATGCCGCGTTCAAGGCCGGTGATCTTCCCGGTCGTGACGGTCTGGCTGCCTGCGGCGCTGCCCGGATATCCGGCGATGGAGAGGGCGTCGCCGATCTCGGAGAACTCGTCTGTCGCGATGGAGGGGAAGGAGGGGAGCGTCCGATATCCCTTGGGCTGTCCGATCTTCAGGATGGCGAAGTCGCGGTTCGTCGTGTCCTCGTAGGAATATTTCACCCACGACGCCGCGTAGTAGACGTTCGGGTCGATATCGCCGTCGTCGATGAATCCGATCGAACAGGATTCCGGGGTCATGGTGTCGAGGTCCAGGAGGATGTGCGCGTTCGTGAGGACATAGCCTTCCGTGCCGTTCACGACGACGCCGGACCCTTGGCGGTTCCCGCAATGGACCCACACCACGGCCTGGCGCAGATCATAGGAAAGGTCGGCGGCGGAGGCCGTCGGTGCGGAGGCCGCGACGGTCAGCGCGACCGCGATCAGGAGGAGGAGACGGCGCATATCGTTCGGGTTTCATTCTAGCATGATTCGGATAGGTTCCCGCCTTCGCGGGAATGACAAGTGGGGAGGGAATGTCCTATAGTAGGTATCCTATGCCTACTATCTTCACGCGCATCATCCAGGGAGAGATCCCGTGCCACAAGGTCTGGGAGGACGACCGGTTCTTCGCCTTCCTCGACATCCATCCCATCCAGCCGGGTCATACGCTCGTCGTCTCGAAGCAGGAAATCGATTCCCCGTTCGACATGGACGACGAGACCTACGCTGCCTTCCTCCTCGCGGCGAAGCGTCTCGTGGAACCTCTCCGCCGCGCCATGGGCTCGACCAAGGTCGCGCTCGTCATCGAGGGGCTGGAGGTCCCGCATGCGCACATAAAACTGATCCCCATCTCGAATCCGGGCGACCTCGCCCAGGCTAACGCGCGGGATGCCACGTCGGAGGAACTCGCGGCCGTCGCGGAACGCATCCGCGCCGAAATCGGAACGTCATAAAATGAAGAAGCCCCGCTGCGAGAGATGCAGTCGGGGCTTCGGTTGAGAACTACAGACCTACGATGACGCACTCCCTCCGGAGGTCGTAGCACTTGCCTTCGGACGTGCGTTTCGACGGCGGGACGACGTCCTTACCGCAGTCGATTTTCGGAGCGCCCGCGACGGTCGTCTTGGCCTTCGAGGGGTAGTAGCAGTCGGGCGTCCCGTGACCCCGAGCGTCCTTGGGCGATGCCTCGATGGCACGCTTCAGGGTTTCGTCGTTCACGGGTACCGTGGTCGGAGCGGCGGGCGTCGAGGTCTGCACCTCGGACACCCCGCCTGGCGTCGCGACCTGCGTCCCGGCGATTCGGATCCATCCTTGCGAAATGGCGAGGGTGGCGAGTCCACCGAGGCTGACGCAGATGAGGACGATGAGCGACACGACCCATCCTGCACCGCCCTTCTTGGCCTTGACCGGTCCGGAACCGGTCTG
>JAZDIB010000081.1:0-23420 GCA_043805355.1 Patescibacteria group bacterium | reverse complement strand
CCCGCATCGACGCGTTGAAGTCGCGTTGGCGTTCGACCGAGAGGCGTTGGCCGAACGATTGCCCGCCGAGATGCGTGATGGACACCGACGGGACATACGTGACCTTCCATCCCGCCTCAATCGCGGCTTTGCAGAAATCGACCTCCTCGAACCAGAGGAAATACCGTTCATCGAGCCCGCCGAGCCTGTCGATGAGTTCCCGGCGGATAAGGAAGCATGACCCCTCGATCTGGTCGACGTCCTGTGTCTTGTCGTGTCGGATATCCTTGGCGAAATACCGCCGGAACATCGGAAGCCACGGCATGAGGCGATGAAGCTTCAGGAGTACGCCGAGCTGATTCCACACGGTCGGAAACCGTCGGACGCCCGCATGGACATTCCCCTCCTTGTCGAGCAGCCGCGGCCCGACGATGCCGGCTTTCGGACGCGCATCCGCGGCTTCGACGAGCGCCTTCAGCGAGCCGGCAGGACATTCTGTGTCGGGATTCAGGAGCAGGACATATCGCGCGTCGTGACCGGCGATTCCTTGATTGCATGCCTTCGCGAACCCGCGGTTGTCTGGATTCGCGATGATGCGAAACGGCAACCCCAGCTCCGCGCCAACGAGCTTCGCCGTCTCCACGCTTTTGTCCGTCGACGCGTTGTCCACGACCGTCACGTCCCACGTCAGTCCCTCGCATGCCTTCGGAAGCGACACGAGACACCGACCGAGCAGCTTCTCGACGTTCCACGACACGATGACGATCCGGAGGTCGTTCAAAATATTCGGAAGCTCCTTCGTCGGACTCAGGATGACATTATGTTTTGATAATTCAATCATATCCCGTGCTTCTTCCGTACGATTGCCTCGGCTTCCCGGTAGTTCGATATCTCCTTCGGGATGAAACCCAGCTTCCGCCACGGGATGGCGTACGCGATGCGGGGCATCCATCGGCTCATCCCCTGCCGTCGAGGCTCGATACGGAACAGGTCGCGGTCGATCCATGTGCCGAAGGTGCCGCGTTCCGCCATCGTGAGCCAGAGGTCCCAGTCTTGGAACTTGCGGAGCGATTCGTCGAAGCCGGGAAACGCGGAGCGTCGTAGCAACGACGACGTGTGGATGTAGTTCCGATGTTCCAGCGCCTTTTGGTCGAACGGCCGTCCGCGGAATCGCTTCGCGCCCCAGAGGAAATCCGCATACGCGAACGCTGCCGCGGGATGGTGTTCCAGCGCGTCGCGGAACGTCTCCAACGCGTCGGGAACGAGTTCGGCATCGGCATCGAGGAAGAGCAGGAAGGGAGCCAAGGTCGCGGCCGCGCCGGCGTTTCGTGCGGCAGGCGCCCCGCGATTCGTCTCGAATCGGAGGATGGTGATGGGAAGCCGTCCGGCGAACGACGTGACGATCCGCTCTGGATGGTCCGTCGAACCGTCATCGACCACGACGATGTCTAGCGGCGCGAACGTCTGAACCGAAAGGCTCGCGAGGGTCTTCGCGAGCTCCGTCGCGTGTTCGTGGCACGGGATGACGATGCTGATGTCAGGTGGACGCTCCATGCTCATGTGTCCACGCCGCATGCGCGGGACAGGACGGACCAACGGTCGATCCAGCGGAAATCGGATTTCGCGCGACGCTTCGCGGCTTCGCCGAGCCGGTGGCGCATCGATTCGTCCGTCAGCAGCATCTCGAGCGCGTCGATGATCTCGTCCAACCGATCCGGATGCACAAGCAAGCCCGTGCGCTCGTGTCGCACGGCCTCGACGGCACCGCCACTCCGTCCCGCGATGGCCGGGATGCCTGCGAGCGCGGCTTCAAGATAGACGATGCCGAATCCCTCGACGTCGATACCCTCGTCGCGCGTCGGCAGCAGGAACACGTCGGAGGCCGCGAGCCAGGTCCGGACCTCCTCATCGTCTGCCTTCGGGACCCAGGTGACGCGCGCGCGGCATTCGTCCGCGACGCCCTGCAGCCGCTCGCGGTCGGATCCTTCGCCGATGATGACGTATCGTGCCTCGATGTCGGTCTGCACGCGCGACATCGCTCGTATGGAGAAGTCCACGCCCTTGCGCGGGATGAGGCGCGAGACCGTGACGACGACCTTCTCCTCATGTCCGATGCCGAGCTTCGCCCTCGCCTCATCGCGCGACGGATACGGGACGTCCTCGACGCCGGGCGTGAGGACGCTGACGGGCAGTCCCGGGACGAGCGCGAGCAGGTCGAGCTTCGTCGCTTCGCTGTTCGCGACGCAGGCCCATGCGCATCTCGATACGCGACGCAGGAGCCAACGCTTCCATCTGCCGATCGCGAGGCGCACGTCCAATCCGTGGTAGATGACGATGTACTCCGGCCCGCCGAACATCCGCGAAATCCACGCCGCGCTCCCGACAGGGAATACATGGCTCACGAGCATGACGTGGCGCCGCCGTTTCTCATGCCGACACACGCCGACCATGGGCCACCAGTGGGGCCACATCATCTGGAACAACCTCTTCGTCTCGACCGCGCCGGGACCCTCGGTCCGATGCCCCTCCGGCACGATGACCCGGATGGCTCCGCGGGATGCCTTGACCAGCGCGCCCAAATACCTCGAAACACCGCCTATTTCCGGCGGATAATCAAGGGTCATGAGCGTGATAGTGTCCTCAATCATGGGGTGATTCGACCTTACTGGGGTTCATCCGCCATCTTCGGATGAAACGGGCGACATCGTCAACCGTCACGAACCGGACGACGAATCCCATGATGACCGCCACGGACCCGCCGAAGACCACCGCCGCGAAGAGATGCATGGGCGCGCCGATGACCGCCCAAGCGTACCACGACACCCCGGCGGCGATGAGACCGCGCAGGGTGAGCCACAGATACTTCCTGACGCCGCCGACCATGTCCCGCGTGAACCAGGCGCCGATGAGATAGAGGCACCAGAAGCTCACGACGCCGGCCCACGCCGCGCCGACCGGCCCGAACGACGGCACGAGCGTCGCGTTCAACGCCACGTTGAGGATCATCGTGAGGACCATGGCCGTGGTCTTGAGATGCGCGCGGTGCGTCGCGTTCAGGAGCGACCCGATGGGGAAATCGAGGAAGATGGGCAGGAGCACCCACGGCAGGACCGTGAACGCCGGGATCGTCCCGAGGAAGTCCGTGCCATAGAGCATCGGGATGATCTTCGGCGAGAGCGCGGACAACCCGGCGGACAGCGGGAAACCGATGGCGGCCATGAGACGGAGCGAGCCGAGGAACGTATTCCGGAGGTCCGTCGCCTCCTTCTTGGCATACCCCGCCGCGAGCGCCGGATACAGCGCCGCCACGAACGTCAGCGGCAGGAATTGGAGCGCGTACGTAAGCTTGTACGCCACGGCATAGAGCCCGACCGCCGACGAGCCGTGGAAGATGTTCAGGAACAGGCTGTCGACGTACGAGTAGACCTTCACGGCGATGCCCGCGATGCCGAACGGCAGGGCCTCGACCGCGAGCCGTCGGAAATCCATCCGATGCGGCACGAGCAATCTGACGCCGAAACCCTTTGCCTGTCGCAGGCTCCACGCGACATTCCAAACGCTGCCGACGAGGAGCGCGACCGCGAGCCCTACCGGTCCGAACCCGTACCAGGCCGCGCCGACCGACGCCGTCGCCGTGAGGATCTGCCCCACGAACATGCCGATGGATTCCGGCCGGAGATTCTGTTTCCCGCGCAACGTTCCGTACAGGAGGAGATGCACCGTGTCCGCGGTCATCACGAGACACGCGATTGCCACGGTCGCGAGCGTCACGCGGTCCGCACCGAATCCTATCGCATAGATGAGCGCGGCGATTATGGCGAGCGGCGCGAGAAAAATCTTGGCGCGCACCGCCGCCGAAAACAGCCGCATCCCGTCGTCCCGGTCCCCTGCCAACGCGCGGATGACCACCGGCGTCATGCCGAGGTCCATGAACGTCACGAAGATGGACGTGACGGAAATCGCGTAGAAATACACGCCCGTCATGTCGCGGCCGATGAGCCGCGCGACGAGCGTGAACGCGACGAACGCGACGACCTTCTGCCCGGCCGTCGCCATCGTCAGCAGAAGGGCATTCCTCGCGATCCGTGCGCCGTAAGCCATGGCCGTAGGATAGCGAAAATGCGGCAATCAGGCCAACCGTCTAGGTATCGGATACTTCGATATTGTTTGGTTTTACGAACAGTCCGATGATGTGCGGTTTCACCAGCGTCAGACGCATGCGCGAGACGAAAGATGAGATCGCGTACGTCACAGGACCGAACGAGGTATAGGAGGGGTCTACGTTCTCCTTCAGTTCGGAAATCGAGAAGCCGACCTCATGGGCGATATCCGTCAGCCTCTGGAGGGAATTGGCTCGGTAGAAAACGTCGAACATGTCCGCGTCGTCGCGTCCGTAGAGCCGACGGACGATGCGGTTCGCCAACGGCGCGGACATCATGCGTCGAGCCGCGACGATCGCGGCATGTCTGTTCGGCGTCACGAACGCGAAGAACCCGCCGGGTTTCAGCACGCGCCTGATTTCCGCGAATGTCCGTACTGGATCACGAAGATGTTCCAGCACCCACAGCGACACGACCGCGTCGAAGGTCCCGTCCGGGAACGGGAGGGATTCGAGGTCTCCGTGGACGATGGCGTCCAGGCAGACGTTCTTCGACGTGCTCGCAGGATCCGCATCGATGCCGACGGCCCGGCCTATCCTGCCACGCAATTCGTCGATGACGTAATTCCCATGGCCACATCCGGCATCGAGGACTTGCGCCCCAGCCGTCAGCCGTTCGGACACGAACCGCGTCAGCAGCACCATCGAATCGTCCCATTCCGGATGTTCGTCCTTGTAGCGGCGCTTGAATCCCAATTGACGACGTTCCTTCGCGCCAAGCGTTCCGTATTCCGTGATGTACGTCATGCCGAGAGGATAGCGAACATGAAGCAATCGGGCGAATATCATGGCGCTGAAGCGCGTAAAATCGTCGTTCTGATCCTACCCAGACCATTTTTCTGTCCTGCTTCAATTTCACGTGCTAGCATGGCGTCATATGAGCATCGAAACGCCCAAGAACGCTCCTAACGAAATTGCGAGTGCTGACGAACGTAAAGAGCAGGAGTTGTCTGAGGACGAACAGCAATCGAACCACGAGAACGTCTGTCGCGAACGTTTCATCAAGGACTGGGTGACCGCGTCCGAACTGACGCCGGAGCAGAAGACATCCGTATCGAAATACGTCATGGAGACGCACGGCGCATGGCGTGAGTACAACGGATCGGATTTCAAGGTCGTCGAGGCACGGGTCGAAGGGAACGTCTGGAGAATGTCGTTCGGCGTGTTCTTCGATGATTACGAGGCCCAGAGGATCGACGTGGAGATTCCTCTTTCCGTATAATTTTTCAGGCGTCATATACTAAACACCGCGTATTTGAATTGAACTGGGTCACGATGCGATTATTGACGATTAGTCGGTTTTTATGTTAGATACATACGCCAACACGTCCCCTGCGGTTGGGAAAAACCGCTCGCCCTTTGACAGGAGAACAACAGATGCGGACCAAAAAGCCGAAGTGTAAGGACGCCCCCAAGGGAGCCCCCAAAAAGATGTCGCTGCGCGACGAGATTGGCTGGAAGAAGATGGTCGAGGTGAACAGCGATGGCTACAGCGCCTGCGCCATCCGCTACGCGGAGCGCTGGGCGTGCCTCATGGAAGGCAGGATTGCCGAGGGCGACACCATTGAGAAGTGTGCCGAGAAGACCTCCCTTCTTGCGGATAGCGAGGGCATCAGTGGCTGCATGTACGGAATAGCCGTCTCCATACTCTCGCAGGTGTGGGTGCACGGCGAGCAACTCCGGCGCTGGCACAACAAGGACGCCCAGCTTGGCACCGAGGGTGACGAGGCGAATGAGAAAGGCGGCGTCCTCAACCCCGCCATGGTACGCATCGGTCAGTAGTCGAACTTCGCGCATCCACGCAGCAAAGAGCATTCTTGCTCACGCTGTCGTCGGGTGCGCTCTTATTTTTACAAAAAGAACAGACCTTCCGGCCTGTTCATAAATTTTTGCTTCGCTGTTGGGCAGTAAGCTTACCGCTTGCTCCACTGCGGCGAGCGGCGGGCGCTCTTCTTGCCGAACATCTTACGTTGGCGCTTGCGCGGGTCGCGGGTCATGTACCCGAGCTTCTTCAGGGCCGTGCGGAACGTCGGGTTGAGGATGATGAGGGCGCGGGAGATGCCGAGGCGGATGGCCTGGGCCTGTCCGCGGATGCCGCCACCGGTCACCCGGGCGCTGATGTCGACGGTGTCGACCTGTCCGACGGCCTTGAGCGGCGACATCACGTCCTCACGCAGTTCGTAGGTCGTGAAATAGGTGTCCATCTTCTTGCCGTTCACGGTGATGAGGCCCTTGCCGTTCTTGATGAGCCGCACGCGCGCGATGCTCGTCTTGCGGCGTCCGAGGGCCGGGATGAACGAGCCGGACTTGACGGCCTCGGCCGCGGCGATCTCCGCCGACTCGACCACGACCTCCTTGTCCGCCTCGACGGCCTTCTTCTCCGCTACCTTCTTCGCAGGTCGTTTCGCCGCCGGCTTCTTCACGGCCTTCGGCTTGTTCTTCTCCTCCGTCTTGTTGTCCGTCTTCTTGGTCGTGGCCATAGTTATTTGACGATGATGAGACGCTTCATGCGATCGGCCTGCGTGCGGTTCTTCGGAAGCATGTATTTGACCGCGTGGCGCAGGATCTCTCCAGGATTCGTCTCGCGCAGGACCGACATCTTCGTCGCCTTGATGCCGCTGGGCCGGTTCGAGCTGCGGTAATGGACCTTCTGATCCCACTTCTTGCCGGTGAACTCGATCTTTTCCACGTTCGAGACCTTCACGAAGGCGCCCGAGTCGATGTGCGGCACATGTGAGGCGCGGTGCTTGCCGACGAGGAGCGTCGCGATATGCGTCGCAAGACGACCCACGACCTTTCCGGTCGCGTCGATCTCATGCGTCTCGCGCACGATCTTCGGCATTCCAGCTTTCTTGTTCCAGGGCATACGGTTATTTCACCAGTTGGATCTGCGCGATCTCGGCGCCGTCGTTCAGGCGTCGGCCGAGCTTGATGATACGCGTGTAGCCTCCGGGACGCGTCGCGTAGCGCGGTCCGAGTTCTTCGAGGACCTTGTTCACGGCGGACTCGATGGAGAGCGTCTGAGCGAGCTTCCGGCGGTTCACGAGGGTCTTGGTGCGGCCGGTGGTGATGAGTTTTTCCACGATAGGACGCACGGCTTTCGCTTTCGCGAGGGTCGTGTTCACGTGCTCGTACAGGATGACGGACTGCGCGAGGTTGCGCATCATCGCTTCCCGGGGCGCTTTCTCGCGTCCGAAGACCTTGCCCTTATGCCGATGTCTCATATTCGATATCCTTCAACAGGTTGAAATGGTCCAGCAGGATATTGACGGCCGTCTCGCAGGCTTCCTTCGGTGTGATGCTTCCGTCCGTCTGGATGTCCAGGATAAGCTTGTCGTAGTCCGTCTTCTCGCCGACGCGGGTCGCCTCGACCTTGTACGAGACGTTCAGCACCGGGCTGTACAACGCGTCGATGGCGATGTTCCCGAGCTCGAGCTTCTCCTTGATACGCTCCTCGGTCGAGCGGTAGCCGCGTCCCGGCGCGATCGTGATCTCCATCTCCAGCGTGGCGGCCTTGTCCGTGAGTGTCGCGAGGGTCATCTCGGGGTTCACGATCTCGACGTCCGCGTTCTTCGAAAAATCGGCGGCGGTCACGACGCGTTCGCCCTTGGCGATGAGCGAGAGGCGTACCGGCTCTTCCGAATGCAGTTTCATCCGCAGGGTCTTGAGGTTCAGGATGATTTCCAGGACATCCTCCTTCACGTGCGGGATGGTCGAGAACTCGTGGTCGACACCCTTTATCTTCACGGAGGTCACCGCGGCGCCCGGAAGGGACGACAACAGCACGCGACGGAGCGCGTTGCCGATGGTGGTGCCGTACCCCTGGGTACAGGGCTCGACCGTGAGGATGCCCTCATGTGCCCGTTCGCCATCGGCGAAGCGGATCTTGGAGGGAAGAAGGATTGACTCCATACGAACGTGCAAGTTGCGCTACGTCAGCGCGAATAAAATTCGATGATGAGCTTCGGATCGAAGGGCTGCTTCAGCTCCTCGCCGTCCGGGACGCTCGTGACCTTCGCTTCCATCGACTTCGCGTCGACGGCGAGCCACGACGGCGCCTGGCGGATCTTCACGTCTTCCTCGAGGTTCTTCCACGGTCCCTTGGCGCGTTTCGTCCCGCGGATCGAGATGATGTCGCCGGGTTTGACCTGGTAGGACGCGACGTTGACCTTCTTGCCGTTGACGTCGATGTGCGCGTGCGAGACCGCCTGGCGCGCGGCCGGCCGGCTTTTCGCGAACCCGGAGCGGAACACCGAGTTGTCGAGGCGCAATTCGAGGAGCCGGACGAGGTTCTCGCCGGAATTGCCCTTCATGCGGAGCGCCTTCTCGAAGTAGTTGGAGAACTGGCGTTCGTTGACCGCGTACAGGCGCTTGGCCTTCTGCTTCTCGCGGAGTTGCTTGCCGTATTCCGTGACGCGGGCGCGGCGCATGCCTCCCGTCGGACCGTGGACGCCAGGGGCGTACGGGCGGCGTTTCAGGGCGCACTTCTCCCGACCGCAGAGGGAAATACCCTCGCGGCGGCACATCTTGCAGGTGACTTTGAGCGTTCTCATAGGAGGTTAGACGCGACGAGGCCGAGGTTGGCGGCAACCGTTATGCGGGATGGGGGTGATGTCCTTGATGGAGATGACGTTGACGCCCTGGGTGTTGAACGCGCGGATGGCGCCTTCACGGCCCTGGCCGACACCCGTCACGTACAGGTTGACCTCGCGGAGGCCGCACTCGGCGATCTTGTCGAGCGCGTTCTTCACGACGATGGACGCGGCGAACGGGGTCGCCTTCTTCGGACCCTTGAACCCGGACGAACCGGCGCTGGACCAGCCGAGGACGTTGCCGTTGAGGTCGGTGAGCGTCACGATGGTGTTGTTGTACGTCGCCTGGACGTACGCCTTGCCATGCGAGACCTGGCGCACGGTCTTCGCCTTCTTTCGCGCCCTTGCCTTGGACGTCATCTTCTTCTTGCCGGACTCCGGTACGGTTTCCGCCGCGGCGTCTTTCTTTGTCGTTTCGTCTGCCATATGATCCATGGTCACGATTACGTCTTCTCGAGCTTACGCTTTCCGGAGCCCATGGTCCGGCGCACGTTGCCTCGGATCGTCCTCGAGTTCGTCTTGGTGCGCTGTCCGCGGACCGGAAGTCCCTTCGTGTGCCGCGAGCCGCGGACCGATCCGATTTCCTTGAGGCGCTTGATGTTACCCAAGACCTCGCGGCGGAGTTCCCCTTCGACGCGGTGTCCCTTTTCGACGAGGTCCCGGACCTTATTTGCCTGTTCCTCGGTCAAGTCCTTCACGCGGACGGCCGAATCGATGCCGGATTCCTTGACGATTTTCCTAGCCGACGTGGTGCCGATGCCATAGATATACGTCAGCGCGATGTCGAGGCGCTTGTTAGCCGGGAGGGTGACTCCTGCGATGCGTGCCATAGGTGATGAGGTGGGACAATTCAGCCGGGCGGTATGGCGGAGGCCTTAGCCCTGGCGCTGCTTATGCTTCGGATTTTTCTTGCAAATCACAACGACGCGCCCCTTCCGGCGGACGACCTGGCAATCTCGGCACATGACTTTTACGGAAGCACGGACCTTCATAGAATCTGTATAACCCGCCTATCAAGAACAGGCGGGGGTTGTCAAGCGGGCTATAATCTATAGGTGATGCGCCCTTTTGTCAAATCATAGGGCGTAATCTCCACCTGGACCTCATCCCCGGGCGTCAGGCGGATGCGATACATCCGCAATTTCCCCGCTAAATGGCACAAAATCACGTGTCCGTTGTCCAGTTTGACGCGGAACGTGGCGTTCGGCAGGTTTTCTTCGACCATCCCCTTGACCACGACGAAATCCTTGTTCGCGGCATTGGGCTTACCTGCCATAAGACGTTGATTGTATATGCATGAGTTGTTGATTGCCGAAAGGGTATCAAAACCGCTTCAAGCGGTCAATAAAACGCCGTCCCTACAGCACGGGACGGCGATCATTGGAGATCCGGCCAGTACGGCTGGATGCGGATAAAGGTCATCCCTTGAAGCTCACAGTCGACCTTGCGGGCGCCTGGGAGAGGTCGGGGTTCCGTGTGCGCGGCTTCGAACCGGCGTTTCGCCTCGCTCGTGAGCTGATCCAGGTCCTGGATCACGAAGGGTTCCAGGCCTCCGACCGGGTCGGACCACGGCTCGAAGACGACAATTTTCCCGGACCGCTTTCCGTTCCACGGGTCCTGGACATCGCAATCGAACGCGTATTCCGTTCCGGGCGGCTCGACCGGGATCGACATGGCTACAGGCTGAAGCGCGTCATCCGTCCGTTTCAGCTCGTCTTCCTCTCCTTCCGGACGAGAGAGACGAGGATCCTCGATGGCGACGACGACCGTCGGCGTGGCAGGGCGGTCCGGCAACGGCATGATGGCGCAGCCGGTCGCGAAAAAAGCGGATATCACGAGTGACAGCGTTGTTCGTGGCACGGCGCCTCCTGTCGTTGGTGACGGGATTCACGGTACGCGGGCGCGAATCCCCCGTCAATCCGCGTTCCCCGGGCCCGACACCGTTGCCTTGATGCGTCGAACACCAGCAGAGACCGCCTCTTCCTTGATGATGGAGAAGTTCCCGAGCTCGCCCGTCTTCGCGATGTGTGGACCTCCGCAGATCTCCTTCGAGAACCCCGCGACCGTATAGACGCTGACCTTGTCGCCATATTTCTGCTCGAACAGCCCGATGGCGCCCGCGTCCTTCGCCGCCTCGACGGTCGTCTCATCACGTTCGACAGGCAGGTCCGCCTCGATGACGGCGTTCACTTCGTCTTCGACGGCTTTCAGTTCTTCCGGCGTCATCTTCGTCGGATGCACGAAGTCGAACCGGAGACGTTCCGGCGTGATGTTGGAACCTTTTTGCGCGACGTGGGAACCGAGGACCTTCCGGAGCGCCGCGTGGAGGAGGTGCGTCGCGGTGTGCAGGCGTGTCGTCTCTTCGCCGTGATCCGCGAGCCCGCCCTTGAACGTGCCGGCGGAGGCGGTCCGCGAAAGATCCTGGTGCTTGGCGAATTCCGACCGGAAGGCCTCGACGTCGAGGTTGCCGCCGCGTTCGCCGATGAGCTCCTGCGTCAGCTCGAGCGGGAAGCCGTAGGTCTGGAACAGGTCGAACGCCTCCGTGCCGCTCACGACGTGGTCCTTCATCATCTTCTCGAACTGCTTCAGGCCTTTCTCGAGTGTCTTGCCGAACTTCGACTCCTCTGCGCCCATGGCGTCGAGGATCCTGGTGCGGTTCGTCTCGAGTTCCGCGTAGTCCGCTCCGTATTCCCCTATGACCACGCTCGCGATTGTCTGCGCGATGGGACCCTCGATGCCGAGACGGCGCGCTTCGCGGATGGCGCGACGGATGAGGCGCCGCACGATGTACCCCTGGCCGACGTTCGACGGTTCGACGCCGCGCTGGTCGCCGATGACGAACGTCGCGGCCCGCAGGTGGTCGCTGATGATGCGGAACGACCGGTCCACGACATCGTCATCGCCATACGTCTTGCCGGACGCCTCGCTGATGGCGCTCATGATGCCGGTGAACGCTTCCGTGTCAAAGACCGTCGCGACGCCCTGCGTCACGGCCGCCATACGTTCGAGGCCCATGCCCGTGTCCACGTTCTTCTGGTTGAGCGGCACGAAGCGCCCGTCCGCCATCTTCTCGTATTCCATGAACACGTCGTTCCAGATCTCTACGAAGCGTCCGCAGTCGCAGTTGGGATGGCACATCGGACCGAAAGAGACGTCGTGGTCGCGTCCCGTGTCGTAGAACATCTCGGTGTCGGGTCCGCACGGACCGGTCAGGCCGGCCGGTCCCCACCAGTTCATCTTCTTCGGGTAGGCGTAGATACGGCTGCCGACCTCGGCCGAGATGCCCTTCACCTCAAACTGCGATTGCCAGATGCCGATGGATTCCTCGTCGCGCGGCGCGTCGGCGTCGCCCTCGAATACGGAAACGAACAGACGCTTCGGGTCGAGGCCGACCCTCTCGACGAGGAACTCGAAGGACCAGGCGATGGCCTCGCGCTTGAAGTAGTCGCCGAGCGACCAGTTGCCGAGCATCTCGAAGAATGTCAGGTGGCGATTGTCCCCGACGTCATCGATATCATCCGTCCGGAGGCATTTCTGCGCATCGACGAGGCGATTGCCCATGGGATGCGGCTGTCCGACGAGATACGGGACAAGCGGGTGCATTCCCGCGGTCGTGAAGAGGACCGTCGGATCGTTCTCCGGCAGGAGGGACGCGGACGGGATGACGGCATGCCCTTTTTCCTCGAAAAACGCGAGGAACGCCGCTCGCAGGTCAGTGATGGTCATGGGAGATAGACTACGCGACGGAAGGACGGGTTGCAATCAGGAGATGTCACCAAGCGACCGCTCCTTCGCCTCCTCGACGATCTCAAGGGCGTCCTTTTCGTTACCGTTCTGTTCGCCGTTTTGTTTGCGGAGCGTATGGTAGATGAGCTCCGCTTGATTCGCGAAGACCTTCAAAAGCGAGGTGTCGGCCTGTTCGTTCGCGGCGGGATCCACGAGCGTGAGCAGGAACGCCTTTACGTCCACGTCCCGGTGGTCCGACGGGACTACGAGGAATTCCCTGCCTGTCTCGGATTTGATGAACGCGTGCCCGGCGCCCGTGTCATGCACGTGCATGAGGTCCTCGTTCGCGATCTTGAGGTTCTGAATTCCTTCGAGGGAATGCAGCAGTTCGTGGTCGGTGCGCCCCTTGGCGAGGTCGACATAGCGGATGAAGGCCGTCTGGCCCCCGACGCTCGCGGCCGCGTTCGCCAGGAGCGAGGCGAGGATATCCTTCGACATCGAATCCTTCTC
Source organism: Patescibacteria group bacterium (assembly GCA_043805355.1). GTDB lineage: Bacteria > Patescibacteriota > Patescibacteriia > 2-12-FULL-60-25 > 2-12-FULL-60-25 > JAHJRN01. The sequence goes on along the minus strand of JAZDIB010000081.1, from coordinate 10,454 downwards.
GACGATCTCGAGGGAGGTCTGGTTCGCCAGCTCCTTCAGTACGTTCACCTGGCGGTTCATGGAACCGATGTACTGGTAGGATTCCACGAGTTCGCGCTTGATGCGCTCACGTTCGTTCTCCACAGCCGCCTGTTCCAGCTCCTTTCGTTCCATCAGCCTCTGGTAGATGGAGAAGGTGAGGAGTCCCGCGATGCCGAAGATGAAGATGAGGACCTCCTCGAACGTCTCTTCACGGACGCCGAACAGGCCTTGCGAGACGATGCGCGGCGAAAGGACTGCCATCACGAATAGTGCGAGGTAGACGAGCGAAACCCACTCGAGACGGAGAATGGAATTAGTTTTCATCGGCGAGAGTGTACCCCAATAGTCTATCATTGGCGAGGACTCCACCTCCTAGGCACTCATCTTTTCTGTAGAAAACGGCGGATTGACCAGGTGCGACGGCCTTGACCGGCCGCAAGAAGTGGACGTTGACGGTGGAGGAATCCTCCCCTGTCGAAAGGGTCGCAGACACGGGGTCCTGGCGGTATCGGACCTGGACCTCGACGTCAAGCGGGCCCGTTGGCGCGACGCCTCGTGTCCAACGAAGGTCCGTGACCGCGATATCGGTCGAATACAGCAGCGGATGGTCGTCGCGATTCACGACGAGGAGTAGGTTCGTCACGGTATCCTTGGCCGCGACATACCACGGAGGACCACCGGGCTGACGCATGCCATGACGCTGACCGACGGTGTATCTGGCAAGACCCTCATGCGTCCCGACGACGGTCCCGGCATCGTCGACGATATCCCCAGGCGTCATGTCCAGCCTGGTCTTGAGGAATTCGCCGATGTCGAGCTTGCCGATAAAACAGATACCCTGGCTGTCCGGCTTCGCGTCGACGGGCAGTCCGAAGCGCGTCGCAAGCCGACGGACCTCGACTTTGCGCATGTCACCGATGGGGAACAGCGTCCGACGCAACGCTTCTTGCGGCACGCGATAGAGGAAATAGGACTGGTCCTTGTCCGGATCGGCACCGCGGAAGAGGCGTGCACGACCGGTCCAGCCGTGCCGGACGCGGGCGTAGTGGCCTGTCGCGACGTACGAGGCGCCGAGGTCCTTCGCCGCATCGGCGAACAGGCCGAATTTGATGGCTTCGTTGCAGAGGACATCCGGGTTCGGCGTCCGGCCTTCGGCATAGCCGCGGACCATCTCGTCGACCACGCGCTCCCGATATTGTTTCTCGAAATCAAACGTCTCCAGCGGGATGTCGAGGCGGGCGGCGACGCGCATAGCATCGCGCCGTTCCTGCTTCCAGGCGCATTCCCCTGTCCATGGGTCCGTGCTGTCCGACCAGTTCCGTATGAATCCGCCGATGACGCGAAAACCACGCTTCTTGAGGAGCGCGGCTGCGACGCTGGAATCCACGCCGCCGGACATGCCGACGAGCACGGTCGGTTTCTTGATGAGGAACATGAATAGGTACCGTCTCCTACCTTCCAGAGGGGTTCCTGCCTGCGCAGGAACGACAGAAAGAGTCGGTCACCACTTGTACGCTTTCCAGGCCCACTGCGCAAGGCCGTTGGCGCTGGAGAAGGAAGATTCACGCGCTGGGGCTCCAAGGACCACGACCATCAGCTGGCGCTTCCCGTTCTTGTCGGACATCGGACGCAGGCGGACCGCGAGGTTGTACATGGATTCGTAGAGGAACCCGGTCTTCCCGCCTGTCACGAACACGTCGTCGTACTCCTTTCCGATCAACAGGTCGTTCGTGTTCTTGATGACCTTGGTCTGTCCGGTGTTCCTGATGCGGAAACCGTATTCGGCCGTGGTCGCGCAGCGGCGGATGACGTCCGCGTCGTAGGCTCGGAGCGCGATGAGCGCCATGTCCCGTGCGGTCGTGATGTTCTTCGGGTCCATCCCGGACGCGTCGACGAACGTCGTCCCGGTCAGTCCGATCGCCGTCGATTTTTGGTTCATGGCGCGCACATACCCCTTCATGCCGAGGCCGCTCACGCGCGCCATGGCCGTCGCCGCGTTGTTCGCGCTCGCGGTGATGCTCGAATAGAGGAGGTCGAGCGTCGTCATCGTCGCGCCAGATGCCACGCGCAGACGGCCGCCGCCGACCTCATCCGCCTTCGTGATGGCGACGACCGCGTTCCACGAGGGGCGATGGTCGAGGAAGACGAGCGCACCCATAAGCTTCGTGAGCGATGCCGCGGACCTCGGCGTATCGGCCTTGTATTCGTAGAGGACCTTCCGCGACGTCACGTCCATGACGATCGCCGCCGCGAATTCCCCGTCGGAACGGTCGTACGTCAGCGCGCCGCCGGTCGACGTGGGTCCGACTGCTGCCGAACACAACGACGGGAGCATGCCCCCGACGCAGATCGCCGCCGCGACCAGGAAAACCCGCACGCGCATCATCTCACGACGTCACGGAGCCAATCAGCCAAACGCTCCATCATGTTCGGTGTCGAAGCCAGCATGTTCGTCCCATGACCGGCGTTTTTCAGAAGGACGAGTTCCTTCCGTTCCGAGACGGATTTCTCCGAGACCTTCTTGGAATCCTCGAATGATTCCTGGTCGTCCCCTTCCGATGCGGCGATCCACAGCGACTGATGCGGCAGAACGCTCGCGACATCGAAGACCGCGTCCATCCCATGATAGTCCTTTCCGGGCGAAAGGAGGGCCGCTCCGGCCAAGATCGGTTCCTCAAGCAGCATCTCCACCGCAAGGTTCGCTCCAATCGACGCTCCACAGATGGCGATATGCTTCACCTCGAATCCCCTGCGCTTGACCCAGTCGAACGCGCCGATCACGTCGTACAACGAGGATTGGTGTTCTTCGTCGCTGAAGTTCCTGAAATCGACCTGCGCGCCTTCCGGACCTTTCGTGCTATCGCCATGGCCACGTCCATCGATAGCCAGAGATGCGACCCCACGGGATGCGAGGACGGCCTGGAATGGCGCCCACGAGCGTCGATCCGTGGGCATCATGTGTAACAGGATGGCCGCCCCGATAGTCGTCGGTGCAGCGACCCAATCTCCGACGATGGTCACGCCATCGAGGGTCTTGAACGAAACGCGTTCCGGCATACGCCAAAAGCATACCACACCGCGCGGTCCATGGCCCGTCACGCCGTTCAATCGAATCTCACGTTTTGGCCTGGCTCCAGCGGTTTCAGGGTAGACCGGACGGAGCTGACCGTTTTTTTGAACACCGTCGAGCTGCGGGGTGCCATGCCCGTCGTGTCATCATCCGCCGAGGTCGCGGCGACGCCTGCCCTGGGCCTGTCGCTGCTGAGTTTACCCTTGTCAGTCTCGATATCCTTCCCCTTCGCTTTCTTCAGTTCGTCCATGAGGCTCAACGCAGGTTCAGGTTCCTCCGTCGTGACGATCTTGATGCCGCCGGGGAATCCGCCCTTCGGCAAGGGCTTCCGTTCGCCCACGAACCGTGGCCGATTGGGCTTCGGCTGTGTATGGAGTTTCCCATCGACCAAGGAGCCGAGCTTCGCCGTCGCGCTCTCGTTCGCTGGACCCGCATCCTGGACGACGACGGATTCGTCCCCGTCGATCGGTCCGGTCACCGCCGCTTTCATGACCGCTTTCTTCACTTTCCGTTCCTCCTTCATGAGCGGCAGGCACTCCGCGCAGTACATCGGCTTCGACGGGTCGAGCTTGATGGGCATGTCCCACGTCTTGCCGCATCGCGTGCATGTGTGGCTGAATTTCGGTTTCTCCTTCTTGGCCTGTTGCGGGGGTTTCGAGATGGCAGACAGCCGTTCCGGAGAGATGCGGAGGTACTCCGTCTCGTCTTCCGCTTTCTGCGCGACGTCCTCGATGGTGACTGCCGGCTTCAGGTCGCCCTTCTCCTCGGCAACGGCTTTCTCGTCCGCCGTCAGGATTTCCGGATACGACAGTCCGATCGGCATGCTGGATGCCTCCATGCCGCTCCACCGTAGGATCTTCTCCTCCATGGACGCCCGTGGTTCCGCATACCGTTCCCGGCAGACCGCGATGACCTTTGGCTCGCTGCCCGTGCGGTTCGAGATGGGCGGGAGCGTCGTCGCCGAGAAGGGCGCGGTCGAGACGCCGTCCACCATGAGCTTGAGGTACATCTGGTACTTCGGGAGGTTGACGAGATCTTCTGGCGTGAAGGTCGGCGCGAATTCCGTCTCCAGGAACGCCACATCCTCGCCGCCGACGCGCATGCACGCGATGGTCCCGACGTTGCCGAAGATGGCGTCCGCGACCTCTTCCTCCGCGAGCTGCTTGATGTACTGGTGCGTGACCGTCAGGTTCAGACGGTATTTACGTGCCTCGGAAAGGATGGACGCGAACGACTGGTTCGCGAAGTTCTGGAACTCGTCGACGAACAGGTAGAAGTCGCGACGGTCATCTTCGTTCTTGATATCCACGCGCTCCATGGCCGCGAGCTGGATCTTCGTCACGAGCATCCCGCCCAGGAGACGCATGTTGTCCTCGCCGATCTTGCCCTTCGACAGGTTCACGATGAAGATCTTGCCCTCGTCCATGATTTCGCGAGGGTTGATGCTGGACTTCACCTGCGCGACGATGTTGCGGATGATGGAGGCGGAAAGGAATTGCCCGACTTTGTTCTGCACCGGCGCGATGGCCTCGGTCGCGTATTTCTCTGACCAGGACGTGAATTCCGCGAGCCAGAACGTCTTGACGATGGGGTTCCGGAGCTTTGCGACGACCTTGGCGCGATACTCCTTGTCCACGAGCAGGCGGTTGATGCCGAGGAGCGTCGCGCCGGGATAGTCGAGCAGGGCCAGCACGCAGTTCAGGAGGATGTACTCCATGCGCGGACTCCACACGTCCGGCCAGATCTTCTTGAAGACGCCCATGAGGCCCGACGCCACGAGGTGCTTCTGGTCCTCACGCGCGGTCTCGAGGATGTTGAACCCGACCGGGAAGTCCAAGTCCGCGGGATTGAAGTAGACGACGTCGTTGATGCGGTTCGGAGGGATGAAGTCGAGGAGCTTCTCGGCCGTGTCGCCGTGCGGGTCGATATAGCAACACCCGTGGCCCGCGAGCACGTCGGACAGGAACAGGTTCTCGAGCAGGGTCGTCTTGCCGACGCCGGTCTTCCCCAGGACGTACATGTGACGGCGCCGGTCGTCCGTCTTGATGCCGAAACGCCGGAACTGGTTCCGGAAATTCACTGCCGCAAAGAGGGATATCTCGTTTTCGTGATCGTGGTTGTAGGGGATGGGCATAGCCCGTGAGAGGGAAAGGAACGGACCTTGCGGTCAAGGAACGATGGGGCCGTCTACATCGGAGCGAACGGGATGTTGAATGGTGGTTCCGAACGCTTCGATTCCGTACGCTTGAGCTGCGGCGCGCGCGTCTGCATCGAGATGGGGAAATGCCAGATCGTGGCCAATTCCTCGATGTTCAGCGTGTATCCCGGCGTGCCGATCCAGTTCGAGCGTGCTCGATACGCGGCCATGAATCGTCGCTTCCGATCGTTATTACGGCTATCCTTGAAGAACCAGAGCGTGCCATTCATCCCGACGTGCCTCGTCTCAGGCTTCAGCGACTGAAGGTCGTTGGTGTTCAGTTGCTTGATGGCACCGATGAACGGCGACACGGTCCTCTGCTTCTTGAACGACTCCTTCTTCGCGACGTAGAGGAACCGCATCTTGCAGGTGTAGACGATCTTCGACGCTTTGATCTCGATCGCCTCGAGCACTTTACGCTCGCCGGGAGACATCTGCAATATCTTGCTGAACGGCATCGCTTCCTTCTTCGCCGGTACTGCCGGTGCCCCGAAGATGCCGGACGCCTCGAGGAGGGCTCCTGCGCCCTTGAGCGGCAGGTTCACGGCCTTCTCGAGCAGCGACTCCTTCGCGACGACCTTCACGCCCGTAAGCTTCTTCACGAACGCGTCCGCCTTGATCTGGAACGCCTTCTGATCGATCGGCGTCAGCACGACCTGGAACCAGACCTGTTCGCCCGGACCGATGCGCGAGAGGTTTTCGAGCATGACGGCCATCGGATCCTTCAACTCGCCGGAAACCTTGTCCTCGAATTCCGGATACGTGCGCAGAGGGAAGACGTCCGACTTCACCGGAACCATCTCGGTCGCGAACATGTCCCATTCGCGGTCCGGGTAGAGCGACGGCACGCGCAACGTGTAGTCTTCGACCTCGACGATTTCCGCGTCGGGATACTGCGCGTAGATGGAGGCCTCGATGAGGTCGCGATGCCCACGCGTGGTCCGGACCAGGAACTGGACGTTCCCGTCGATGGAGACGATCTCCATGCTGATGGTGTCCTGCGTCTTGCCCTCAATCCACTTTTCGGTCCACGAGGGCGGCGAGTGTGCGCCCGCCAGGTGCGCGAAGACATTCTCCACGGCTCGCGGCGTCTGTTCATGCAGGCGCGGCACGTCGATCGCGAGGACGATCCAGTCCTTCTTCGCGTTGAATCCCGCCGTCCGAGCGTTCATCCACAACGCCGTGAAGACCTGCCACGCCAGGATCGGCAGGATAATCCACCCGCCGTTCAGGAACAAAAACCACATCGCCTCGAACGGGGAGGTGCCTGCAAGGAGGAGGAGATGTTGGAACCAGATGCTGATAGAATCCATGACACGAGAAGTATATCACAACTCCTAGGGCGTGAATTCTTTTCTATCTTCCCTTCCCTTGTCCCGTTGCCTTCCGTTTCCGTTCCCATTTGTCCCAGGTCACGAGCAGTGGGGACATGACGAAGATGGAGGAATAGGTGCCGACCGCGATGCCCACGATGAGCGCGAGCGCGAAGTCCTTGATGGACGCGCCGCCGAAGAAGTAGACCGCGGTCATGGCGAGGATGGTCGTCATGGACGTGTTGAGCGACCGCAGCATGGTCTGCTGGACGGAGCGCTCCACGATATCCTCGAACAGCCCGCCGCTGCGCTGGAGGTTCTCGCGCACGCGGTCGAGCACCACGATGGTGTCGTTGATGGAATACCCCATGATGGTCAGCACGGCCGCGATGAACGACGTGCCGACCTCCACGCCCGCGAATCTGCCGAGCACCGCGAAGAGCCCGACCGGGACGATGACGTCATGGAACGCGGAGAAGAGCGTGACGGCACCGTACTTCCACGACTGGATGGGCGCCGCGACCTTACGGAACGACCAGGCGATGTAGATCAGGATGCAGATGAAGACGATGGCGAGGGCCATGGTCGACTTCTGCCGCAGTTCCTTGCCTACTGACGGTCCGATGGAATTGAACTCAAGCTCGGTCGTCGTGCCGTAGCTGCCGCGAAGCGCCGCGATGACCTTCTGATGGGATTCCTCGTCCAGGGACTTCATCCGGAAGTTCATGTCCGTCTCGCCGACCGGCTGGATGGTGATGCCGCCCAGGTCAAGGCTCGAGAGCGCCTGCTCCGCCTCGACGGGCGTCGGTCGATCCTGGAAGCGGACGGCGAGCATGGAACCGCCGGTGAAGTCGATGCCCTGCTTGAGCCCGAAGAACCCGAGGGCCAGGAGCGACGCCCCGACCATCACCCCCGAGAGGATGTAGAAATAGATGCGGTTCGCGACGATCTTCATACGGTTGTCGTTCGGTCAGGTGATTGGGACGCCGTCGGCACCAGCTTCGGCATACCGGGGAAGAGCCACGGGTTCCGTTGGGCCCATCCGAAACCGGAGATATAACGGAGCACGGTGCGCGTCGAGACGACGGCGGAGAACATCGAGAGCAGGATGCCGATGGCGAGCGTCAGGGCGAATCCTTTGATGACGCTGGATGAGAACCAGTACAGGACCGCGCAGGAGATGAGCGTGGTCATGCTGCCGTCGCGGATGGACGTCCAGGCGCGCTTGAAGGCCTCTTCCATGGCGTTGCGCAGCGACTTGCCGAGCTTGACCTCTTCCTTGAATCGCTCGAAGACGAGCACGTTCGCGTCCACGGCGATGCCGATGGAGAGGATGAAGCCGGCGATGCCCGCGAGCGAGAGCGTGACCGGGATGAGCTTGAAGACCGTGAGCGAGAGGCCGACGTACAGCAGGAGGTTCGCGATGGCGAGCAGGCCCGGCAACCGGTATAGGAGAATCATGAACAGCGCGACGAAGGCGAATCCCCAGATGGCGGCCAGGAGCGAGGCGTCGATGGAACTCTGGCCGAGCGTGGGTCCGACGGATTGCTGTGCGATGAGCTCGATAGGCACCGGCAAGGCGCCGGCGTTCAGGCGCTGCGACAGGAGCTTGGCTTCCGTGATGGAGAAGTTGCCGGAGATGACCGCCTGTCCGCCCGTGATCTCGGTCTCGACCGTCGGCACGGAGATGGGCTCGCCGTCGAGGAAGATGGCGACCGGCTTGCCGACGTTGCGCTTCGTGATCTCGGCGAACATCTTGGTCCCCTCGTCGTCGAACGTGAGCGCGACCTGCGCGGCGCCCATGTTCTGGTCGAAGTCGAGGTAGGCACGCTTGAGGTTCTTGCCGGTGAGCTCGGTGTTCTTCCAGTCCTCCTGCGCCGGCACGATGTCGGTCTCCAGGGTCTTCTTGATGAACAGGGCGCGGACGCGCACGTCGTTGACCTGCCGTTCGGCGCTCTTGTAGATGAGGTGATAGCCGAATTGCGTCTCGACGACGTCGGAGATACCGTCGACCGGAAGCGCGAGCGCCGCGGTCTCGAACGCCTCGACCATGTCGCCCTTGCTGAACCAGCCGAGCGCCCCGCCGGACTCGGAAGCGCCGGGCTCCTCCGAAGACTGCATCGCCATCGCCACGAAGTTTTCGGCCGTGACCTTGCCCTTGATCCCGTCGATGAGCGTCCGCGCATCCGTCTTGGTCCGCGTCGACGTCGAGTTCGTCGCGCCTGCGAACGAGATGAGGATGTGGTTCGCGTTGATCTCCGTCCCTGCGTCCTTCGTCTCCTCGACCTTCGCGACGATATCCCACCGCGGCGTCGTGATGATCGTGGGATAGACGATCCCCGCGCCCGTCAGTTTCGTCGCGTCATAGATCTCGAGATAGTCCGGGTTCTCCTTGATGAACCCGAGGTCGCCGTTCGCCGTCTTGGATGTCGTGTCCTCGGTCTTGTCCGCGACGAGCTGCTCGAACGCGCCGGGATCCTTCAACGCGGCCGCGAGCGCTTCCTCGGCTTTCGTGTCCGCCGCCGTGTTGGCGTCGATGAGCTGACCGCGCTCCTCGTCCGTGAGCTGGCGTTGCGTCTCGGTGTTCTGTTCCTTGAATTCCAGGATGGGCGTCTCGCCGATGAGCTTGATGGCCTGGTTGATGTCGCTGATGCCGGCGAGCTCGACGGACACGCGCCACTCGTCCCCCGCCTTCGCCGTCTGGATGACGGGCTCGGACACGCCGATGGTGTTCACGCGGCGCTCGATGACGTCGCGGACGCCGTCCAAGGCGCTCTTCTGTTCCGTCGCGTCGACGCGGGAGAGGTCCGCCGCGTATTCGAGCCGCGTGCCTCCCTGGAGGTCGAGGCCGAGCACGAACGGTTTCTCGATGGACGGGATGTTGACCCCGATCCAATCGCCGATCGTCGCGAGCACCTTATCTGCGGGTTTGGGATACGCGATCGATGCCACGACGACGAGCAGCGCCACAAGCAACGCGACGCGCTTCTTCACCGCCGACCGCCCCATGACCGACCCTGCGGAGACCTGTTGTTTCATAGGTATAGGATGGCGCGAAGTCTAGCGGAATGCCCCATATTCCGCAAGTGTGCGGATCATGACGGTCGCGCCATGCGTCGCGTCAAAAAAATCGTCATCCTGAGTCCGACGAAGGACCTTCCGAATATTCGGAAGATTCTTCGCCTTTTGGATAGGGCTCAGAATGACATTCGTATCTCATTCGATTTCGCGTGACGAGTGACGGAGGATGCCCTTCGTCACGATTCCTCCAAGATGATCCGCTTGTCGAATCGCCCTCGCTCGACGGCTTTCTTCGTCTTCGCGGCCTCCAATAGAATTTCGTTGATATCACTCGAACAACGTCTGTCCGGTCGTGAGCGACGCGGCACCGTGCTCGGTCGCCGGCGTCATGCCTTCGGGCAGTTCATCCAGTCCGTACCAGTCCCACCTTTCGCACCGATCGGGTTCTCTGACCTGCGGTTCGCCGGATTTCCAGTCCGCGCGAAAGACGATCATGACGTAATGGGCCGGCGCGTATTCGCGCACGTTCACCACGCACTGGAACCGGACGTTCTCGATTTCGAGACCCGTCTCCTCATCGACTTCACGCACGACGGCGTCCACGAGAGACTCGAGATGTTCGACGTGTCCGCCGGGCGTCCCGAAGGATCCCTGTGCGACAAGATTCCCGATCCTCCGACCGAGCAACATCTTCCCGTCCTTCATCACGCACACGGCGACAGCTACCTTCGGTCGTGGTTGGTCCATAGGTTCCTCATCAATCGGTTGACATGAGTTCCGTACCATGGTATACGGAACAGCCGGATTCAGGAAGACAGGAAAGGAGAAATGA
>JAZDIB010000080.1:0-11120 GCA_043805355.1 Patescibacteria group bacterium | reverse complement strand
GAAGCTGTAGGGCGCGATGGACGAGAGATACGCCTGATACGGCAGGAGGCGCTTGAGCCACCCGAGCCGCGGGTTCCGTTCCGCAGGCAGGTAGAGAGCCTTGAGCCCGGCCTGCATGATGCACGCCAAGACGAACGCGATGGCCTTCGTGACCGGTAGAGGGAGCTTCGACGTCACGCGGCGGATCGGATTGAGCACGTAGATGATCCATCCGTTCCCTTCCCTGCCGTAGACCCATGCCGAGACCGTCCCGCCCGGCTTCACCTTGTCGACCATGCACTGGAACGCACGCTTCGGGTCCGGCGTATGATGCAGGACGCCGATGGAATACGCGTAGTCGAACGCCGGTTCGAGCGGAAGGGCGAACAGGTCCGTCTGGATGATGTGGACGCCGTCCATGCGGCCAACGTTCTCGAACGCGACATCCACCGCATCCGAGAGGTCCACGCCGATGACCGTGGCGGCCCCGAAGCGCTTCGCGTGGAGGATATGTCTCCCCTTCCCGCATCCCGCGTCCAAGACCGTCTTCCCCGGGAAGTGCTCGCGCGTCACCGGTTCGATCCAGCTCAAAAACTGCTCCTCATATTTGTCCGTCAGCATCGAAAACTGCTTCCATTCCTGCCCGAACCGCTGGGCCGTGACCCAGTTGTCGCGCCGCAGCTCCTTCGGGAGCAGGCGCGGGACGCCGCGGACGATGGGCTGGGGGCCGCACGCGCACGTGAGCGTACCTTCCATCACCTCCGCACCGTCGGTCTTCGATGTCGCGAGCGCGTACGCACCATGGCACGCCGGGCAACGCAGGAAGCCGAGAAGTTCAACCTTCATACCGTCGGCCGGTCGCTGGTGACGTTGAGCGATTCGCGGATTGAATACGGCTGTGAACCTTTGGATTCGTAGAACGTCCGCATCTGCATCTCTGCGATGAGGCCGAACAGGACGAACTGCACGCCGACGATGATAAACATCGTCCCGACCGTCGGAAGCGGTGTCAGGATGAGGGACGTGCCCATGAAGCGGAGGACGACGGCGGCAATCTCGGCGATGACGCCGAGCGCAAGCGAAAGGAACCCGACCGCGCCGAAGAAATGCATCGGCTTGTTGAAATATTTCGTCAGGAACTTCACGACGATAAGATCCAGGATGACCTTGAACACGCGTGAGAGGCCGTACTTGGACACGCCATGGACGCGCGCACGATGGTTCACGACAATCTCCGCCACGCGGCCGCCGGTCCACGCCGCATACGCGGGGATGAACCGATGCATCTCGCCGTAGAGCTCGATACCTTGGATGAGCTCGCGCCGGTACGCCTTCATGCTGCAGCCGTAGTCGTGTAGCGAGACGCCGGTGAGCCACGAGATGAGCGCGTTCGCCATCCACGACGGAACCTTCCGGACCACAAGCGCGTCCTTCCGGTCCTTGCGCCAGCCCGAGACGCAGGAGAACCCTTCGTCGATCTTCGTCAGGAACTTCGGGAGGTCCGCGGGGTCGTTCTGGAGGTCCGCGTCCATGGGGATGATGATGTCGCCTTGCGCCATCTTGATGCCGCAGGACATGGCGGCGGTCTGCCCGAAATTCCGGCGGAACATCACGCCCTTCACGCGCGTGTCGTCCTGGCAGAGGCCACGGATCACCTCGGCGCTCCGGTCTTTCGACCCGTCATCCACGAAGAGGAATTCGAACGTGAGGTCCGGCAGCGTGGAAGCCACGCGACGGAGTTCCCCGTAGAGGATCGGGAGGTTCTCTTCCTCATTGAAGACCGGGACGACGATGGAGACCGAGCGGATGGGGTTTTCGTCCGTCATACATGCGGTTGTGCCCACGTACGGTACCACAGTTGGAACATCAGTAAAGCCCAAAGTTCCTTGCGTCGATCCACGCGTTTGGACGCATGTTCCGCGACCATCCGGGCGACGGCGTCCGGGTCGAAGAACCCCTGTTCCCGCAGGAACGACGCGGACGTGAGGTCGGCCAGACGCTCGGCGAGCGGGCCGCGCAGCCAATCCGCGACCGGGACCGCAAACCCGTGTTTCGGACGGTCGAGGACGGCATCCGGGATCTTCCCGCGCAGGAGTTCCTTGAACAGCCGCTTCCCCTTCCATGGACCGAGCTTCAACGACGGCGGAAGGCCGAGGAGATACTCGACCACGGCACGGTCCAGGAGCGGCGCGCGGGATTCGAGCGCATACCACATAGTCGCGCGGTCCACCTTCACCATCACCTCGTCCATGAGGAACGTGCGGAGATACGCCCAACTCCACTGCCGCCAAAAATCATCCGTCGGCACCTCGAGGGCGCGCGCCTCCATGGCGGCGTCTGCGGAGGCGAGGTCCGCGGCGGCGGCTACGTCCGGCAGGAGCAGGGACCGGAGGGCATCGCCCGTGAAGGCACCACGCCACGCGAAATCGCGATGCCAGGGGTTTTCGATGGCCAGGCCTCGCGCCAGCCGCTGGGTCTTGAACCCGAGACTGAAATACCCGCCGCCGGCCGGGACGGCATTGAGGAGGGACGCCGCCGCGGTCCGGAGCGACGGGGACACCCAGGACATACGCCGCATCCAGACATGCGCCGGGACGTGCTGATATCCGAGAAGCAATTCATCTCCCCCGTCGCCGGAAAGCGCGACCGTGACATGTTTCCGCGTGAACCGCGAAAGCAGGAGCTGCGGTAATATCGATGAATCAGCCAATGGTTCATCAAGAAGTTGGACCGCTTCGTCCAGCATATCGAGCGCATCGCCTGGCGCGAGCGTCTCGACGTGGTGGTCGAGGTGGAGGGCGGACGCGACCGCGCGCGCCGCAGGCGTCTCGTCATGGGACGCCTCCTCGAACCCGATGGTGAACGCCTTCAGCGGCGTCGACGACTGACGGCTGGCGCTCTCAGCGACGACCGCCGAATCGATACCTCCCGAAAGGAACAGGCCGAGCGGCACGTCCGAAATCAATCGATCCGCGACAGCCGCATCGATCCGCATGCCGAGTCCCGCGACCGCATCGGTCGGCGACGTCTCGACCGGGAGCGTCGGACAGGACCAGAACGACCATGTCCGCTCCACGGAACCGTTCCGCCACGCGATCGCCGACGCGGGTTCGAGCTTGGACGCGCCCCGGAAGATCGACCGCGGCGTAGGCACCGCGTCCGTCCGGAAATACTGCCCGAGCGACACGAGGTCGATGTCACGTTCGACCGCCCCGCCCGCGAGTAGGGCTTTCATCTCCGACGCGAACCAGACCGTCCCGTTCCGGGCGGTCCAATAGAGCGGCTTCTTGCCGAGCCGGTCGCGCGCGAGGACGAGACGGCCCGCGCGTACGTCCCAAATCGCGATAGCGAACATGCCGTTCAGCTGCCGGAAGCACTCATCGCCCCATTCCTCGTAGGCATGCGCGACGACTTCCGTGTCGGACCGGGTCGCGAACCGATGGCCGAGGCCACGAAGCGTGTCGCGCAGGGCGGTGAAGCCGTAAATCTCTCCGTTCAGCATCACCCACACGGACCCGTCCTCGTTCGACAGGGGTTGATGGCCGCCCTCCACGTCGATGATCGAAAGGCGGCGGAATGCGAACCCGACGCCCGGAGCCTCGTAGAACCCCTCATCGTCAGGGCCGCGTCTCCGGATCGCATCGCCCATCCGGCGCAACGCTTCCCTCGACCCGTTCCCGACATATCCTGCGATGCCGCACATATCCTCGTCAGGAAGCCATCGGCTTTCTCGCCGTGACGTAATATCCGGAGACCTGGCGACCGGATGAACGGCGACGACCATCGACCCATCTCGCGACGGCGGACATGGACCGCCCGCCGAACGCACCCGGAAGCAGATGGACCAGCGTCTCGAGAGGACCCCGAACGGGTTGGACCTTCACGTCCTCGAACGCCCCGCACAGCGCGCGGACGCCTTCATCCGTATACCGGAAATAATCGCCGTAGTAGCCGGGCATGCCGTGGTACGGCGAGAGGAACGGGACGTAACCGACGAACGTCCCGCCCGGTTTCAGCACCCGATGGATCTCACGCATCGCATCCCACGGCCGAGGGACATGCTCCAGCACAGCCAGGCAGAACACCGAATCGAACGACGCGTCCTGCACGTCCGGCATCGCCATCACGTCGGCGACGATATCCGGATGATACGTGTCGACCGGATCCATCACGACATACGTCGCCTTCTCGAGCAGCGGACGGATCCAGAAGCGCGTCGGATCCACGACGTTGCCGCGCGTCCCATCGACGCGCAGACCGGCGCCGATATCGAGAACCGACGACCCGGGAGGGATCGCCTGACGGACGGCATCATCGAAGAACACCTCCCAAGGCATCATATATCCGTCCCGAGATATGGCTTCAGGATATCCATCACCCGCTCCGACGTCCGGCCGTCGCCGAACGGACACTCCCAGTCGCGCGGTTTCGATGTCATCTCCTTCACGACGGCCATAAGCGCATCGACGTCCGATCCCGCGAATAGGATGTTTCCGCCGGCCTTGATCGTCTCCGGTCGCTCCGTGTTGGCACGGAGCGTGACGCACGGGACACGAAGGATATTCGCCTCTTCCTGGACACCGCCGGAATCCGTGAGGATGAGCGCGGCGTTCTCCTGGAGACGGAGCAGGTCGAGGTAGCCGACGGGCCTCGACAGGACGAAGGTCGTCGACGCCTCGAGCCGTTCCCACAGGCCAGACGCCTTCAGGGCGGCCTCGGTCCGCGGATGGACCGGGAAGGCGATCTTCCATCCCTGCGAGGACGCGACGGCTTCGAGGCAGGCGACGAGGTCGCCGAGACGTCCCGGCTCGTCGACGTTCGAGGGCCGATGCATGGTGAGGAGCGCGAACGTTCCGGGCGTCAGGCCGAGCGCATCGAGGACCGTCGACGAGGACATGGCCTTCCCCACGTAATGGCGCGCGGCATCGACGACCGTGTTCCCGACGACATGGACACCTTCCGTGACGCCTTCGGTCGCCAGGCGGATGCGCTGCACGTCCGTCGGGCAGAAATGGATGTCCGCGACATTGCCCGCAAGCACGCGGTTCCCCTCTTCCGGCATATCCCAATCGTCGCTCCGGAGACCGGCCTCCAGATGCGCGACCGGGACGTTCATCTTGTGCGCCGTGAGCGCGCCCGCGAGCACGGAATTCGTGTCGCCCTGGACCAGCACGACGGACGGCGGCCGTTCGAGGAAGGCATCATAGAGCCGGTCCATCATGGCCGCGACCTGCTTGGCGGGCGGCAACGAGCCGACGTTCAGGTTCACGACCGGCGCCGGAAGATCGAGTTCATGGAAAAACAGCTCATCAAGCTCCGGCGTGTAGTGCTGGCCGGTATGGATGATGACGCAGGGGACGCCGCGACGTTGCGCTTCGTGGACGACCGGTGCGCATTTGATGATTTCGGGCCTTGTGCCGAGGACGATGGTGAGGGACATGGATATCTGCAGGGTGTCGAAAAACGGACGAATCGTCAAGCCAAAGACGTCCGGCTCCATTCGCAGGTTCGGGCAAGCGCATCTTCGAACGGGACGGTCGGTTCCCAGCTAAAACACTCCTTCATCTTCCGGATATCGAGCACGTTCGACCTGACGTCCACGGGACGCGACGGCAGGAATCGGATCTCCGCCCTGACGCCTGCCACGCGCTGCGTCTCCTCCAGGATCTCCGCGACGGAACGACCGACGCCGGAGCCGACGTTGAAGGTCTCGGACCCGGACGTGAACGAGAGGCCGACGGTCCGGATGGCGGAGACGACATCCTCGACCGCCACGAAGTCCCGGACCTGCGACCCGTCCCCCCAGATGTCGATGGGGCTTGCGCGGAGCATCTTCGCGAGGAAGACGTTCACCGCGCCCTGCCCGGATCCCCCGTGCCAGCGGCCGAACGGGTTGGATGGCCGAAGGCACGCGACCGGCAGCCCTTTCAGGTGATGGTTGATGTGGAGATAGTGCTCGATGGACACCTTCATCGCGCCGTATGCGCTCACGGGTCGTGTCGGTGCGTCTTCAGCGATCGGCGAACACGAGGCGTCGCCGTACACGGCGCCCCCGCTCGAGATGAAGATGAATGCGCGGACGTCGCGGTCGGCGCAGGCCTGCGCGAGGCGGATGGTACCGAGCACATTGTCCTGGATATCGGTCTCGATGAGCTGCTCCGCCTTGCCCGGATACGAGATACTCGCCATATGCACGACGACGGAACCCGGAACAAGCATGTCGCGGTATGATTCGACCTCGCGGCTGTCACGTTCGAGGTACTGGATGCCCTCGCGGACGACCGGCCATCGCGCCGGACGCCGGTCGATGGCAATGACCTCGCCATCCTCTGGCGCGAGCGCACGCAGAAGATTCGTCCCGAGGAACCCGGACGACCCGATGACGACCCATCTCGACGGGGGTTGCATGCGGTGGAGGGTACCGCGAGAAGACATGAAAGACAAGGCATTAAAGATGGTACAGAACGCTTCCACGTCCCAATAGACAAGCATCGCGTCCCGAGGTCATCCGAGGGATCTTCCAGCGAGCCGCAGCTTGTCCGACATGCCGCTACGGCTTACGTGAAAATCCTTCGGCTCGCCTGCGGACAGGCTCGCTCAGGACGCGAAAAAAATATTACTCCCTGAGCTTGTCGAAGGGCTACCGAATAGCCGCGGCTCGATGGACGCGACGGTCTGAATATGATTCACTTCGTCCATCATCGCATATGCCAAAACTCTCCGTCATCGTCCCGGTCTACTTCAACGAGGCGAACCTGCCGACGACCATCCCCGAGCTGCAGAAGGTCCTCGCGGGCATCCCGGACATGGAGCACGAACTCGTCTTCGTGGATGACGGTTCCGGCGACGCGTCGTACGCGCTCCTGAAGGACGCGGCCGCGAAGGACCCGCGCATCAAAGTCGTCCGGCTCTCGCGCAATTTCGGCGCACACACGGCGCTCCTCGCGGGCGTGGACCATGCGACGGGAGACTGTCTGGCGTTCATCATGGCTGACCTCCAGGATCCGCCGGAGCTCCTGCGCGAGATGGTCGGCTGGTGGCGGCAAGGATGGAAACTCGTCATCGCGGAGCGTGAGACGCGCGAGGACCGCTGGATCGACCGCATCTTCGCCGGGGTGTTCTGGCGCTTCATCCGACGATACGCCCTGAAGGACATGCCGAAGGGGGGCTTCGACTACGTCCTGTTCGACCGCGCCGTCGCGGACATCGTCCGGACGACGCGCGAACGGAACTCGCATATCATGACGTTCCTGCTCTGGACCGGCTTCGCGCCGAAGATCCTCCCCTACGTCCGCCGTCAGCGCCGTGCCGGGACGTCGAAATGGACGTTCTCGAAGAAGCTGAAGCTTTTCATCGACTCCGCCATCGCCTTCTCGTTCGTGCCAGTCCGCGCCATGAGCGCCATCGGACTCGCGACCGCGCTCCTCGGGTTCCTCGCGGCGGCGGCCGTCGTCGCAGACCGTGTCCTACGCGGGACGCCGGTCCAGGGCTGGACGTCGCTCATGGTCGTGGTCCTCGTCGTCGGCGGCATGCAGATGCTCATGATGGGCGTCATCGGCGAATACCTCTGGAGGACGTACGACGAATCACGGAAGCGGCCTTCCTATGTCGTATCTGATACAATTAATCTCGAGATATGAACCCCGTCAACACGAACGACCCCGCGGTCCTGAAGGAATGGAACGAGCGGATGATCGATAAATACGACATCATCAACTACTACGACCATCGCATCCCGCTTATCCGATGGATTGAGCGCCGCCGCCTCAAGAAGATGCTTGCGGCGCTCGCGGCGGACGACGGTTCGGACACGCTGGAGGTCGGATGCGGCGCCGGACAGGTTCTATTAGCCGTGCCGAAAGGCCGACTCCATGGCTTCGACCTCTCCGAGCGGCTCGTGGACCTGACGAGGGCGAAGATTCAGAAATCATTTCCGGAACGCATGGGCATCCTCGTCCCTGGCGACGCGCAGGCGTGGCCTGACGCGATCGTGAACCGGACCTACACGAACATCCTGTGCAGCGAGGTGATCGAACATATCCCGGAACCCCGTCGCCTCATGGAAGAGCTTGTCCGCGTCGTGGGACCGGACACGAAAGCCGTCATCATCTCGACGCCGAACGAGCCATACATCAACCGGTGGAAAAAATTCTTCATCTCCATCGGGATCTTCCACTGGCTCTTCCCGAACATCTCGAAGGACATGACCGAGGAGTGGCACCTCTCGAGCTTCGATATCCCGCTCATGGAGAAGATGTGCGACGGCCTATTCCGCATCAAGCGGATCCAAGGCGCTCCGTTCGACTGGCTCCCGATCCGCTACATCTTCACGCTGGAGAAGAAATAGGACTCACTTCGCCTGCCACACCGAGGCCCCGTCGCTGACGCGGGTCTCTTCGTACTCGGATGGGATGCGCCAGTAGGCCTTTTGGTCGTCCGTCACCACGACCCATAGACATGCATCCTTGAACGCATTCTCGTCGACGATTCCGTTGCGCGATATGGACATGATCGCGGAGAAGCGGACATCCAACATCCCACGAGGACATCCGATCAATTCATTGATGCGGTCATCTGACGCGCCTAGCATACGGAGGATCTTCGACTGGAACGGATATTGGTTGCACACGATTCCTTGGCTCAAGTCGATGTATTGCCGAAGCGCGTCGCCGGCGCCGGATGCCGCGAGGTCGTACCCGGACGCGAATGCCGCGAACCTCTTCAGCGTCGCGTCGTTCGACTCGCGCATGTAGAACGTGGTTTCGGCAGGAACGATACGTCTTCCCGTGTGCACCGACAGCACGTCGGCCGTGGAGGGATCCGCGCACCCGATGCGTTCCGGAGGAATGTTCGCCTCAATCCATGTCATGACCGGTTCCCGCGATATCAAGTCGGGCATCTGCACGAATTGCCTCTGATACGTCGCGATAAGCGGAACGCCGCCCATGAGTGCAGATGCGATGAGAATAACCGCTCCCCAGCGCGACGACGGGACTGTCGTGCTCCCCCGCTGATGTCGGATCACGAGCCATGCGCCGACCGCGACGCTGAACCACAACGAAAGATGCAGGATATCGAGATCATCCTTCCCGACCCCGTACGGCTTCACGAGGATCTTCAGGATGAACGCGAGAGCAACTAACAGGACTCCGATCGGAACATATATTTTCATGTCATTCCCGCGGAGCCTATGTGGCGACGGCGGGAACCCCTCCGGAGGGATTCCTGCCTCCGCAGGAATGACAGATATTGAACGGATTGAGTTCCAAAGCACGGCCATGCTCACCCACGAGAGCAGGACGATAGGCGTGCGAAAATGGTCGTTGTGGATGTAGAACCCGATGAACGGCGTCACGAGCCATGCGAGCAGCAACGCGATCCATGCCCATTGGACCGTCACGATTCGTGCGACGTCATTGACCTGACGGCGCCCGAACGCGACGAGCAGCGCGATCCATCCGAGCATGGCGAGGAACGGATTCGTAATCTGCGGAATCCGAGTTTCCGCGACCCCGACTCGCTCCTGCACATCCACGAGGACCGGCCACCACGCGGACTGTTCCAGCCACGGCGCCATGACGAAGGCGGTGGCGATGGAACCGAGTGCGGCGAGCGCGATAAGCACGATCCATGCGGTCCTGTCCTTCCGGATGACCCACGCGCTCCATGCGCTTGCGATCCAGATAAAGACGACCAACATGAACCAGAGGTAGACCATCGTGGCGACGAGCGCGAGCACGGACCAAAGGACCGCCGCAGCGATTTTTCCGCGATCGAGGGCAGACACGACAAGCGCCGAAGCCGCCAAGCCGAAAAACCCGAGCGGCAGATACCACGAATACACGCCTGGCCGCATCCCGAGCACGAACATAAGCGAAAGCCAGATGCAGAGGGATGTGAGCCGCGCGGGCCACAGGTCGAGTCCGCCTATCTTCCGGACGCACCATCCACTGACCCACAGCATCGCGACCGCGGACAGCCATCGCGTCAGAAGCCACATCTCCGGGATGCTCCAATGCGGATACAGAACCGAGGTCAATGCACGGAGCGGCCATTCGAACCATCGAAATAGCCCGCCGATATCAAGTCCGGTCGCGATCTGTCCAAGCCATTGGAGATACGCGTACGTATCGAAAACCGGCGCTCCAAGCACCGGGATACGCCACCAATCCGGAATCCCAGCAGAAACATTCCAGACCAAGTGCGGGGCCCAGACCCAAATCGCGATAAGGATCGGCGCGCCGACCCACCAAAGAATGGTCGTGTGATTCGATTTCATTTCGACAAGGGAAAACACGTTTCGATTATCCGCGAGATGAGATTCTTAAGAAAAAAGCGTTGCATCACATCTTGACGCATTGCCGTCTGGACGCCCCTGTTCGCACGAATAATCGACTCCTCGACAGCCGTCGCATCAAGCGGGCCGCCCCAATACGCGGAAGGGACCGCTTCGCACGTCGCGGGGTTGGTGCTGAAGACGGCGCACCCGGCCGCCAGGGCTTCCAGCACGACCTTATCGAGACTTCCGGTCGCGGACAGGTGCAACAGCAGGTCCGCGGAAGCGTAGACGGACGGAAGGACCGTGAACGGCATGGCGCCGACGAATCGGACCCGGTCGGAGAGGCCGAGCCGCTCGACATCGTCGCGGACCATCTTCTCGTATTCCTTGTCCGCGTCCGTGAGCGCTTCTCCGACCCACGTGAACCGTGCGTCAGGGCAACGTCGCGAAATAGCCGCGAACAATTCGATCGTCTCGCGGACGCGTTTACGAGGCGAGATGCGTCCGACGGAGACGACGACGAGACCGTTCCCCTTCCGCGCATCATTTCCCTCGTACCGCGCGACCTCGAAAAACCGGGGACTGATGCCATGCCCAATAGCGCGGACCTTCGCGGAGCGAATCGGGAACGCTTCGGGCGTCGCGGTCAGGATTTCATTCGCGAACGTGAGCGCGATGCGCAAATCCCGACTCGCGGTGCCGTGCGTGTACCAGAGGACGGTTCGTTGCCCCGTGAGCCGCCACCACCATCCCCCAAGCACGACCCAAATCGGCGACATGTGGACGAACACCGCATCGAACCGATGCGTGACAAGACGGCCGAGGAACGACCACGCGCGGCCCTTCGACGGAAAGACGCGGA
>JAZDIB010000079.1:0-11806 GCA_043805355.1 Patescibacteria group bacterium | reverse complement strand
CTCGAGGAGATGTTCACGCAGCTGAAGGGAATATGAGGAAGTTTCTCGTCGTGACGATTACATTGATTGTCCTCGGGTCGCTGAGGATTCCTGCGGTTCAGGCGATTGAATGCGACAGCTTGGGGATTCTGGATTGTGACAACGCGGAAATACTCGTCAAATGTCCAGTAATGTGTGTCGCACGGTGCACGCAGCTGCTTCCGGAGAGCGGTCAGATCATCGATCATCCTGAGTATTGCGTCACCTGCGCGAAGGTCGCGCTTCTCCCAATCGGCGGACCCCTCGTCACACTGATGGCAGGCACCGCCTGTACGGCCGCGGCCGGAGAGGCGATTCATCAGGCTACCTGCGAAACAGGTCCAGGAGGATGCTGTATCGAGACGGTCTCGAACAATAAGATTCCGAAGTTCGACAAGGAGTGCAAGGAACAGCGGGAGTCCTGCGCGGGTCAACCGGGACCCTACTACTCCTGTTGCCTTTGTGAGAACACCGACTCGAAGATCGGCGACATGATTTCGACCGAGCGTGAAACCTTCGATTCCTGCAAGGGGAAATGTGAGGCGCAAGGAATGACCATCAGCAGGTCTTTCGGCGCAGGGAACCTTCCGAAGTCGGCAGGCGCGAAGGCCCCGACTCCCGCGGCGCTCGCGTCCGTGAACGCGATGTGTTTCACGCGGGCCGAATGCGCCACGAAGGAATATGGCGGCTCCACGGATGCGTTCCGTGAAGGGTACGGATGTCCGTCCAGCAAAGGACGGTGCATCGCGCCCGAGCCACAGATTCCGCTGTCCATCCCGCTCGGCAGCGTGGGGACCGTCCAAGGCCTCCGCGGATACATCGCGAGCGCGTTCCAGTATGGCGTCTCCATCGTCGCCATCTTTGCGGCCGTCATGTTCGTGTATGGTGGGTTCCGGTACATCTTCGGCTCCGCCTTCGGGGACATCAAGCGCGGCAAGGAAATCATGATTGACGCGAGCGTCGGGATGTTGCTCGTCCTCGGCTCCTACACCATCCTCTGGACCATCAATCCCGCGACGTTGGAGCTGAAGCGGCTCGAAGTCTTCATGATCAACAAACAGGTGGATGTCAGCTCCAAGTGGTGCAGAGACCTGAAGAAAATCACGGGGAAGGATGACCTGAAGTTCATGGAAGCCGACGGGACCGCGAACGAGGCGCCAGCGGAGAGCGCAGCGTTCACCGTCGCCACCGACGATACGCGATGCAACGTCAAATATTTCGCGGAGGGCCTTACCGGCAGCCCGTGCTACGGGCATGCATGCGACGCCCCTGGGAAGGGGTACGCATGTGCCGACTGTACAGGAGGCAGGTTCGAGGAATGCGCCGGAAAGACGACCGGGTATGCGTGCGTCAAGGCGTCATGGACCGGGACCGTTACATGGACCGAGGGTCAGCAGGCCGAAGACCTGACGTTATATGCGGTCTGCGGATATGCCCAGGCGGACACCTTTGCGACAACGGAGAAGAATATGTTCGAGATCGGCGATGTCGAATTGACGGATTCGGAAGGCTTCGATTCGGGGACGGCACCCTACCGAATCACGATTAAGCCGGAAGAGGTCGCGGATGCCGAGAAAAAATGTTCCGGAGGCGAAAACGCGTTTCGTGGGTTCGTCCTAGCCCTCGAATACTATTGGACGGAAGATGCGCTTTTCGGGAGGACGATCATCGGCGGGAGTAAGATCGTCGGTCCTGTCATGAAGAAGTTCGGCGGCATCGCCATCGTCACGCATGCGGATTGCGGATCATCCGGGAAGTTCTCGGGGTATACGGGGTACAGCAACGATGGACCAGACGCGTATTGGTGCGGCCTGAAGGCGCCGGAAGCGAAAGGCGGATCGACGAAACTGATGAACACGCCGAACTACTGGTCGCTGGCCGACCTCAAGGGTGCGGCCGATGGCGGTGCGACCATCCAATGCGACATCAACCTGAATACGGGGAATGCGCCGGATGCGCCGGACAAGAAGTTCTACGGGACGGAGTGCGAAGGGGGGACGACATTCTGATGGGCGCATCCTCGCCTCTTGCCCCTTATCCGGACTTGTGATAGTCTCGGCGGCAGTCTATGTCCGCCTCGAATCACATCTCCATCCGCGGCGCGCGGGTCCATAACCTCAAGAACGTCTCGATCGACTTGCCCAAGAACAAGCTGGTCGTGTTCACGGGGCTCTCCGGCTCCGGCAAATCATCCCTCGCGTTCGACACGATCCACGCGGAAGGGCAGCGCCGGTACATGGAGAGTCTTTCGTCGTATGCACGGCAGTTCCTCGAACTTCAAGATAAGCCGGACGTCGACGAGATCGTGGGCCTTTCGCCGACCGTGGCCATCGACCAGAAGTCCTCGTCGCACAACCCGCGTTCGACCGTCGGCACCGTGACCGAGGTCTACGATTTTTTGCGTCTGCTCTTCTCGCGCGCGGGCCGGGCGCATTGCCCCACGTGCGGCGCGCCGGTGATGGAGCAGTCGTCGCGGGAGATCGGGGAGCGCATCCTCGGACTCACGACGAAGCATGCGGTCACGCTCCTCGCGCCCATGGTGCGCGAGCAGAAGGGGGAACATAAGGTCGTCTTGCAGGCGGCGGAGAACGCGGGTTTCAAGGAAGTGCGGTTCGACGGCACGCTCGTGGATATCGACGAGATGCTGCGCGTGAAGCCGGACAAGACCAAGCCGCACACCGTCGAGGTCGTCGTACGTCGCATCGAGGCGAAGACGAGCCTGACGCTCGAGGCGCTCATGGAGCCGCTCAAGCAGGCGTTGGAGCTCGGCAACGGGCTCGTGGTCGCGCTCGACGAGGAATCGGGCGACGAGATGATGTTCTCGCAGTCCCTCTTCTGCGCCCACTGCGACCGGTCCCTGCCGCCGCTCGAGCCGCGTCTCTTCTCGTTCAATTCCCCGCACGGCGCCTGCCAAGCATGCACCGGCCTCGGCACCAAACTCGTGCTCGAGCCGGAGCTCGTCATCCCGAACAAGCGACTCACCATCGCGCAGGGCGCCATCAAGCCGTGGACGCGCATCGCCGGCAACCAGACGTCGCATTTGAAACTGCTCGAGGCCGTCGGCCTTCGCCACGGGTTCTCCATCAGCGACGAGGTCGGTGCCATCCCGCCCAAGGGCCTGACGATCATCATGGAAGGGACCGGCGACGAGACCTACGAGGTCGAAGGCAAGACGCTGGCGTTCGACGGCATCCTCGCGATGCTGGAGGAGAAGTATCGCCAGACCGATTCCGAATACGTGCAGAAGGAGATCGAAGGCTACATGCGCGTGCTGATATGCCCCGTGTGCGACGGGAAGCGGCTGCGGCAGGAGGCGCTCCTCGTCACGGTCGCGGACAAGGGCATCGCGGACGTGGTCGGCCTGCCGCTCGACGAGGCGACGGCGTTCTTCACGTCCCTCGGCAAGGCGCCGGCCAAGGCGAAGCCCTCCAAGATCACGCGCGCCAAGGTCGAAACGAAGCCGGACCCGCACGGGTTCACGGAACGCGAGCGCATCGTGGTGGACCAGACCTCGCACGAGATCGTGCGGCGGCTCAAGAACCTGCTCGACGTGGGCCTCGGGTACCTCACCCTCGACCGGAGCGCGATGTCGCTCTCGGGCGGCGAGGCGCAGCGTGTCCGCCTCGCGGCGCAGCTCGGCTCCGAGCTCTCCGGCGTCATCTACATCCTGGACGAACCCTCCATCGGCCTGCACCAGCGCGACAACGACAAGCTCATCGACACGATGAAGCAGCTCCGCGACATCGGGAACTCCGTCATCGTGGTCGAGCATGACCGCGCCGTGATGGAGGCCGCCGATTACGTGGTCGACGTGGGCCCCGGCGCCGGCGAATACGGCGGCGAGATCGTCGCGGCCGGCACGCTCGCCGAGATCAAGCGCAACAAGGAGTCGCTCACGGGCGCGTACCTCCTCGGCAAGAAGGAAATCGAGCTCCCGAAGAAGCGACGCAAGGGGAACGGCAAGGCCGTGACGGTCCGTGGCGCGCGCGGGTACAATCTCAAGGACCTGGATTTTCGCGTGCCGCTCGGGACCTTCACCTGCGTGACGGGCGTCTCCGGCTCGGGCAAGTCCACGCTCGTGCTCGACATCCTGGCACGCGCCCTCTCTACCCATTTCTACGGCTCCAAGGATTTGCCTGGGCCGCACAAGAAGATCGATGGCATCGACAACCTGGACAAGGTCGTGTCCGTGGACCAGTCGCCCATCGGACGCACGCCGCGCTCCAACCCGGCGACGTACACCGGCGTCTTTACGGTCATCCGCGACCTGTTCACCGAGATCCCGGAGGCGAAGATGCGCGGCTACGACGCGGGCAAGTTCTCGTTCAACGTGAAGGGCGGCGGACGGTGCGAGCCGTGCGGCGGCGAAGGCTACGTGAAGATCGAGATGCAGTTCCTGCCGGACGTCTACGTCGAATGCTCGGAATGCCACGGCAAGCGGTACAACAAGGAAGCGCTCGAGATCCACTGGCGCGGCAAGACCATCGCGGACGTGCTCGACATGACGGTCGAGGAGGCGCGCCGGTTCTTCGTGGACCAGCCGCTCATCTACGACAAGCTCTCGGTCCTGCACGAGGTCGGCCTCGGCTACGTGCGCCTCGGCCAGCCCGCCACGACGCTCTCGGGCGGCGAGGCCCAGCGCGTGAAGCTCGCGACCGAGCTCTCGCGCCGCGCGACCGGCAAGACGCTCTACATCCTGGACGAGCCCACGACCGGCCTGCACTTCGACGACATCAAGCGGCTGCTCATCGTGCTCCAGGCGCTCGTGGACAAGGGGAACACCATCCTCGTCATCGAGCACAACCTCGACATCGTGAAGAGCGCGGACTGGGTCATCGATATGGGGCCCGAAGGCGGCTTGAATGGCGGCGAAATCGTCGCCGAAGGCACGCCCGAAGAAGTCGCGAAATCGAAGCGGAGCCTCACGGCAGGGTATCTGAGGGAGATTCTGTAACGCGATCAATAGAATAACCGTCGTTGCGAGGAGCGAGTCCGCGAGCGACGCGGCAATCTTACCTTGATGCTCCGGTCGAAGGGTTTCGGTAAGATTGCTTCGTCGTCGGACTTCTCGCAACGACGGCATTTTTCGTATTTAGAAACAGGGACGTCGAACGGCGCGGCGTGTGCTATCCTAATCACCGTATGAAACATCTCCATCGAATCGGCGCGGGCGCGTTGTCGCTCGGCCTATTGCTCGGCGCGTTGCCCGTGTTCGCGGCTTCGAGCGCCATCACCATCGGGACCGTCACGCCGACCGACGCGACGACGTACGTCCCGGTCACGCTCTCCGCGAACGTCTCGTCGAGCGCGGGGTCCATCTCGTCGTGCAGCCTCTATGTCGATAACGACGACAAGGGCGCGATGACCGTCTCGTCCGGCTCGGCGTCGAAATCATTCACGTTCACCAATTCGCAGATCTACACGGTCTTCGTCTTCTGCCGCGACTCGGTCGGGAACTTCAATTCCGGTCCCAATGCGGCCGTCTGGGCCAAGGGAGGTTCGAGCGGAGGCGGGGACATCGTCCCGCCGGTCATGGGCTCCATCTCGCCGGCATCCGCGACCGTAGGGCAATCCGTCACGTTCACGGTCAACGTCTCCGATACGGGAGGCATCGCCTCATGCAACTTGTTCGTCGGGGGCGTCGATCGTGGGGCGATGACCCTCGGCACCGGCGTGGCGACGAAGGCCTATACGTTCACGCAGGACGGGACATCCGCGGTGTATGCCCAATGCCGCGACACCTCGAGCAACACGGGCACGAGCGCGAGCACGGCCGTCTCGGTCATGAAGCAGGTCATCCTGCCGGGACCCACCCAGGGCGCGCTCATCAAGCTCGTATGTCCGGCTGGCGCCCTCTCGGATAATCCGTGTAAGGCTGTCTACTACAACGGCACGGACGGCAAGCGGCATGCGTTCCCCAACGATAAGGTCTACTTCACGTGGTACGCGAATTTCGACGCGGTCACGGAAGTCTCGGCGAGCGCGATGGCCGCGCTCCCGCTCGGCAAGAACGTGACGTACCGGCCCGGCACGCGCATGGTGAAGTTCGCGAGCGTCCCCATGGTGTACGCCATCGCCAAAGGCGGCGAGCTCCGGTGGGTGAAGACCGAGGCGGACGCCATCACGCTCTACGGCGCCGACTGGAACAAGAAGATCGATGACATCTCCGAGGCGTTCTTCGCGAACTATCGCTACGGAGCCGACATCACCCCGTCCGCGCCGTTCAACGTGCAGACCGAGATGAACAGCGCGACGACCATCGACCAGAACCTATGAGGTCCGTCACGACAGCGGCCATCCTCGTCGCGTTCCTCGTCGCTTCGGCACCATCGGTCGCCTCGGCCCAGTCCGTCGATGCCGCGAATTCGCGTGTGACCATCGACAAGGCCGCGTTGAATGCGGACGGCATCGACAACGCGCTCGTCACCATCACGGCGCGCGACACGGGCATGCTGCCGCTCGTCGGGTGGACCACGAAGCTGTATTCGTCCCGCGGCGCCGCCGACGAGATTCGCGTGGAAGGCGGCGGCATCACGGACATCCTCGGCAAGACGTACTACCGCGTGTTCTCGCTGAAGGACGGCACCGCGACGTTCACGGCGCAGGTCGGCGCGACGATGCTGGACCGGACCGTCTCCGCGACCTATGCCGGCGGCCTCTCGTTCCCGCTCGCGGCCGGCGACCTCATCAAGATCCCGGACGACAACGACGTGAAGACCTTGAGCGACACGGCCGTGTACTACTACGGCGTCGACGGCAAGCGCTACGTGTTCCCGAACGAGAAGACGTACTTCACGTGGTACCTCGACTTCTCGAAGGTGCAGGTCATCCCCATCGACCAGATGTCGCTCATCCCCATCGGCGGTAACGCGACGTACCGGCCCGGCACGCGCATGGTGAAGTTCCAGACCGACACGAAGACCTACATGGTGACGCGCGGCGGCGTGCTGCGGTGGGCCATGACCGAGGACGTGGCGCGTGGCTGGTTCGGCGCGGACTGGAACCGGTCCGTGGACGACGTGAGCGAGGCGTTTTACGTGAACTACACCTTCGGCGAACCGGTCGGCAGTTCCCTCGACCTCGCGCTCGACGTCATCAAGGACGCGACGCGCAGCATCGACCAGGACCAGGGGCTGACGCCGTAGCGGAGCCTCGAGACAAGACAAAACTCCGACCCAATGGGTCGGAGTTCTTCGTCTTACGCGGCCTTCGCTTGTTTCGGCTTGATCTCCTTGAGGTGGCGCTTGGTCTTCCGGAGGAAGGAGAGGACCTTGCGGCGCGCCTTAAGCTGCTTCACGAGCTCGACCTTGGCGATGGTCGGGAGGGCGAGCGGGAAGATCTTCTCCACGCCGATGCCGTTCGAGATCTTGCGGATGGTCGCGGTCTTGTGGATGCCGGAGCCGCGCTCGTTGATGACGGTACCCTCAAAGACCTGGATACGCTCCTTCTCTTCGCCCTTGGTGTTGGACTCGCGGATCTTCTGGTGCAGGCGGATCACCATGCCGGACCTGATGTCGGCGGGGGCGATGACCTGGAAGGTTTGTTCGGACATATCGGAAATGTGGCCTGATGATAGCGAATCTCGAATCCCGCGTCAAGACGTCGGGGGAAGGGCCGCGAGGACCCGGTCCGCCACGGCTTCCGGACTCGGGATGGTGGTCGTATCGATGACGAGGTCGAAATGCGCGGGGTCCCGGTAGTCGAGGCCGTAATGGGTGCGGTAGCGGCGCACGTCCGAGGCGACCCGGTCCGCCAGGACGCGCTCCGCCTCCTCGACGGACGCGTACGCTGGCTCGTCGTCGCGGTCCTCACGCTTGCGGCGGGACTCGAAGACGCGGCGCGCGGCCTCGTGCGGCTCGCAGTCGAGATAGACCTTGAACGACTGGGGGATGAAATGCCACGAGAGGCGCCCTTCGATGACGAATCCGTCCTCGGTCTCGCCGAGCTTCTTCTGGATATCGTCCGCGGACGTGTCCGTGGTCCGGTCGCCTTCGCCGACGCGGTTCAGCTCGTCGAGCGTGAGGCCGCGGTCGAGCGCCATCCTGCCGCGGATGCCGCCGACGGAATGGAACGCCATGCCGAGCCGCTCGGCGACGATCTTTGCGACCGAGGTCTTGCCCGACCCGGGCGCGCCGGAGATGGAGATGATCATATGCTTCATTGTCGTTCCTGCCCTTCGGCTCCGCTCAGGGTAAACTCCGGCAGGAACCCCTCTGATGTATGCAGTTTTTTCATGCCCGTGTCGAACGCAGGGTCCGGCGCGAGGTCGTAGGCGCGCGTCTCGCCGGTCGAGGGATCGACGAAGGAGAGGTGGATGGCCTGCAGGAGGAGGCGCGTGACGCCGAACTTCCGGCTCGTCGGCCGCTGGCCCTGGCTCATGTACAGCGTGTCGCCGACGACCGGGTGCCCGAGGGCGAGCATGTGCGCGCGGATCTGGTGCGTGCGACCCGAGAGGATGGTGAGCTCGAGCAGGGTCGCCGTGCGGAAGCGGCGCAGGACCTTGTAGTGCGTCCAGGCCGCCTTGCCGTCCTCTTCGGATGCGGGCCGCGCGGCCATGCGTGCCTTGGTCTTGGACCGCGCGATGCGGAACTTGATGTCGTCCTCGTCCTTGTTGATGGTGCCGTGCACGAGCGCGAGGTACCGCTTGTCCACGGAGTGCTCCGCGAACTGGCGCTTCAGCCCGTCGAACGCGTCCTGCGTCTTGGCGACGACCATGAGGCCGCTCACGTCGCGGTCCAGGCGGTGCATGATGCCGGGACGTTCCGGGTCGTCGCCGATCTTCCCGATGCGGGGATCGTGCGCGACGAGCGCGTCCACGAGCGTGCCGGAGGTCGTGGTCGAATCCGGATGGACGATGAGTCCGGCCGGCTTGTCGATGACCAGATAGCCGTCGGTCTCGTCGACGATTTTCAGTTTCGGGAGGCCCTTCGGCGTCCCCCTCGGTCCGGCGGCCTTTGCCGTCGCCCGGGCGGACGCGAGCCCTTGCGTGGCATCGTCGAACACGACGACGTCGCCGGCCTTGAGGAACCGGTGGACGCTCGCGGCGTCGTCGTTCACCGTCCCGGCGCCGGCCTTCAGCCGCTTCGCGATGGCGCTACGCGTGAGGCCGTCGACCTTCTCGGACAGGAAGACGTCGAGGCGGAGATCCGTCTCCTCGGGCGCGACGTGGAACGTGTGGATCATGGCGATGGGAGTGTAACGCGCCATGGGCGCGGTGTCATCCTGGGGGATAAGGAAACCCCGGTGGACAGGCCGGGGTGGGGGAGGCGGCATCAGGTGCCGCGGAGGGCGAGGACCAGGGCCGCGACGGCCTCGGCGAAGACGCGTGCGTCGCGTCTCGATTCATGGACGAAGAGGAAGTCCTCGATGGTGCCCTTCCGGAGCTGGACGTCCCTGCCGATGTCGAGCAAGTCCCGCAACGCGCGTTCGACTTTCGGCCAGACGCACCGGAACTTGGCAGGCATCAGGGTCGACACGTCGTAGGCGGGCCGCGCATGGGTCACGTTGCCCCCGCGCCGGTATTTGAGGCCTCGGGCCGTCTGGAGGCACCTCTCGATGAGGTGGTCGTCGATGTGCGACGGAATCTCTCGCGATGCATCCCGGAACGGGACGGCATTCACGCAGTAGAACGCGAGGAACGCTTCCATGACGTTCCGTCGCCCGAGCAGGTCGGGTGCGCGTTCCCCGGCGGTCCGGATGACCTTCACGAGGTAGGGCGCGGGAATCTCGAAGGGCTGCAGGTCGATGGCGACGGAAAGGGTCGATGGCCGTTCCGTCGGTCTGGTGCCGATGTCCATGGGTCTTCTCCTGTCTGGACTGCTGCTTCCTTCCCATGGAATGGCGGTTCCGTCAAGCGCCGCGACTCGGATCATGCATCGAAAAAACCCCGGTCCGACGCGCAGATGCGGGTCGGCCGGGGTCGAGGTCAGATCTTCGCGATCTGGAAGTCCCAGAGTTCCTGGCGGAAGGCCTCGTCCCGCCAATCGAGGCCGAAGAGTTCCGTCGGGAAGAGGACCGGGAAGACGCGGTCGAGGTAGGAGCCGAGCTTGTACAGCTGATGGTTGTCCCGGCCGTGCGCGATCAGCTCGTTCACGAAGAACGGGACGTACATGAACTGGAGCTCGAAGATGCGGTTCCGCAGTCGCACGTCGAATTTCCATGCGCGGTACTGCTTCGAGGAGTGCGCGTTCGTGGGGTCGAGCACCCCGGCACGACGCGCGTTCGACGCCTCGCCCGAGACGGCCCCCCGGTGCGCGCACGAGCACGCGGCGGAGCTGGTCGATGCCGGCCATGAGTTCCCTGTCCTCGTCGAAGAAGACGAATTTCGCTCCCGTGAGGTCGGTCAGGTTCTCGTGATGGCGCCTGCGCTTCGCGATGAGCTTGAGCGTCACGTGGCGTTTGACCCGGGCCTCGAAGTACACGGGCACCAGGTCGCCGTTCACGCGGATGAAACGGAGGTCGATGGGCATGACCACGCGTTCAGGCGTGGGGACGACGCGCGAGGCGGCGTCGGAGCGCGGGATGGTCCTGAACTCCTTCACGCGGTTCGCGTTGCCGAGGTCGAGGTCCGCGACGATGACGACTTGCTCGCTCTTGTCGGGCAGGAAGAACCGCTGGTCGCACGTGCGCGCGAGCCACGCGAGGTCGTCGTCGAGCTTCTGGGGGTCGCCGTGGTCCACGCGGAGCTCGAACTCCATCTGCCCGAGCGTGAGCTGGCGACGGGCCTCGAACCGGCGGATGCGGGTGATGATGTCCGACCCGCGTTCGGCGCAGAGCATGAGGAGCGCGAACGGGTCGTGCTCGCCCGCGATGCGGGAATTCATCTCGAGACCCACGCGCAGGCGCCGGGGGAAGTATTCCTCGAGGAGGAACGAGATGGTCTCGCGCCCTGCGTTGAGGGACTCGGAGAAGGAGGCCGCGTCGCGCTCCGCATGTTCCGACGAGAGCCGGTACGTGTCGGCGTAGTACGCGTGAAGCGCCTCGCCCGTCGCCGTTTTGAGTGCCTCCTCGAACAGGACGTCATCGTCGAAGGCGTCGGCGCGCAATCGGGCGCGTTGGCGCATCAGGTGGACCATCAGCTCCTTGAACCGGATGGATTCGCCCTTGATGACCGAGTACCGGTCCTCGAATTTCGCGCGTTCCCCCTGATCCTCCGGACGGACGATGAGGTTCGGGAACTGGTTGATCAATTCGTCGTCGTCGCGCGGATCGACGATATGGTGTTTCGGGCACCGCATCCGCGGTCCCGCAGCCGTCTCCTGCATCCGTCTCTCCGTTCTCTGGTCTGTGTCCGGCAGTCCGGACGGTGGAAAGGGCGAAGCCGTAGGGTATGGGGAGGCGACGTATGCGTCAAGCGGCAAGAGGGGGTGTGGCTACGCCATGGGGCACGTAAAAATCCCATGTGGAGATGGGATTTATACGTGGTAGGCCCTGCAGGATTCGAACCTGCGACCAAGCGTGTATAAGACGCCCGCTCTACCGCTGAGCTAAGGGCCTGCGGTCGACCGCGATGATAGTCGCGAAAGGGTCAAAAAGCAAGGGGTCGTCACGGCAGCGGCGCGCCGAGGTAGTAGTCCGTGAAGAACGTCACGGGCACGTCCTGGACGAATCCGGCCCAACCTTCGCCGTAGAGGTCTTTCGCGATGCTTTCGTTCTTGATCCACCGGATGGTTCCTGAAGCGTCCGCGACGAGATAGACCTTGGGATCGGATTCGATCTTGATGAGCGAACCCGGCTTCATCGTCACGTTGGATATCAGGCGGTACTTGGCGAGCTGGTCCACTTGCAC
>JAZDIB010000078.1:0-18729 GCA_043805355.1 Patescibacteria group bacterium | reverse complement strand
ACAAGGTCCCGGCCACCATCGTCTCGCGATGCCAGCGGTTCGATTTCCGCCGTATCCCGGACGACGAACTCGGCGCGCGCGTCGAGATGCTCGTGAAGGAAGAGGGCGCCACCATCGACGCCGAGGTCGTGAAGGACGTGGTGCGACACGCGGACGGATGCGTGCGCGATGCGGAGACGCTCTTGGATCAGCTCCTCGCGCTCGGCGAGAAGAAGCTCACCAAGGACGTCGCGTCGCTCGTGATGCCCGTCTCGCGTATCCCCATCGCGGCGAAGCTCCTCGAGATCTGCGGCGCGCGGACGCTCGGACCTGCGCTTGCGGAGATCGCGCGGCTCGAAGGGGAAGGCATCCCGTTCGTGCCGCTGTTCGACGACCTCATCCGTTCCATCCGCTTCCTGCTCATCGCGTCCGGCGACGACGCGTTCAAGGCCAAGCTCGCGGCAGGGGACGAAGGCGAGCAGGTCCTCGCCCGCGTCGTCGGGACGTACGGACCCGCGGAACTCTCCGACATGGCGCTCCTCTTCATGGAACGCCGACGCGACGCGAAGCAAGGCATCGACCCGCGGTTCTCGCTCGAACTCGGCGTGACCTCCATCGCCCTCGGCGTCCTCCCAAACGGCCCCGGCTCGTCGAAGCAGGAGGGGACCATCGTCGCGATGAACGTCGCTACGCCGGTCATTCAATCAGACTGTCGTTCCTGCGAAGGCAGGAACCCCTCTGATATCGGAGGGGTCCCTGACGTCGCCACATCGGCTCCTCAGGGACGACAGGAAAATATAGTGGTCGAATCGACCGGGACGTCCTCCCTCGACATGACGCTCGTGCGGCGCAAATGGAACGCCGTCGTGAAGGCCGTGGCCGAGAAGTGCCCGTCGCTGAATTTCATCCTGACCATCAGCCGGCCCGAGTCCGTCGAAGGCACGACCGTCTTCATCCGGTTCCAATACCCGTTCCACAAGGAGAAGATCGTCGGCGACGCCAAGAACAAGCGCCTCGTCGAGGACATCATGCAGGAGCAGTTCGGATGCGAAGTCTGCATCGACGGCCTCGTCGGCGAGGACCCGGTCCGTACGGAAAAGCGCTCGGAGGACATGGTCTCCAACATCATCCGCGCGTTCGGCGGACAGATGGTCGAGTGATAACGAAAAGGACCACGACGTGGTCCTGAGCGGTCGTTGACCGCGAGCTAGTAGGCGATGCTTTCGCCGTTCGCGTGCATCTCCCTCTCGACGAGCGTGTCGGAGAGCGCGTCGAACATGGCGTCCGTCTGCTCGAAGGAGCTCTTGCGGACGAGAGCAATCGCGAGCGTCCGATGGACGTATCGGACCCACGGCGACCAGGAGAAGCTCCGCCCCTCCAACGCTTGTCGGAGAGTCCGATACGCCTGCAGGAGCCGACGCATCGATACGGATTTTCCCGTGTGGTGACGCCATATCACGAACATCTCGTCGTTCCCGTCGGTGACGTCGGCGACCCCGAGGATGAAACACATGAGGCGTTCGGCCTCGTCGTCGTCCGACGTGACCGACCATCGATAGGCGACGCTGTCGAGGACTTCCGCCATCGCGGCGGGGGAGCGCGCCAGGAACGATGGTCGCCCCGGGACGGACGTCAGGGTGTCGGACCAGCACGACATCATACGTCGGGATTCTTCCCGGGTACCGAGATCCGGGTCGTCCCGCTCCTGGCTATCCGACGCCTCCGAACGGATGTAGTCGCGGATCGCGCAGACGTACTGGATACGAAACCTCGTGAAGTCCTTCATGCCCCCGCAATCCCGAGCGGCATCCTTGAACACGGACTCCATCGTCTCGACGATCTCCTTCGGCGTCTTGCCCTCGATGAGTTTCAGGGCGTTCAGGTCTCCGTCCTGCTCGAAATAGGATCTCAGCGTACGGTATTCCTCCATGTCTCTTCTCCCATGCAGCCTCGGCTGCCGAACCCTCCCGCGGGAGGGGTGCTGCGCGCGGTCTCCGCGGAGACCTGCCAGCGGGTTGTCGATGTGCCCGGACCTCGTCGATCCGTGACGGGACTTAGACACATGACGCCGTTTCGGTCAAGCGGCGTGGATACCGAAAACCCGCCGTTGGGCGGGTCTGCGGATGGCTCCGGGACAAGGATTCGAACCTCGATTACTTGGGCCAGAACCAAGCGTCCTACCATTAGACGATCCCGGAATGACTTTCAGCGGGAGGATACGCCGGGACACGGACCCCGTCAACCCTCGGGAAACAAAGAACCGACCCGTAGGTCGGTACCGACAGCGCGCGAGAGAATCCCCTCAGACCCCGATGGCCGTATTGAACCATCGGACAAGGGCATCGTTCGTGCAACTGTTGATGAGAAGCCCTGCAAGGGCAAAGAGGAAAAGAACTTTCACGACCCCCCTGGCGTCCATCACGTCGGGCGGCGGATCGAGCGGCCCTCTGATGGGACCGTGACGTTCGAAGCCCGTTCTTGTCCGATACGCGCGAAAATCGCGCAGACGGCACAACTTTTCCCGTTCCTCTTGAGTCCCGCGCATCCATCCCTCCTCTGGAGACACCTATATACACCTTTGCAGGGGTTTTGTCCAGATGCCGTCAACCTCGCGCCCGGCTTCGCGGAACGGTATACTGATGCCGATATGCCGAATCCGACCGTGACCTACGACCCGCGGAACATGATGGCGAAAGCCGTCGGACGCGGCGGGGCGACGCCTGCCGAGCTCCGTCTCCTCGGACGTCGGATGGAGCAGGCGAAACGTGCCGTCGTGGACCTCGATACGAGCGGCGCACAGGGATGGATGTCGTTGCCGGACGACGGGGAAATGGTCCGCCGCGTGATGGCGCTCGCGCGGGAGAAGCGGGATTTCGAGACCTGCCTCGTCATCGGGATCGGCGGCTCCGACCTCGGGGCGCGCTGCCTCGACATGGCGATCCACGGAAGCGGGATGGACCTCGTCTTCGCCGGCGCGAACACGGACCCCGACGAACTGCACCGCATCCTCAAGACGCTCGACCTCAAGAAGACGCTCGTGAACGTCATCTCCAAATCCGGGGACACCATCGAGCCCATGGCGACGTTTTTCATCGTCCGCGACGCGCTTCTCCGCGCCGTAGGGGCGAAACGCCATGCGGAACATGTCGTCGCGACCACGGACGCCGTCTCCGGTTCGCTCCGGGATCTCGCGGCCAAGGAGGGCTATACGACCTTACCGGTCCCGGGGAACGTCGGCGGCCGGTTCTCCGTGCTGTCCGACGTGGGCCTGTTCCCGCTCGCATGCGCTGGCGTGGACATCAAGCGCCTGCTGCAGGGCGCGAGGCAGGAACGCGAACGCTTCGTCCGCGAACCGGTCTCGACCAATGGTTCGTCGCTCTTCGCGGCGCTCAACCATCTCGCCTACGTGAAGCGCGGACAGCGGCTCCAGGTGCTCATGCCGTACGCGGAATCCCTGCGCGGCTTCGGATTTTGGTTCCGCCAGCTCTGGGCCGAAAGCCTCGGGAAACGCGTGGACCGGAAGGGGAAGGTCATCCACGTCGGACCGACGCCCATCGCCGCGCTCGGCGCCACGGACCAGCACTCGCAGATCCAGCTCTACAATGAAGGCCCGGACGACAAGACCGTGACGTTCATCCGCGTCGAGGAGTTCCGACATTCGGTCCGCGTGCCCGCGTCCATCAAGGAGATCGGCCCGCTCGCGTTCCTCGCCGGCATGCCGCTCGAACGCATCCTCCACGCGGAGGAGCAGGGGACTGCGGCAGCGCTCACGGCCGCAAAACGCCCGAACGGCGTCATCCGCGTCCCGGCCATCACGCCCGAGGTCATGGGTGGTCTCATCATGTTCTTCGAGATCGCGACGGCCCTCTCCGGCGAGCTCTACGGCCTTGACGCATTCGGCCAACCGGGCGTGGAAGCGGGAAAAATGGCGACCCGTGCTATACTCTCGGCATCACTCACTCATCCAACCGTATGGCAGAAAAGAAATCCTCCCACATCGGCGTCGGTCTGATGATCGGTGCCGCCATCGGCGTCGCAGCCGCGACGTTCCTCCAATCGAAGAAGGGTAAGACCTTCACGAAGGACCTCCAGCGCAAGGTCATGGCCTTGCAGAAGAAGGTCAACACTGAGCTTAAGAAGCACGAGATCACGACGAAAAAGGCCTACGAGGCGCTCGTTGACACCATCGTCGCGTACTACGTGAAGTCCAAAGACATCGCCAAGAAGGAGATTCCCGAGGTCAAAAAGAACCTGATGGACTCCTGGAAGACGATCCAAAAAGAATTGAAAGCCGTGAAGTGACAAAAAGGGCGGGCCTTCCCCGCCCTTTTTAGAATTGATACACGTACAGTTTCCTGCCGCGAGACCGTTCTGGACGCTGGAGGTCGATGACCTTTACCGGCTCTTTGTGCGTGAAGGGGAAATCGCAGGAGACGAGGCGCGTGCCGAGCTTCAGCTCGCGCTGCAACTTAGGTAAAAGTTTTTCCATAAGTCCCGGGAAGAGGTACGTGAAGACATGCGTCGCGTTCGAGAGGTCGGTCGTGAGGATGTCGCGACGCAGGATACGGATGGCGTCCGGGTTCCCGAGCCGATAGCGGCGCCACCGCGCGAACCACGTCGGCGCGAGCGCGATGTCGATGCCGACGTACGACGCGCCAGACCGATTCGCCCAGCAGGAGAAGAGTACGCGTCCATCGCCGCTCCCGAGGTCATACATGTTGCTGCCGTCCGTCAGCTCGAGCGCGGCGACGATATGCGGAAGGACATCGGGCGGAATCGGGACGAACGGCGCGTCCGTGAACGCCAAGCTCCACTCCCAGATGATGATGCCCGTGACCGAAACGAGCGCCGCGATGACGACGAGAACGTAGATGACGACGAGGAGCGCCTGCATATCATGCTTTCTTGATGACGATCTTGCCTTTCTCGGCCGTGATGGTGACGTTGTCGCCCTCGGCGATGGTCCCTTCGATGATCTTAAGCGAGAGGTCGTCGAGGACCAGGTCCTGGATGGCGCGCTTGAGCGGCCGCGCGCCGTACGACGGGTCGTAGCCTTTCTCGGCGATGAGCTTCTTGGCCGCGTCCGTGAATGCGACCGTGATGCGCTTCTTATGGAGGCGTTCCGCGACGCGCGCGAGCTGGAGGTCAACGATCTTCGCGAGCTCCTTCCTGCCGAGCGCGTGAAACATGACGATTTCGTCGAGACGGTTCAGGAACTCCGGGCGGAACGAATCGTGCAGCATGCCCATCACGCGTTCGCGGATGCCGTCCTCGCGGTCCGCCGGCTCCTGCTCCGTGCCCCGGAATCCGATCTCCTCATGGCGCGTGCCCCAATCGAGGATGGTGTCGGACCCGATGTTCGAGGTCATGATGACGATGGCGTTCTTGAACGAGACGGTGCGGCCCTTGCCGTCGGTCAGCCGTCCGTCGTCCAGGACCTGGAGCAGCGCGTTGAACACATCCGGATGCGCCTTCTCGACCTCGTCGAGCAGGACCACGGAGTAGGGGCGGCGGCGGATCTTCTCGGTGAGCTGTCCGCCCTCGTCGTAGCCGACGTATCCGGGAGGGGAGCCGATCATGCGCGAGACCGAATGCTTCTCCATGTATTCGGACATGTCCACGCGCACGATGGCGCTCTCGTCGTCGAACATGATCTCGGCGAGCGCCTTGGCAAGTTCGGTCTTGCCGACGCCGGTGGGGCCGAGGAACAGGAACGACCCGATGGGACGGCCCTCCTCGCCGATGCCCGCGCGCGAGCGGCGCAGAGCGTTCGAGACGGCCTTCACGGCCTCGGCTTGACCCACGACGCGCTTCGCAAGCTCCTGTTCGAGCTTGGCGAGCTTTACGGCTTCCGATTCCAACATGCGCGAGACCGGAATGCCGGTCCACCGCATCACGACGCAGGCGATGTCCTCGTCCGTGACCGCGTCCTTCAGGAGGCCGCGCTTACCCTGCATCTTCTTCAGCTCCGCGTCGATGGCCGCGATCTCTTTCTCCTTCACGGGCATCTCCCCGTACCGGATCTCCGAGACCTTCTCGAGGTCGCCGGAACGTTCCGCGATCTCGGCCTTGCTCTTCATCTTCTCGACGTCCGCCTTGGCCGCGCGCATACGACCGATGACCTCCTTCTCCGCGGACCACGAGAGCTCGAGCTGGTGCGCCTTCTCCTGGACCTCCCCCAGGCGCTTCTCGACCTCGACCAGACGCTCTTTCGCCTCCACGTCCTCTTCCTTCGACAGCGCGCGCTTCTCGATCTCGAGCTTGATGAGCTCGCGTTTCAGCTTATCGAGATCCTCGGGCAAGGAATCGATCTGCATGCGGAGCGCGGACGCGGCCTCATCCACGAGGTCCACGGCCTTGTCCGGCAGGAACCTGTCGGTGATGTAGCGCGAGGAGAGGCGGACCGCGGCGACGAGCGACGAGTCCATGATGCGCACGCCGTGGTGCAGCTCGTACTTTTCCTTGATGCCGCGCAGGATGGCGATGGCGTCGTCCTCATTCGGCTCTTTCACGAGCACGGGCTGGAAGCGTCGTTCGAGCGCCGGGTCCTTTTCGATGTGCTTCTGGTATTCCTTGATGGTCGTGGCGCCGATGGCACGCAGTTCGCCGCGCGCGAGCGCCGGCTTGAGGAGGTTCGACGCGTCCATGGAACCGCCCTCGCCCGTCGCGCCGGCGCCGACGAGCATGTGCAGCTCGTCGATGAAGAGGATGACGGCGCCGTTCGAACGCTCGACTTCGCGGACGACGGCCTTGAGACGTTCCTCGAACTCGCCGCGGAACTTGGCGCCCGAGACGAGCGCGCCCAGGTCGAGCGCCACGAGGTCCTTGTTCATGAGCGTCTCCGGCACGTCGCCGGACACGATGCGCTGCGCGAGCCCCTCGACGATGGCGGTCTTGCCCGTCCCGGCCTCGCCGATGAGCACCGGGTTGTTCTTCGTGCGTCGCGAGATCACCTGCATGTCGCGGCGGATCTCGTCGTCGCGGCCGATGACCGGGTCGAGTTTCTCCTCGCGCGCGAGCGTGGTGAGGTTGCGTGAATATTTCTCGAGTGCCTGGTACGAGCTTTCCGGCTCCGGCGACTCGACGCGCGTATTGCCGCGGATGTCCTTCAGCGCGCGGAGGATGGCGTCCGTCGTCACGCCATTCCGGTTCAGGATCTCGGCGGTCTTATCACGACCGTCCGTGAGCGCGAGCAGGAGATGCTCGGTCGAGATGTATTCGTCCTTGAAGTGCTTTGCGACCTTGTCCGCCTCCACGAACGCGCGACTCACGTCCTGCGAAAGGTAGACCTGCCCAAGACCGGCCGAGGACGTCGAGACCTTGGGGAGGCTGAGCAGGAGCTCGTCGAGCGCGCCCTTCAACGAGGGGACGTCGGCCTGCAATTTCTTGAGGATGGCGAGCACGACTCCGTCCTCCTGGTCGAGGAGGGCAAAAAGGAGGTGCGCGGTCTCGACCGCCTGCTGGCCGTTGCCAAGGGCAAGCTGGTGGGCGAGCTGGATGGCTTCCTGGGATTTCGTGGTGAAATTCTGTGGCATCATATTAGCAGTCTCCAATATAGACTGCTAATGGGAATCGTTCAAGTCCTCTCAGAAACCCGCATTCCTACGAGCTTCAGCCGACCGATCCTCAAATCCGTTTCACGGTCGGGCGCTCGATGGTGAAGAGTTTGTTGTAGTCGAAATACTCGACGTTGACGCTCCCTTCGTTCGCCCGCGCGTCGATGAAGACGGGAAGTCCATCGGCGACGCAAATCACGAGGTCCGTCGTGCTCCCGTCCTCGTTCGCGATGGCCGTCCGGTATTCGTCGCATGCGCGGCCGGTGTTCCGGGACTTCGTGACGGTGGAGCCGTCCGGCAGGCGCGTACTGACGAGCCCCTCGCTCGTATCCACGGAGGAGCGGAAGGCGGTCGTGAGCGCGGCGGCGAGCGTCGGCGACTGGATCTTCAGCCACGTGCCGTCGTCCTGCTTGACGTACATGTCCGTCCCGACGCCGATGACCTCGCCGTTCTGGTCCTCGCTCGAGACCTCGACCGTGCCATGGAACCGCTCGGGCTTCATCACGTCGATCTGTCCGCTCGTCTGCCCGTCCGGCGTCTGCACGTTCAGTTTCGCGCGGAAGGTCGTCGTCTGCTGGAACGCGGCGACGGCCTCACGGAGTTCACGGAGATTCCGGGCTCCCTCGCTCTCCGGTTCCGGGTCAGGGGGAAGATAGGCTTCAGATTCGAACCCGGCCTGTCCGGATGGCGACGA
The DNA here is from genome assembly GCA_043805355.1 of Patescibacteria group bacterium. Lineage (GTDB taxonomy): Bacteria > Patescibacteriota > Patescibacteriia > 2-12-FULL-60-25 > 2-12-FULL-60-25 > JAHJRN01. The sequence continues at coordinate 10,500 of JAZDIB010000078.1, read as the reverse complement.
TGTCGCAGGTCCGTGCGTGACCTTCCAGACCCCGAAGCCGATGAGCGGGATCAGGACGATCGGGAGCGCGAGGAGGAGAGTGCGTCGGTCCATAATCATGGTTCGTTGAATCGTTCGATGCGCAGGGATTGCGTGGTCGTGGAGAAGCCGTTGCCCGTCGCCACCGTGATCGTATTCGTACCGACGAGGAGCATGACCGGAACGTCGAACGTGTTTTCGACCACGGGATACGATGTGCCGTTGACCTGAATGGCCGACATGTCCGTGCGGCCGGAGACGACGACCGACACCTCGGACGTACTGGCGCCGTTCACGGGTCGTTCGATGCGGAGCGTCGGCATGCCGCTCGGTTGCGTCAACGTTCCAAGACCCGACAGGACGCATCCTGACCCCAAGGCCACGAGCGTACACGCCACGGCTACCAGACGTCGCATGGCCCCATGATACAGCCTTGGTCGCCCCATCGGAAGATGCTACACTTTGCCCGCCATGCTCTCCATCGTCGCCACCCCGATCGGCAACCTCAAGGACATCACGCTCCGCGCCCTCGAGACCCTCGAAGCCGCGGACGCCATCGCCTGCGAGGACACGCGCGTGACCCTCAAGCTCCTGCGCGCCTACGACATCGTGAAGCCGCTCATCTCCCTGCATGAGCACGCGTCGGAACGGAAGATCGCCGAGGTCGTCGCGATGCTGAAGGAAGGGAAGCACGTCGCATACGCCTCGGATGCCGGCACGCCCGGCGTGAACGATCCGGGCGGCAAGCTCGTCGAGGCCGCGCTGAAGGAAGGCGTCCAGATCGTCCCGCTCCCCGGCGCCTCGGCCGTCACGACCGCCATCTCGGTCTGCGGGTTCCCCATGCACGACTTCACGTACCTCGGGTTCCTGCCGCACAAGAAAGGACGTGCCACGGCCATCGCGGACCTCGCGGCGAGGGAAGGCGCGTCCGTCTTCTTCGAGTCGTCGCATCGCATCGAGAAGGCACTCGACGAGCTCAAGGCCGCACTCGCGCCGGACCGGCTCGTGTTCGTCGGCCGCGAGATGACCAAGATGCACGAGACGTATCTCCGCGGCACCATTGACGAGGTCTCGGAGACCCTGCACCATGGCAGCCTCAAGGGCGAGTTCGTCCTCATCGTCGCCCCCGCACGATTCTCATGAAGACCTTCTTCGTCACGACGCCGATCTACTACGTCAACGACCGGCCGCACATCGGCCACGCGTACACCACCGTGGTCGCGGACGCGATGGCGCGTCTTCGCCGTCTGCGCGGGGACATGGTCGCGTTCAGCACGGGCGTGGACGAGAACAGCCAGAAGAACGTCCAAGCCATGGCCAAGACAGGGGAGACCGACCTCGGACGCTATCTCGACACGATGGCCGACGTCTGGAAGACGACCTGGGCCTCGTTCGGGCTCTCGGAGCACGCGTTCATCCGCACCACGTCGCCGGAGCATCGCGTCGCGGTCGAGCGGTTCTGGAAGGCGGCCATGGCGAGCGGGGACATCTATCTCGCGGAATACCAAGGCCTCTACTGCACCGGCTGCGAGGCATTCAAGACCGAGACCGAAGTCGTGAACGGGACGTGTCCGCTACATCCGAACGCCGACCTGCAGAATATCACCGAACGCAACTACTTCTTCCGCGCCTCCTCGTACCGCGACGCGCTGCTGAAGCTGTATGAGGACCGTCCGGACTTCGTGATGCCCGACGCGCGGCGCAACGAGATCCGTAACTACGTGAAGGACCACTTCGCGGACTTCTCGGTGTCACGCGATGCCAAGAACCTCGAGGTCGGTCTCCCGGTGCCGGACGACCCGAGCCAGCGCATCTATGTGTGGTTCGACGCGCTCATCAACTACGCCACGGTCGCGGGATTCGGGACGGATGACAATAACTTCGCCGACGTCTGGCCGCCGGACCTGCATCTCGTGGGTAAGGACATCATCAAGTTCCACTGCGCGCTGTGGCCGGCCATGATCATGAGCGCGGCGAAGAACGACCCGCTGCTCCGCGATGCGGACGGCAACACCAAGCTCCCGCGCCGCGTGTTCGCGCACGGCTTCTTCACCATCGACGGAAAAAAGATCTCGAAGTCGCTCGGAAACGCCATCGACCCGGTAGAACTCGCCAAGGAGTACGGCGACATCGGCATCGACGTGCTACGCTATTTCCTCCTGCGCGACATCCCGTTCGGCGAGGACGGTGACTTCTCACGCGAGCGACTCAAGGAGCGCTACGTCCACGACCTCGCCAACACGCTCGGCAACCTCCTGAACCGCGCGGTGGCGATGAGCCGGAAATATTTCGGCAACAAGGTCCCGGCCTCGCTCTCGCACGAGGCGTCCTACACGTTCGCGGACGAACGAGGCATCGAGGCGCTCCGCAAGGCCTTCGACGGTCACACGGACGACGTGCGGTTCGACCTCGCCCTCGAGACGGTCTGGAACGGCATCGGCTCAGGCGACGACCGACGCTTCGGTCTCCTGCAGGCCAACAAGTTCATCGAGGACACCAAGCCCTTCCAGCTCGCGAAGACGGACCTGGACGCGACCGGCGTCATCCTCTACAGCCTCCTCGAATACTGCCGCAACGTCGCGTGGCTCCTCGAACCCGTGATGCCCGAGGTCTCGCGCCGCATCATCGCGCAGCTCGGCCAGGACCCGGACATCGAGCGGACCAAGGGCGTCGACGACCTTCTCTCATGGGGCGGCCTCAAGCCGGGGACGGACCTGCCGGAACCCTCTATCCTGTTTCCTCCTGTCGACCATCCCTAGTATCCTATACCCCATATGCTCGTCGAGATAATTCTTCTCCTCATCCTCATCGGCCACATTGGCCAGGGGTGGAAGGACGGGCTCATCCATACGATGGGCCGCGTGATCGGTGCCGTGCTCGGGTTCATCCTCGCGCGTAGCTGGTCCATCTCCATCGCGTTCATCTTCGCCATCCTGCTCCCGACGGGCTGGGCGCGGTTCGTGGCGTTCGTCGTCATCTTCGTCGTCGTGAACCGCCTCGTCGGATGGCTCTTCAAAATCGCGGACGGTCTCTTCAAGATTTTGTCCCTCCTTCCGTTCGTGAAGTCCATCAACGGGCTCCTCGGCGCCATCCTCGGATTCTTCGAAGGCGTCATCGTTCTCGGCGGCATCATCTGGATCATCGACAACTTCGACCTCATCGCGTCCCTGAAGGCGCTCCTCGACGGCTCGGTCGTCGCGGCGGCCATCTCGCGCCTCTTCGGGCTTATCCTGGGCGCCGCGCTCTGACGTCATTTTTCTGTCATCCTCGCGAAGGCGGGGACCCAGAACTTTTTCGCTGAACGATTTGTCTGGGTTCCCGCCTGCGCGGGAATGACACATCCCACATGCCTCTCCTCATCGACTCCCATTGCCATCTCCATCTGCCGCGATACGACGCGGACCGTGACGCCGTGCTCGCACGCATGCGGCGCGATGACGTGTGGGCCGTGACCATCGGCACGTCGGTGGGCTTGAGCGAGCAGGCGGTCGCGTTCGCGGAGAAGACGGACGGCGTCTGGGCGACGGTCGCGTACCATCCGGAACATCTCACGAGCGGCTATCACGACGCGGACGAAGGCGAGGCAGGGGAGTATTCTCTCGCGGACCTCGAACGCGTCGCGCGGTCGTCCAGGAAGGTTGTCGCCATCGGCGAAACCGGCCTCGATTTCTTCCGGTTCGACGAGGACCGCGACGTCGACGAGGCGAAAGCGCTCCAGACGTCCGTCTTCCGCGACCACATCGGCCTCGCGCGCGAACTCGACCTGCCGCTCGTCATCCATTGCCGGAACGCCATGCCCGAAATTATCGATGTCCTCCGCGACGAGTCAAGGAAGGGTGGCGTGCGCGGCGTCATGCATTTCTTCACCGGAACGTGGGACGAGGCGCAGGCGCTTCTCGACCTCGGTTTCCATCTCGGATTCACGGGTGCCATCACATTCCCCATCAAGAAGACGCAGGACCCCGCGACGCACATCCACCGCGTCATCGAGCGCATGCCCCTCGACAAGCTCCTCATCGAGACCGACGCGCCCTGGCTCGCGCCCCAGTCCCACCGCGGCGAAAGGAACGAACCGGCCTACGTGAAGGACGTCGCGGAGAAGATTGCGGACCTCCGCGGCATATCGTTCGACGATATCGCGACACAGACGACCGAGAACGCGATTCGGGTTTTCAGGCTGACGTAGGAGAATTGACTCCCTTCGGATTTTTTGGTATTCCGAATCCCGTTCCTCGAAAACCGGAGGTGAAGCGTGATTGCAGTCATCCTGCTCTCGATCCTCGGCTACCTGGTCATCGGCGACATCGTCGCGACCGTGTCGTGGTGGGTTTGGGCGCAGGCGTGGGACCGGACGACGACCTCGCTCCTCGCTTATGTCCTGTTCCCACGGTCCCGCCTGAAGAACCTGCAACCTGACGAGCGGGACGCGGCGCTCTGGCCCGTTCCGTTCCATGTCAGCGAATTCACCGGGCTCGCCGGCCACGGCGAGTCGGAACGGCATTCGGTCTACCATGGGATGATCTGCTTCTTCTGGCCGATTCATCTCCTCATCAGTATCGTGCTCCTTATCGGCATCGCGTTGTCCGCAGCGCTGAAGCCCCAACGGAAAAAACGACGCCGTCGCAAGGCGCGTGGTCGGAACGGTCCCTGCCGCGTCCGGCGACAGGTCGATGTGGCGTGACGCGGATGCGACGCCTCCACACCTCCGGTCCTCCCACGATCGCTCCTCGGGCGGTCGTTTTTCGTTCAGCGGGGGATTTACATACCTGAAAAAACGTGCTAGTTTCGAATATCGTTCTTCGACAACCGGAGGTGAGGAAAACACATGCACTACCTGCTGTACGGCTTCGTCGGACTCGTTTCGTACTTCCTGATCGGTCGCGTCATCGGAACCGTCTCGTGGTGGACGTGGCACCAGGAGTGGACGAAGAGCTGGGTCGCTAATTTCCTGGCGCGATTCCTTTTTCCGTTCCGCCTCATGGAATACGACGGTATGGCGTTCAATGAGCGTCAGGCGGCATTCAAGGCGAGTGAGGATGAGTACCAAAATAATCTCCCTCTACACGTTGCGCTTTGCGAAGAACAACGTGAAACCTATCTGGCTGCCGTCGCGTTGCTGTGGCCGTTCAAGTTCGTCATCAACGCAATCCCGATGGCGATCACCCTGCTCTACGGGCTCGCGGTGATTTTCACGCGTGGCTTCCGACCAGCTTCACGTCGTCCGACGAAACCGGAACACGGAGCGGACGTGGTCGAAGCCAAATTCAGGGCGCTGGAGACGCTCAAGGCAGAACATCAACGCGATGAGGAACGCATCCGCATCCTCGAAGCCGAGATCGAGGTCGAGGAGATCCTCACTCCGCCCACGGACGACGAGGCGATTGACCGACACGACGAAAAACGCGTCCACTGACGTCACACCTCCTCACCTCCGGTCCTCAGCGATCGCCTCTCGGCGGTCGTTTTCGTTTGACGCATCTGTCGATGGACGGTATATAGGAGACGCTCTTTCTGCTTCGCAACGAACAACACGGACGGAGGAGGGAACCATGCTCGTCTGCTGCGTATGCGGCAAAGTCTACCCCGACACGGCTGGGGACGAATTCGAGACCTGCTCGCAAAAATGCAACGACGACCTCGAACGGCTCCAGCCCGCGAGCCAGCGTCCTGCGCATTCGCGGACTCGTCAAATTGAGGAACGCCCATCCGAACCGGGGCTCCCATTGCCCGAAGAGCTCGCCGCACTGTTCGACGAGCAACCGCCCACCAGATCCGACGCGGCATGACCGTCGCGATCACATCGTCTCAAGCGTCGACCCGAGGGAAGGCGCTTTTTTGTACACCATTGACGGAATCCCTGAACGGGTCTAAACTCTTGGCGCCTTTATGGAAGCACTTGAGGATGACAAGAAGACAACGAGCGCCTGGATGGCGCTCGGTATCGTGTGGGAGATCGGGGTCGCCGTCGCGGTCCCAACCGTCCTCGCCGCGCTCGCCGGCCGCTGGCTGGATACGCGGTTCGGGACGTCGCCCCTCTTCATCATCCTCGGTCTCTTCGTGGCCCTCGGCGTCTCCGGCATCCTCGTGGTGCGCAAGGGCCGACGCATCGTGACGCAGCTCTGACATGACCATCCCCCCGCTCGCCGCCGAAACCATCTTCCGCATCGGATCGTTCCCGGTGACGAATTCGTACATCAACTCGACCATCGCCGTCCTGCTGTTCATCGGGGTGGCGTATCTCGTGAAACGCAACGTGAAGGACGTGCCGGGCAGGCTCCAGAGCGCCGTCGAGGCGACCCTGGAGTTTTTGCTCGGCTATTTCGATAACGTGACAAACGACCGCGCGAAGTCCCGACGCTTCATGCCGCTCGTCGCGACCATCTTCCTGTTCGTGCTCGTGTCCAACTGGATGGGGCTCCTGCCCGGGACCGGGTCCATCGGCGTCTGGGAGATGGTGCACGGCGAGCTCGAGCTCGTGCCCATCCTGCGCCCGGCCGCGAGCGACCTCAACCTGACGCTCGCCATCGCCGCGCTCTCGGTCGTCGCGTCGCACGCGTTCGGCATCGTGACGCTCGGCTTCTTCGTGCACTGGAACAAGTTCATCCAGCTCGGCACGCTCTGGAAGGCCGTCATCTCGCTGAACCCGACCAAGATCATGATCGGCATCGTGGAATTCCTCGTCGGGTTCATCGAGCTCTTCTCCGAGGTCGCGAAGATCGTCTCGCTCTCGTTGCGGCTGTTCGGGAACATCTTCGCCGGCGAGGTGCTCATCACGGTCATCGCCGGGCTCTTCGCGTTCGCGCTTCCCTTGCCCTTCATGGCGCTCGAGCTCATCGTCGGCATCGTGCAGGCGACGGTCTTCGCGCTGCTGACGCTCGTCTACCTCACGGTGGCGACGTCGAAGCCGCATGGCGTCGAGGAGGAGCATGCGAAGCACGAACGCCAGCACGCCGTCGCGGCCTGACATCACTCATTCATACGACTCTTCATTCCTCATTACCCATATGGACGCAGAATCCATCAAGTTCCTCGCGAAGGCCGGGGCCATCGCCATCGGCGGCATGTTCCCGGCCCTCGCCATCGGCATGATCGTGTCGAAGGCCATGGAGGCCATCGGCCGCAACCCGGAAGCGCAGAGCAAGCTGTTCGTCCCGATGCTGCTCGGCGCCGCCTTCGCGGAAGCCATCGCCATCTACGCGCTGGTCGTCGTCTTCACGCTCTGACCCGACCGGCCTTCTGACCGTCCCGACCTGCCCCTCCTTTCGCGAAAGGAGGGGTCCGGGTGGGGTCGGGATTGAGGGCCGACGGTCCTCGCCTCTATGACCGAAACCGTACAGACCGCAGCGGGCGTCGCCCAGGTCGCCGAAGCCTCCGGAGGCATCGGGGCCCTCGGCATCAACGCCAAACTGCTCATCGCGCAGCTCTTCAACTTCAGCGTGCTGCTCTTCGTGATGTGGAAGTGGGTCTACGCGCCGCTGATGCGCACGATGGACGAACGCACGAAGAAGATCCAGGACGGGCTCGACTTCGCGAAGCAGGCGACGACGCGGCTCACGGAAATCGACGCCGAACGCGTCCGCATGATCCGCGAGGCCAACGCCGAGGCGCACGCCCTCATCGAGGATTCGGTGCACAAGGCGGAGGCCCTGCGCAAGACCAAGGCCGCGGAGACCGCGTCGGACATCGAGAAGATGCTCGCGGACGCGAAGACGCGCATGGCGCAGGAACGCGAGGCGACGTTCGAGGTCCTACGCAACGACGTGGCGATGCTCGTGACGCAGGCGACGCGTAAAGTCGTGGAGGGCATGGACGACAAGGAACGGTCCCGGCTGGTGGCCAAGGCCATCGATGAGGTGGGGAACGCCTGATTATGAAGACGACCTGCAACGTGGCGGACATCGCCCGCGCTCTCGTCTCGGTCGCGTTAGACGCGAAGACCGTGCCGAAGGCGGTGGCGGACGTCATACTGGTCGCCGACGCGGTCGCGACGCGGCCTGACCTCCTCATCGACCTGGAGGAGCGCGCTATCCCCCTCGTGAGGCGCCAGGATGCGTTGCGCGCCGCGCTCGCGAAGACGGTGGAGCCCTGCGTGCTGAACGCGCTCCTCGTCCTCCAGGCGGCCTCCGCGCTCCGGACCCTCCCCACGTTCGTGACGGAAGTCCGCGCGGCGGCGGAGAAGCTCGCGGGCCATCGCGTCGCGGACGTCGCCACGGCAGGCGGATTGACCGCGGACGAACGGAAGAAGCTCGAGAAGGCGCTCATCAAGCGCTTCGGAGGCACGGTGGACCTGCGCGAACGGACGGACGCGGGACTCATCGGCGGCGCGATCGTGCAGGTCGGCGCCTGGCGGACCGACACGAGCGTCCGCGGCACCATGGATCGATTGAACCAACATCTCTATGTCTGACACGAAACTCAAGAACGTGACCGCGGCGGCCAAGATCGCCTACGAGCTCCGGAAACAGATCGAATCGTTCGACGCGGGAAGCCGCGCGACCGAGGCCGGCATCGTCCGCGACGTGGGCGACGGCATCGCGTCCATCGCCGGGCTCGCAGGCGCGCGCTCCATGGAACTCCTCCGCTTCGAGGGAGGGGAGACCGGCGTGGCGCTGAACCTGGAACGCGACCGCGTCGGCGCGATGATCCTCGGCCCGTTCCGCGGGGTGAAGGCCGGGCAGTCCGTGACCGCGACCGGCAAGATCCTCTCCGTCCCGGCGACCGAGAAGATGATCGGACGCGTCGTCGACCCGCTCGGCCAGCCGAAGGACGGCAAGGGCGAGTTCAAGGGAACGACCGACATGCCCATCGAGCGGATCGCCCCGGGCGTCATGTCGCGCGAACGCGTCAACGTGCCGCTCATGACCGGCATCAAGGCCATCGACTCGATGATCCCCATCGGCCGCGGCCAGCGTGAGCTCATCATCGGCGATCGCCAGACCGGCAAGACCGCCATCGCCATCGATACCATCATCAACCAGAAGGGCCAGGACGTCATCTGCGTGTACGTCGCCATCGGCCAGAAGGAATCGAAGATCGCCAAGATCGTGGCGAAGCTCGAGCAGACCGGCGCCATGGACTACACCATCATCGTCCTCGCCGGCGCGTCCGACTCGGCCTCGCTTCAATACATCGCCCCGTACGCCGGCGTCGCCATCGGCGAGTTCTTCATGGCGCAAGGCAAGGACGTGCTCGTGGTGTACGACGACCTCTCCAAACACGCCTGGGCGTACCGCGAGGTCTCGCTCCTCCTGCGACGGCCGCCGGGACGTGAAGCCTATCCGGGCGACGTCTTCTATCTCCACTCCCGCCTGCTCGAGCGCGCCTGCCGCGTGACCATGGAATACGGCGGCGGCTCCATCACCGCGCTCCCCATCATCGAGACGCAGGCCGGCGACGTGTCCGCCTACATCCCGACCAACGTCATCTCCATCACGGACGGGCAGATCTACCTCGAGTCCGACCTCTTCTACAAGGGCATCCGCCCGGCGCTGAACGTGGGCCTCTCGGTCTCGCGCGTCGGAGGCGATGCGCAGGCCAAGGCCATGAAGAAAATCGCGGGCCCCATCCGCCTCGACCTCGCGCAGTTCCGCGAGCTGGAGGCGTTCGCGCAGTTCGCGACCGACCTGGACGAAGGCACGCGCAAGCAGATCGAGCGCGGACGCCACACCGTCGAGGTCCTGAAGCAGGGCCAGTTCGTCCCGATGTCGCTCGAACACCAGGTCGCGGTCCTCTACGCCGTGACGAAGGGCTTCATGGACGAGATCCCGCTCGACAGGATGCGCGCCTGGGAAGACGGGTTCCACGCCCATCTCGACAACGAGTGCGCTGACCTGCTCGCGACCATCCGCGAGAAGAAGGTGCTGGATCCGGATGTCGCGGCCGCCCTCGACAAGGCCCTGAAGGCCTGGAACGACGTCTTCGCGACCGAGCTCGCCGCTCAGCGCTCATAGTCACCGCCATGCCCGTCTCCCCACGACTCATCCGCCGGCGCATCCGGTCCATCGCCAACACGCGCAAGATCACGAAGGCGATGGAGCTTGTCGCTGCTGCGAAGATGCGGCGGTCCGTCTCGATGACGACCGCCTCGCGGGCGTATTCCTCGACGGCGAAGCGTATCGTGGACGACGTGCGGCGTCTGGTGGACCCCGCGACGCATCCGCTCCTCGCGGGCCGGCCGACGCCCCTCGCGAGCCTCGTCATCGTCGTGTCGGCGGACCGCGGGCTCTGCGGCGGGTTCAACAGCCAGATCGTGAAAAAGACGCTGGAGTTCCTCGCGACGCGCACCGAGACCGACATCCGCATCGTCACCGTCGGCAAGCGCGCGGAATCCGCCATCAAGCGCGCGGGCTATCCCATCCTCGCGGCCTTCGAGGCCATCTCCAACGCGCCGTCGTTCGAGAAGTCGCGGCCGGTGGGGGAGCTGGCCTACCGCGCGTTCATGGACGCCGCGGTGGACCGCGTCTTCGTCATGTACACGGATTT
>JAZDIB010000077.1:0-2393 GCA_043805355.1 Patescibacteria group bacterium | reverse complement strand
CAGGCAGAGGAGCCGTTCGACCTTGCTCTTCCCTGTGGTCGTGTCGTCGAAATAAAAGTACCGCTCCGCGACGCGGAAGCCGTGCCGCTCGACGATGTTCTTCAAAGTCTTCGGGCAGAAAAGGCATGTGTGCTCCGTATTGGTGGGCACCGTGCCAAAGAGCACGCTCCGCAGGATGTGGCGGAGCGAGAAGGCGTTCGGCGTCGTCACGATGAAGACGCCGCCCCTCTTCAGGTGGGCAGCCACGCGGTCGAGGAAGAGACCGACATTGTCGAGGTGCTCGATCAGCTCTCCCGCGACGACGACGTCGTACCGTTTCCCGAGCCTCATCGTCTCGACGTTCGCGCAGAGGATGTTGTGCCCTTTCTTCCGGAGCTTCGCGACCTCCTTCTGCAGGTAGTCGACGCCTGTGACGCTCTTCGCCCGCTTCTCGATGAAGCCGTGGAGCCAATCGAGCCGCGCCTCCTCGCCGGCATCGTGGTTGATGCAGCCGAGATCGAGCACGTCCTTCCCTTTCACATAACGCTCGATGACCGAGAATCTGTCCTTGACCTTGGGCATACTGTCTCGTTTGTTGTCGATGACGATCGCGCCCATGACTATAACCCCTTGGACTTCGGACGGCTGTGAAAGGAGGGCGCTTTATATAACTTATCGTGCGCAGCTCCAGGGAATGGAGAGGCTTGAGCGCCGACGAATCATGTCCAGGTTTTCATAAACATTATAAATAAACAGGCCGTCTCCGACGGCATGGAATTGTGGGAGTATCGCGGAAAGCGCGTCCTCGTCACAGGAGGCTGCGGGTTCATCGGCAGCAACCTCGTCCACCGGCTGGTCCAGCTCGGCGCGGATGTCGTCGTGCTCGACTCCTTCCTTCCTGGAGGCGGAGCGAACAGGCACAATCTCGACGGCCTCGGGAAGAAGGTCAGGATAGTCAAGACGGATCTCGCCTCGCCTGCAGCCGCGAAGCACATAAATGCCGATTTCATCTTCCATCTCGCCGCACAGACAGGACACAAGGAGAGCCTGCTCCGCCCATTCGAGGATATGGACGCGAATGTGACAGCGACTCTGCGGCTGCTCGAGGCGGCCCGGCAGAACTGCCCGGACGCAGTCATCGTCTACGCCGGGACTAGGGACCAGTACGGCAGGATCCAGAAGAACCCCGTAGACGAGAACCATCCGCTCCTCCCGACAGACCCGAACTGCATCAGCAAGCATGCCGCGGAACAGTACTGCCTCCTCTATCACCGGAACCACGACCTCAAGAGCGTTTCGCTCCGGCTGACGAACATCTACGGGCCGCGGAGCCAGATCAGGACGTCCGTACAGGGGTTCATCGGATGGTTCGTCAACCTCGCGCTCAAGGGTGAGGAGATCGCCATCTTCGGCGACGGCAAGCAGCTCCGCGACGTCCTCTACGTCGATGACGCCGTTGAAGCGATGCTGCTGGCGGGCGTCACGAAGGAGGCGTACGGCGAAGCGTTCAACATCGCCTCCGGAAAAGGCGTTCCGCTCATCGACATCGCGAAGACGATTGTCCGCGAGGCTGGTTCCGGGACGATCAAGCACGCGCCGTTCCCTGCGGAGAACAGGAAGATCGAGATCGGCGACTTCGTCGGCGACATACGGAAGGCGGAACGGTTCCTCAAATGGAAGCCCCGCGTTTCGCTCGCCGACGGGATGCGTCAGACAACCGCGTTCTACCGGACGCGGATGAAGGAATACGGGTGAACGAATCGAATGAAAACAATCGATCAAAAGAAACAACATATCAAAAGAAACAATCGTGAAAAAGGAACTAGCATAGAAGAAAATAGTCGTAGAGGATAAAGGATGAAAAAACAGGATATTCCATGGATGAACCTGAAGCGGCAATATGATTCCATCAAGGGAGAAATAGTGCCTGCGGTGAACGACATCCTCGAGAGCGGTAACTACATCCTCGGCCAGAATGTGCAGCGGTTCGAGGAGGAGCTCGCGCAGTTCCACAGCGCGAAGCATGCCATCGGCGTCGCGAACGGCACGGATGCAATCCACCTCGCCCTCCTCGCGGTCGGCGTCAAGGAAGGCGACGAAGTGATCACGGTCCCCAATACCGCGGTGCCGACGATCTGCGCCATCAAGGCCGCGGGAGCGACTCCTGTCTTCGTCGACATCCATCCTGATTATTACACCATCGACGCGTCGAAAATCGAGGCAGCGATCACGAAACGGACGAAGGCGATCGTCCCCGTCCATCTATTCGGCCAGGCATGCGATATGGACGCCGTACTCCGCATCGCGAAGAAGCATACGCTCGCGGTCGTCGAGGACTGCGCCCAGGCGATCGGGACGCACTACAGAGGAAAGGAGCACAAGGGCATGGTCGGCACCCTCGGCGACATCGGCTG
>JAZDIB010000076.1:0-24606 GCA_043805355.1 Patescibacteria group bacterium | reverse complement strand
GGAAGGAACAGAAGGCGCCTTCGTCTATCGGCTAGGACACATGGTTCTCATCCATGTAAGAGGGGTTCGACTCCCCTAGGCGCTACCAACCAAGACACCACCGAATTTTGGTGGTGTTTTGGTATCCGCTTGACGTCCGAGCCGTTCGATGGCAGCGGTGGATGTATGGAGGAACGACAAGACGTCGCGACGGTTCCGGTCGAGAGGATCGAGACGAAAATCCTGCTGATTCGAGGCCAGAAGGTCATGATGGACCGGGATTTGGCGATGCTGTATGGGGTATCGACGAAGGCGTTGAACCAAGCCGTTCAGAGGAATATTGAGCGATTTCCGTCGGATTTCTTGTTCCAGCTGACTCGGGCTGAATACGAACGTTTGAAATCACAATTTGTGATATCAAGTTTGAGGTCACAATTTGTGACCTCAAAGGTTGGACGTGGTGGCGTCAGATGGCTACCGTTCGTTTTCACCGAACAAGGCGTCGCCATGCTTTCGAGCGTTCTCCGCAGCAAACGTGCCATCTTCGTGAATATCCAGATCATGCGGACGTTCACGAAACTTCGGGAACTGGTCGGGCAGAACGAGGAGCTTCGCCTGAAGATCGAGGCGCTGGAAAGCCGATACGACCAGCAGTTCAAGAGCGTCTTCGACGCCATCCGTCGTCTGTTCGCGGACGACGACGCGTCGGCGACGGAAATCGGATTCAAGAGTCCGCCTTGACATCTGGGCGCTTTCACATGAACCTACCCTCGTTCTTTCCGAACGAGGTGACCATGCCACGACAGCCGGTCCGGCACTTCGAGGGGGAGTTGCCGACACGTATCGTAGTCCCAAGGGAGAGAGGAGACGGACTCATCGACAGCGCGAAGGGCGCGTTACGACCGATCGAGATTGTCCCAGATTTCGAGGATGTGGATGACCTCATCCTTCCGGATGAGCAGGGGAAGGGGTATCGGGTCCGGGTCAAGCGGTTTGAGGGGGCCGTGAAGACCGAGGATGTCGTCGCGTATTTTTGCGAGCTTTCGTACGACGGGAGCGCGGCCGCCTTTATTGCTTGGATTTTGGCTGACCGGCCACGGGGTTGTTTTGCCTCGATTCCGTCGGCCGCGGAACGGCTGTGGAGGAGGCCGAACAGCAGGAGGCCGCTCGTCCCGAGTCCGACCCGTGCACCGAACGGACGGGAGTGCATCGAGCTTCTCGTCCCATGCTACCGCTCCAACGGGCACGATTCCGAGTTGTATCTCGAACCTGTGAACGGCCTATGGTCGGTCAATTGGTCCTTCGTGGGATTCCAAGAAGACGTCCGTTTCCATAAGGAAACATGACGTCATACGCTCATCTCAGTCCCGGCGATTCGTCGGGATTTTCGTATCACGTCGCTAGGACCACGATGACGACCAGGGCGGCGAGGCCAAGGCGGTACCAGACGAAGGCCATCAGCGAGTGCATCTTGAGATAGCCGAGGAGCCAGCGGATGCACGCGAGACCGGTCACGAACGCGGTCGTAAAGCCGAGCGCGAGTGGAAGCAAGGAGATGTCGGAGGGTGTGTCCGTCGCGATGTCGAGGAGTTTCTTCGCGCCGGAGCCGGCGATGACGGGGATGGAGAGGAGGAACGCGAACCGTGCCGCGGCCTCGCGCGTCAGCCCGAGGAGCAGGCCGCCGGAGATGGTCGCGCCGGAGCGGGAGACGCCGGGGACGAGGGCGAGCGTCTGGAACATGCCGATCCACCAGCCGCGACCGACCGTCGGCGACTCGTCGCGCTGTTTCGCGAACCGTTCCGCCGCGACGAAGAGGAGACTGCCGGCCGTGAGCGTGCCTGCGACGAGCAGGGCGTCGCGAAAGACCGTTTCCATCGCGGATTCGAGGAAGAGACCGACGATGACGGCAGGAATCGTGCCGATGAGAAGCGCCAGGATGAGCGTGCGGTCCGCCTTGGGGACGGAAGCGCCACGTCCGACGACGACCCTCACGGCCGAAGCCGCGAGCCGTCCGATATCGTCCCGGAAATGGACCACGACGGCCAACGCCGTCCCGAGTTGGAGGACGGCGTCGAAGGCGAGACCGCTCGCGGTGTTGATGCCGAGGAGGTCACGCAACAGGATGAGGTGTCCGCTCGAGCTGATGGGCAGGAATTCCGTGACGCCTTGGACCGCGCCGAGGAGGATGCTGTCGAAAGGGGTCATGGAATATCAGCCGCCCGCATCGGCAGGATCTCGACGGGCGTCGGTTCCTCGAACGCGTCGTCGGTGACGAGCGGGATGATGGTGCGGTATTCCTCTTCGCGGCCGTCCGGATACGTCGCGGTGCCTGAGCCGGCGAGGGCCGGGATGAGATAGGTCTCGTTCGCGCCGGCGCTCCAAGAGTCATAGCGCATCCACACGAGGTCGAGGGTCTTGATATGCACGGAGACGTTGCCGCTTTCCCAGACGTAGAGCGGATTGCGGCCGCCGGAATGGAGCCGCTTCTCCGCCTCTTCCTTCGAGATGAGCGGGTACTGCGAGGATTCGGTACCACGGTTGAGGACGATGGAGCCGCTTGAGACGCTCTTGTCCGTCACGTCGATGGTGACGTTCGCCGCGCGCCACGGCCAGCCGCCCGCGTCCTGGATGCGCTTCCCGTCGCGTGAACCTTCGTAGTAGACGGTCACTTGGGACGACGGCCACCAGCAGCGCGAGATGGAGCTCACGCCCGCATCCGGCGCAACCTGCCTGCCGGCAGGCAAGGTCGCGACGTCGGTCGTCACGGCGACATTCGCCGCTTTAACTGCGGCTCCTTCCATCATCGGCATCGGGCAACGTACGTTCGCGTCGCCCCACGGCTTCTCGACGGTGCCGGCACCGCGCGCCACGTCGCTGAATCCCTTCGCGGCGAAGAACGCGTCCGCGATCCTGACGTATTCCGCGTCGTCGATCTTCGGGGGTTCCTGCGCATCGGTCGTCTCCTTCATTATGCCCGACGTGTCCTTCCAGAACGAGACCATGTGGCTGCTGGCGTCGTATTGCCACTGCATGCCGTCCGCGTCCCTCCAGGAGAGATTCAGGTTCAGGAGTTTCGCGTCGGATCCGAGGGCCTGGTTCGGGATGCCGATCTCCTTGACGACATCCTTCGCCGAGAGGAGGGAGGGGATGGCGTCGTTCAGGCGGAGCACATCGCCATCCATGGACCAGGAGGGCGTCGTTGCGTCGAGGTCGTAGGTGACGGTCCCCGGGGTCGGATACGGCGCTGGGATGGGACGGCCGATGACGGACGCTTCCTTTGTCACGCCGGAATCCGCCGGCGCCATCATGGGTGCGGCGACAGCCATGGACCGTGCAGAGACGCTTCCGACAGAAACGTTTCCAGCTGTGGCGGTCCCATTTTCGGCGACCGCGACGCTGCCGAGTGAGGGTAGTTTTCCGAAGGCTTTGCGGTCGACGAGGCCTTTCGCGGGTTGTTCTTCTCCAGTCGGCGACGTAGTTTGGGCCGTGTCCGTCGGACATCCCTGACCAAGGAGCAAAGAAGCGACGACGAGCGCGATGGCCGATGTGGTGGGTTTCATAAGGATTACACGATCATGGGAATCTTCTCGAGTTCGTACTTTTCGCCGGTCACGATGCTGTCGATGCGGTACGAGCCGTGCGTCGGCGCCTCGATGTAGCCGTTCCAGGCCATGCGCGCGAGACCGCCGCTCTGGATCCAGTCGAAGAGCCATTCGTTGGTGTATTGCGGGTCGTTCTGCGAGACGCCGGCGCCGACCATCTTGAGCCAGACGCGGTTGAACTGCTCCTGCGAACCGATGGACGGCGCCATGACGATGGGCAACCCGACGCCGGCGTAGAAGGACATCTCGCTCGGTTTGGTCCACAGGATATCGGTCGTCCGCAGGCGTTTCGTGAACTCGTGGAAGTAGGTCGGGCGATCCGGTTCCGAGTCGACGAAGAGGTTGCGTCCGAGCGCACGCTTGAGGCCGCACGCCTTGATCTCGTCCAGGAAGAAGTCCGCGACCATCTTCTTGGTGCCGGCTTCGAGCCGGAACGTGATCTCCTCGCGGAGGAGCTGGTGCTTGAGGCTCTTCACGGCCGTCATGCCGAGGACTTTCTGCGCGCCGGCGCCGCCGACCGAGAACATCACCGTCGGCGGGCGGCTTTTCTTCAAGGGGCAGGTCGAGGGACCGAGCTCCGCGTTCAATGTCTTGACGTATTTGGCCGAGAAGATGCCGTTCGGGTCGAGGTTGCACAGGCGCGTGACGAGGTCCTTCTTGATGACGAGGCCTTCCGGCCCGCCGATGACCTCCTTCGGAAGTGGGAATCCCGTCAAAAAGATGTTTTCGCTTCGGATGCCGTATAGTCGCAGGCGCTCGGCGACGCGGCCGTTCGGCGCGAAATACTTGATACGGCTCCGCTTGGGATCCATGCCGACCCATGCACGGCTCATGTCCGCGTCGCAGATGACGACGTAGATGTCTTCCGGATAGTCGTAGTATTCGGCCGCGAACGCCGGGATGAAGAACGTGCAGATGAGCGGCTTCGGATCCTTGGCGAGCTTCTCGATGAGATGCTTCCCGAGGCCGAGCTTCGAGACCATCATGTGCGTCTGTCTGACCTGTGCGGTCGGGGCCGAGAGGTCGCGGCGCGGATAGATGGGCGCGATGCGCTGCATGCGGTCCATGAGCTCGAAGATGTACGGCCCGATGATCGGCAGCGGCTGGAGGCGCGAGACGGCCTCGTAGAGCCGGCGGCTTTCCTTCCAGAGCAGGCGATCGCTCTTGGGAATGCCGGGGTAGTCGTTGGCCGTGATGACCCCGCCGTTCGCGGCGATGTCCCGGAGCGCGTAGGCGGCGCGTTCATGGCCGTACCCCATGTTGACGGACACGACGTAGGCCTTGGCCGAGGAGTGATGATGCGTAGGCATATGGATGGCGCAAGTATAGCAGATTGGTGGTCTTTTCCACGCTTCTGTATACTCTATCCATGAATCCACTGCGGGTTTTTAGATATTGTCATCCTGAGGGAAGTCGGAGCGACGAAGGACCTTCAAGACAATACTTCTGCCGAGAGCATTCTACGGATAGAACCATTTAGAAATACAAGGAAGTTCCTTCGTCGAACTCAGGATGACATTTTTCTTAGACTATGGAAAATCCCTTTCTCCAGAAGAAGTTCCCCGACCTCCAGACCTCGACGGAGGTCTCGTCCGCTGTCCGCAAGAAGGAGCGGATGACGGAGAAGCGCGTCCCGAACGAGCCGGGAGAACGCATCGGAGCCTATCTCGAACGCTTGGAGTCCATCTTCGCGAACCCGGACAAGGAGAAACGCGAGCGAGGCGTCCGTCTCCTCACGCACATGATCCACGAGACGTACGTCGTGAAGCCCGAGGACGTGCCGGAAAGCACCTTCAAGCTCCAACAGCGAATCGCGAGGGAACAGGGCCACGGGAACATCGAGATCGCCCCGGAAATGCGCTCCGAGATGATCCGCACCATCCGCAAAGACCAGACGCAGTCCCTGGATACCTGGCTCAACTACCTCGGAAGCCCCGACGACAAGGGCGCCTATCCCACCTGGTTCAGGTACTTCGCGTTCCGGAGCGTCCTCAAGATGTCTTCATACGACAAGGAGAAGCACGCCTTCTCCAAGCGCACCAAGGCCACGACGACGCTCTTTCCCGACCTGAACCGCGAGGCTTTGGCCTACGTCTGCGACGCCCTCGTCAAGACACATGAGAAGAAAGAGCCGGTCGAAGGAGACGAATCCTTCCAGAAGCTTCTCCAGCGCGCCAACTTCGCGGACCTCTACGCCCACGCCATCGAGAAGGTGACGCCGGCCTCAAAGGAACAGAAGGAGACCATCGAAGGCGAATGGAGGACGTTCAAGCAGGGCTCCGACGCAACACCCCTCTGGAAATCTCTCCAAGGCCACGGGACAGGATGGTGCACGGCAGGTGAAAGCACGGCCGAAGCCCAGCTCAACGCAGGTGACTTCCACGTTTTCTATTCCAAGGACGGGAAGGGCGGCTTTACGGTCCCACGCATCGCTATCCGCATGGAACAGGGCGAGATTGCCGAGGTCCGCGGGATCAAGGACAACGCCCAGGGGCTCGAAGACAAGTTGTTGGATACCGCTGACGTAAAAACGAAATCCCTTCCGGGCCATGAGGCCTATCTCAAGAAGTTTTCTGACATGAAGAGGATGACTGAGATCGAAAAGAAATCCGATGCGGGACGGGATTTGGATAAAGAGGAGTTGCGGTTCCTCTACGAACTAGACGCCACGATCGAAGGTTTTGCCCACAGGAAGGATTCACGCGTCGAGGAATTGCGGTCAAAACGGCAGAGACGTGCGGACCTTGCCATCATCTTCGGTTGTACCTTGGAAGAACTGGAACGCAAGGAGCAGTTCGTCCTGAATGACGTTCCAACATTTACCGAGATTCCATCCGACAAGGTCTTTAAAAACAAGGTGAAGGGCTTCGGGTTCGACTGGACGTGGGAGAAGCAATATCGCGAAAATCGTCCGTTGACCGATTTTGCATTGAACGAGGAAGATCTGGACCAAATCGGCGTGGGTTCGGCCCGACGCGTATCTGTTTTGAAGGCAATGGAAGCAGGACGAACGGAAAAGGAACAACCGAGAGCCAAGATTTTTGATATCGGAGATTTGATTCGGCGGAAACGGCAAGAAGACCCGAGTCAACCGGAATACCTTACTACCAAGGAAGTCCTGGAAGCTATTGACGACGCCGGATACCGTCCTGCGACTATCGAAGAACTTCTTGCTTATGCTAGGGACTTCTGGAAACCCGAACCTGAAAATTCCGAGCGTCCGTTAAGTAATGAGGAAAAAATGCTCCAGCATGTGAATGCAGAAGTGATTCATGCGTTTGGTTCCTTGTTCTCGGACTCGGCTGGTGAGCGTGACGTTCCGTGCCTAAGTTGGGGTGGATCGGCGCGCGGTTTGGGCGCCGACGACTTCGTACGCGTTTACGGAGATACCAACCATTTTCTAGTCATTCACAAGGAAACTTCTTAAAGTCTTCGTCCCCACGAATCCACGTTGTGGAATGGCAGTCACGCACATCCCGTCATTGCGAGCGCATAGATCAAACGCGCGTGGCAATCTCCCGACGGTCGGACGGGGAGATTGCTTCGCAGAGCCTCGCAATGACAGAGGGGGGGCTCGGTCGAACGGACGCGATGAATCGCGCCCCTACGGCGGACAAAGAGGGAGGTGAAGGTAGGAACAATCAAGGGGTTACGGGAGCGGGGGAGGTCGGGGTGACGGTCGCGTGGTCGATGAAGGTGCGGCAGGATTCCCAGAAGTTCCGTTCGGAATGCGTCACGGCGAGGCATTCGATGACGTGATAGGCCTCCGGTACCGTGGCGTCCGCGCGGGTGGCGCGGAAGACCTGGCGGTCCTGCGCCGTGTCGCGTCCGGCCGTGACGGTCCATCCGCCGAGCGACCCGGTCTCAACATCGGTGATGCCGCTCAAGCCGCGGAACGTCGCGAGGTCCTGTTCTGGCGTGCCGGAGACGCCGAGCTGGACCTCGATGGATTCGCCGAGTTTCGCGCCAGAATACGAGCCGCGGCCGTCCAAGAACGTCGGCGGGAGGAGCGTCGAGAGCATCCATCGGTAGGAGGTATCCGCGTGCGTGATGGGTTGGCCACCGACATCGTTGGCTCCGGAAAGGAGCGCGAAGCCGGTCTTTGTGGGTGTTTTGGCGGTCGTGTCCCCAAGGCGATCGACATCGTCGGCTCGACCGGAGCATCCGGCGCCGAGAGCGGCGAGCATCAAGACGAAGGCGATGAAGCGCGTCATATGGCAGGCGTCATCATAGCATGGCGCCGCGGACATCGCGGAACTCCGGCACGTGCCTTATACTTGAGGCGAATCGCTATGTCGCACCTCCGTCACGAGCCACCGCAGAAGACCTTCCGGCCGCATTGGGCCATGTCCCCGCAGGACGTCCTGGCCGATGTCGGCTCCGACCGCACGGGGCTCGCGAGCGACGACGTGCTCCGACGCCAGCGCGTCGCCGGGGCGAACGTCATCCCGGGGCGACGGCGTCTCTCTCGGCTGCGCATCGCGGCGAACCAGTTCAAGAGTCCGCTCATCCTCCTCCTCGCGTTCGCGGCTGGCGTGACCATCGTCCTGGAGGACTGGATCGAGGCGGCCGTCATCGTCGCGGCCATCCTGGTGAACGCGGGGCTCGGGTTCTGGCAGGAGAACAAGGCCGAGACGGTCTTGGCCGCGCTTTCGCGGTATATCCGCGTCCGCACCCGTGTCCGCCGCGATGGCCTCGAGCATGAGGTGGACGCGTCGGACCTGGTCGTCGGCGACATCGTGCTGATGTCCCAAGGCGACCGCGTGCCGGCCGACCTCCGCATTTTGTCGTCGAGCGACTGCTCGGCGGACGAATCGGTCTTGACCGGCGAGTCGCTTCCGGTCCGGAAACGGGCCGCGTCCGTCGCGGAAGCTTCTGACGTGCCGGAACGCTCCAGCATGTTGCATGGCGGGACGTTGGTGGTCGAAGGGCTGGCCGAGGGCGTCGTCGTGCGGGCCGGGAAGGACACGGCGTTCGGCCGCATCGCCGACCTGCTCGCCCATGAACGTCCGGAGCCGGGACTCCTGCAGAAGGCCGTCTCGCGTTTTTCCTTGGTGTCCGGCGTCGCGGTCGCTCTCCTCGCGTCCATCCTCTTCTTCGCCGGACTCGTGAACGGCACGACGCCGCATGACATGTTCGTCCTGGCGGTCGCCGTGGCCGTGTCCGCGGTGCCGGAGGGGCTTCCCGTGGCGTTGACGGTCATCCTAGCCATCGGCGTCGAACGGCTGGCGAAGCGCCGTGGCGTGGTCCGGAAACTCCTGGCCGCGGAGACGTTGGGCGCCACGAGCGTCATCCTGACGGACAAGACCGGGACGCTGACCGAGGCGCGGATGACCCTGTCGTCCGTCCGTCCGCACGCGACGGACGAGGCGGGAGCTTCGACGCGTCTGCTCGAGGACGCAGTCCTGGCGACCAACGCGTCGGTCGGGAACCCGCATGCCGACATCCTCGAATGGCGCGTCGTCGGCAAACCGATGGAAGTCGCTCTCGTGCAGGGCGCCGCGCATCACGGAGTCCGCCTTCCCGTCGTCCAGTCGACGAATCAGATCGTGGA
The DNA here is from genome assembly GCA_043805355.1 of Patescibacteria group bacterium. Classification (GTDB taxonomy): domain Bacteria; phylum Patescibacteriota; class Patescibacteriia; order 2-12-FULL-60-25; family 2-12-FULL-60-25; genus JAHJRN01. Next base: position 15,471 of record JAZDIB010000076.1, on the reverse strand, counting down.
ACGGGTCCCGTTCTCCTCCGCGACGAAGGTCAGCCTCGTGACGGTGCGCCGCGATGGCGAGCTGCGGACCGTGATGCTGGGTGCGCCGGAGATGGTCGTCGAACGGTCGGATTTGGATCTCCATGAACGGGAACGCGTGCTTCATGCCGTCGAGGAACGCGCCGCGACCGGGGAGCGGCTTCTTGCGGTCGCGGAGCGCAGCGGTGGCCTCAAGGATGCGGGGACGTTCCGGTTCCTCGGGACGTTGTCCCTGCGCGATCCCATCCGTCCCGGCGTCATGGACGCCATCGGCCGCATCCGCGCGTCCGGCGTGAAGACCGTCATCGTGACTGGGGACCATCCCGGCACCGCGAAGTCCGTCGCGGACGATCTGGGTCTGCTTAAGGGCGGCAAGCGCATCATGGCGAGCGACGAGCTGGCCTCCCTCACGGACGAGCAGCTTCGCGCGATCCTGCCGCGCATCGCGGGATACGCCCGCGTGTCGCCGGAACAGAAGATGCGTCTCGTGGACGTCTACCGGTCGTACGGCGAGGTCGTGGCCGTGACGGGTGACGGCGTGAACGACGCGCCGGCGCTGGAGCGGGCCGATATCGGCATCGCGGTCGGGTCCGGGACCGAGGTCGCGAAAGGCGCGGCGGACCTCGTCATCCTCGGCGACGACTTCTCCACCATCGTGGCCGCCATCGAGGAGGGGAGACGCATCCTCGAGAATATCCGCAAGGTGATCGTCTACCTCCTCTCCAACTCCCTGGACGAACTCTTCCTCATCGGCGGGGCGCTGCTCGTCGGTCTCCCGCTGCCGCTGAACGCGCTCCAGATTCTGTACGTCAATTTCTTTTCCGACAGTTTTCCGACCGTGGCGTTCGCGTTCGAGAAGGAGATTGAGGGCGATATCGCTTCGAGACCGGGGCGTGTCCATCGTTCCATCCTCGACCCGCAGATGCGCGTGCTCATCTTCCTCGTCGGAGGCCTGACGAGTGCCTCGCTCTTCCTTGTCTACTGGCTGCTGCTGCGCGCCGGCCTACCTCTCGACCTTGTCCGGACGTTCATCTTCGCGACCTTCGCGACGTACACGCTGTTCGCCGCCTTCGCGCTCCGGAGCCTGCGCGTGAGCATCTTCCGCTATTCCCCGTTCTCGAACCGTTTGCTGACGCTGGGCGTCGGCATCGGCGTGGCGCTCACGGTCGCGGGCATCTACGTCCCGTTCCTGCAACGCGTGCTCGGCACGGTCGCGTTACCTCTGCCGTGGATGGCGGCGGTGGTCGGCGTCGGCATCATGAACGTGGCGGCCGTGGAGGTTGTCAAGTTCGGGCTGAGACGATTCCGGTGAATCAAGAACACATGTCGTCTCGACCCTGCGGAGAGACCTTCCAATTGGAAGATTTCTCGACAAGCTCGAAATGACAGGGTCTGTTTGATTATTTCCGTACCGAGATCATCGCGGTCCGGTGCGGGCCGATGGGTTCGTGCGTGCCGGTCGTGTAGTCCTGGAGCGACGCGGCGAGGTCGGCGGACGCGTGGCGCATCGAGGCGCCGTTGCGCGTCCCTGGGTCATGGACGATAAACTCGTCCGTGCGGCTGTCGTAGCCGATGACGAGGACCATGTGCCGGAGAGGACCGGCGCCGGTATAGGACGGATTGTCGAAGACGGTGCCGTTCACGGGGACGATGACGACATGTCCCGCTTCGATGTCGCGCCGGATGTCGTCCGTGCCGATGCCGGTGCGGACCTCGTAGGCGTGATACCCCTCGTAGGTCGATACGAGCCGGTCGGCCGTGTCCGAGGCGGAGGTGTCGACGTAGGAACCGAAGTGCGCGAGTTCCCAATCCGACATCGCGAGGATTGTCTGGAGCGCCTGGTCGGGGGTGAACGTCTCGGACCGCGCCCAAGCCACGGCCATGAGCGCGGAGGCCTCCTCGCAGCCTTCCTGCTGGCGCGGGTCGCTCCACTCGCCGAACGGCGCCTGTGCCGTGAACGGGACGCTCTGGAGCGTCAGTCCGACCATGTCTGTCGTTTTCGGATTCGTCATGTCCGTCGCGCCGGGTGCTAGCGGGATGCGGAGCAGGTCCCGGTCCAAGATGCCGAGCGAGAGGCGCTGGAGCGTCAGGAGGGCATTCGTGGGGCTTCCGAGCCGGTAGCGCTTCCGGTCGACGGGATGGACGTACCACGCCTCGCCGCGGCTCTGGACCGCGATGAGGATGCGACCGGCAAGTCGTTGCCGCAAGGCCGCGTCTCCCGTGCGGGATTCGCTCGACATCGGAATATTCAAAAGGTCGCGGTCCGTGATGCCCAGGCCGACGGTCCGGATGAGTGTGAGCGTCTCGGTCTCGGTCCGGAGCGGAAAACGTCGTCCCGTCATGGGATCTGCGTACCAGGTCTCGCCGCGGCGCTCGACCGCGAGCAGGGTCCGTCCGCGGACCGCGTCGAATAGCGTCGCGGCATCGCAAGAAGCAGGCAGTGCCGCGAAAGTCACGGCGGCGAGAAGGGCTACGAAAATACGTCGGGTCATACGGCTCGATGTCAGCGTACCTGATGCGGTTCACGTTGTCTTGCGCAGGCCGAGGCTGGCGATGATCGTGATCGTGACGAACATGACGAACCCGTAGACGCACGGGGGAGCGCCGAGCGCCGGGCCGAGCGATGCCGTCACGGAGCAGGAGGCCGTACCAGGGGCGATGTACTCCAGCATCGTCAGGTATCCGGCAAAGAGGGTCCCGACGAGGCCGAAGACGACGACGGTGATGAGCGAATGTCGTGGGGTCATAATGGAAATGTCATTCTGAGTCCGACGAAGAAACTTCCGAATATTCTGAAGGTCCTTCGCGGGAGCCTCAGGATGACGATTCTTTTTATATTTCAAGCGCGGCCAGGGCGCCTTCGAGGACCGCTTCGGTCACGCGGCGTGGTTTCTTCGCGTCGCCGACTGTGCGGACTTTCTTCACGAGCGGCTTCAGTTCGTTGACGATGCCGCCGTTCGGGATGGAGCCGAGGCAGAGGACGACCGTATCGGCCGCGACGTTCGAGATGCCCTTCGTGTCTTGCACCGACACGGACCGTTCGCCGATGTCGAGCACCGTGGTGTCCGTCATGATCTTGACCTTGCGCTTCGCGAGGCGTCCGAGGAGAAGGATGCGGTCGTCGATCGGCGCGTCCGTGGCGATGGCGCCTTCCTGCTCGATGACCGTGACCGAATGTCCCTTCGTCGCGAGCGCTTCCGCGACCTGGCCGCCCATGCACCCGCCACCGACGATGACGACGCGTCCTTCGGCGCCGATGGTCCCGCTGACGACATCGCGCGCCAAGACGACGTTCGGCCGGTTTGCGCCCGGAATGTTCGGGGTCGCCGCCATGGAGCCAATCGCTACGATGGCCGCGTCATATTCGCCCTTCTTCACGCAATGGGCGCAGAAATCGGTCTTCGTCTTGATGGTGACGCCGAGACGCTTCACGTCGCGGATAAGCGCGTCGAGATAGGTTTGCCAGTCGGCGCGGAACGGCAAGGATGCCGCGGAGATGACTTGGCCGCCGAGTTTCGCCTGTTTCTCGAAGAGCGTCACGGCATGCCCGCGGAGCGCCGCGGTCTTGGCCGCGGACAGGCCGGCCGGACCGCCGCCGATGACAAGGACGCGCTTCTTCGCGCCCTTCTTCTTCGCGAAAGCCGCCTCGCGGCCGCAGGCCGGATTCACCGTGCACCAGACGTCCTGACCGGCGAAGAGTCGGCTGATGCAACCCTGGTTGCAGGCGATGCACGGGTTCACCTCGTTCATCTTTCCTGCCTTGACCTTGTTCGGATAGGCCGGGTCCGCGAGGAGCGTCCGTCCGATGGCGATGTAGTCGGCCTGCTTCGTCTTCAGCGCGAGTTCGGCCATCTGCGGCGTGCGGATCTTGCCCACGGCGATGACCGGGATGTCCACGGCTTTCTTCACGCTGGCCGCGAGCTTCAGGAGGGGTCCGTCCGGGATGGCCATGGGCATGATCATCAGCCCCCGGGCATAGGTCGCGTAGTTGCCAGCGGAGATGTGCAGGGCATTGGCGCCGGCCCGTTCGAGCCATTTCGCAACGTGCTTGGTGTCGGCGATGCGGAGGCCTTTCGCGCCGACAAGCTCATCGCCCGAGAGACGGACCACGATGGGATACGCCGGACCCACGGCCTTGCGGACGGCCATGTAGACCTCCTGGAGGAACCGCATCCGCTTGTCGGGCGTGCCGCCGTACGCATCCGTGCGCTTGTTCGAGAACGCCGAGAGGAATTGCGTGATGAGGTAGCCGTGCGCGCCGTGGATTTCCACGAAGTCCATCCCTGCCTTTTTGCCTCGGAGCGCCGCGGCCGCATACGCCCGCACGACGCCCTTGATGTCCTTCTCGGTCAGCACGCGCGGGATCTCGTTCGTGGTCGGGTCCGCGATGGCCGACGGACCGACCGGCGTCGTCCCGATGGTCGCGGCGTGGGTCTGACGTCCTGCGTGGTAGATCTGCACGCCGATCTTGGCGCCGGACGCGTGCGCGGCCTTGGCGAGGCGCTTGAGCCCCGGAATGGTCTTGTCCGACTGGATGCCGAGCTGATTGGAGAATCCGCGCGCTTCCTTGTTGATGTAGCTCGCTTCGAGGATCATCATGCCGACCCCGCCCTTCGCGATGGAGGCGATATGGTCCACGTAGCGCTTGGTCACGAGGCCGTTCTTGTCCGCGTAATCCCGCACCATCGGCGGCATCACGAGGCGGTTCTTGAGCCGCAGAGTCCCGATGCGACCGGGCGTGAAGAGGAGGGGATATGGCATATGTGGATAACCTCGAATGAGTTGTATGGATGATACTCCTTATCTACAGGCAAGGCCATGCGAAACCGGGGTTTTTGCCGCGAGGCTGGACGTGCTAGGATGACGACATATGCCCGCGCCGAAACGTATCGTAGAGCTCGTCGATAAGTTCAGGGAGAATTATCAGTACTACCAGTCCGACCGATACAATGAGGAACAGCTGCGCCATGAGTTCCTTAATCCGTTCTTTACTGAATTGGGGTGGGACATGGAGAACGTCGCAGGGAAAGGCGCTGACCGCGATGTCCACTATGAAGAACGTATCAAGTCCGGTGCTCCAGATTTTGGTTTTTATCTCGAGGGGAAGCTTCAATTTTTCGTTGAGGCGAAGAATCCGACGTTGAGAGTGTGCAATGATCAATCGGCCGCCCTTCAGCTTCGGACATATGGGTGGAGCGCGAAAATTGCCCGAAGCATATTGACGGATTTTGAAGAGTTCTCGTACTACGACACCGCAGTTCGTCCGAAAAACACAGACCAGTCTCGCATCGCGAGGTTGGATTGTATTCCGTATACGGAATTCGTAGAGCGGTGGGATGAGATAGCAGCACTCTTTTCGCGCGAAGCCGTCGTGCAAGGTTCGCTGCAGAGACTCGAGAAGAAGCGCGCAAAACAGGCTGTGGACGATGAGCTTCTTGAGGACATCTCGCGTTGGCGAGAGGCGCTCGCGAAGAATATCGCGCTTCGGAACGAGGGGTTGACCGAAGAACAGGTTAATCGCGCCGTCCAGGATACGTTGGATCGCATCATCTTCCTTCGGATTTGCGAGGATCGCGGCATCGGGCGCGAGGGGAAGATGCAGGAGATCATCGAGGGAGATGGCGTCTATGCGAAGCTCTTCAAGATTTTTAAAAAAGCAGAACAGCGATACGATTCGGGGCTTTTTGAACTAAACCCCGTTGAGGCCGAACTTCATGTTGACGATAGGACGATTTCCGAAATTATTTCCGAGTTATATTTCCCAAAGTCGCCGTATAAATTTGATGCGATTCCGGCAGAAATCCTTGGGCAAGTCTATGAGCAGTTTCTGGGAAAAGTCATCCGACTGACGGCCGGACATCATGCAAAAGTCGAGGAGAAGCCCGAAGTGCGTAAGGCCGGAGGCGTGTACTACACGCCAACATATATCGTCGAATACATCGTGAAGAACACGGTCGGAAGGCTGGTTGAGGGGAAGAAGCCAAAAGACATAGTTAAACTTTCGGTATTGGATCCGGCATGCGGGTCGGGGTCATTCCTTATCGGCGCGTATCAGTATCTGATGGATTGGTATCGGGATTGGTATTCGATGAACGACGCGAAGAAGAACGAAAAAGCAAAATTGATTTATCGGGATGGAGAAGGTGCTTGGCAACTCACCCTAGCTGAGCGTAGACGTATTCTCGTCACGCATATCTACGGCGTGGATATCGATCGGCAGGCCGTCGAGGTCGCGAAGCTGTCTTTGATGCTAAAAGCGCTTGAATCGCCGGAACAGCAGAGTCTGTTCAACGACCGCATACTTCCCGATCTGGTCAGCAATATAAAATGCGGCAATTCACTTATTGGTACGGATTATTTTGCGGGCCAGCTGACGTTGGATCCTACTGAGATGGCACGAGTAAACCCGTTCGATTGGGACGGTAATGACGGTTTCCCGGAGATTATGAAGCACGGAGGGTTTGATGTAGTAATAGGAAATCCGCCATATATCTCATATTCAGGAAGACAAGCGGAAGAATTACCTGAAGGCATACAGCGATATTTTTCATCACAATACGGGGCCATGAAATGGCCAACCGCCCATTCGTTATTTATCGAACGGTCTGTTAGAAAATTGTCGCAACGATTTGTCGCATTTATCGTCCCAGACCAGATTGGGCACTTAGAAGGATATGGGACGATAAGGGGAATCGTTACGAAGAATTCAGGTGTGCTCGACGTGCATTATTGGGGCGAACACGTCTTTGAAGATGCGGTTACACCCGCACTCACGTTTGTTGCGGATAAAAAATATAGAGGCATTTCTAAAATTTCGCTATTCGGCCAAGATGAGGTCGATATCACATTGGTGGATGGCGAGGCATGGAGACCGATTGGAAAATATCAGCAATTTATTCAGAAATTAAGCTTAGATTCACAGACGCTAGGAGATATAGTTGCGGACCCCGGTGTCCATACGGGCAACTGTTCTGAAAAACTTATTTTGATTCAGCCAACGAGTGACTCTGTTCCAATTCTTGAGGGTAAACAGGTTGGTAGATATTCATGTGCATCCCCTAAAAAATACCTACGCACTAATTACGTCCCTGAAAAAGACGAGTATTTTTCCATTCGGCCAAACGAGAAGTATCGCAAGGCAAGGTTCGTCATCAGACAAACTGCCGCATATCCGATAGTCGGACCGCGTGAAGGAGCGATATATTTCAGGAATTCTTTGCTCGCACTGTACGAACCTAAGGACGGAACTGATGTTCGTTTTATTGTCGGAGTATTGAATTCCAAGTTGATTAAGTGGTTATACCGAATCCTAGTCCAAGAGGCGCATCAGCAAGCTTTTCCGCAAGTGAAGGTTAAAAACCTTCGTGTTCTACCGATAAAAATGCTTAATCTGCAAGCTCCGAAAGATGTGGAAATGCACGATGCATTAGTGAAGCTCGTTGATGAGATTATTCTTCTTAACCTGAAGAATCGTGAAACCACAAGTGAAACTGAACGGGTTGCTCTTCAACGTCAAATCGACGCCACTGATCAGCAGATTGATCGTCTTGTCTATAAGCTCTACGGCCTGACCGAAGACGAAATCCGCATCGTGGAGGAGGAGACGAGGCAAAAATGAGGAGCCGCCATCGTTTGCATTTAAGGTATCGTTGAGATACGGTATAGTCGAAACGTATGGACTTGAAATCGCGGTTTTTGAAGGTTTATGCGAGCTTGCCGCTAGGTATACGTAAGGAAATAGTGCTTGTTCTAGAGAGCCCGATTGGACCAATTACTTGGGAGGCGGCCTATGTTGAAGTCGACAGCGATACTGAGCTTTCAAAACGGATTCTCACAAAACTAGTTGATTTGGAGCTGATTTAATATCTATGTCCAAAGAAGCGAATCCACCTGAAACAGAGGACGAGGAGATTCGTAAGTTGGTGCTTGCAAGACTTTCTATTCTTTCTTCAGATACGATAATTTCGATTGGATCGGACGGGAGTTTTAACCGCGATGAATTGATGGATCATGTCGAGATGGGGGATGAAATTGGAAAGAAGATGGAGGAAATCGATATGGAATGGCTTCGTTCTTTGAAACATGGCCTAGAGGTATGATGATCGTGACTCGACCAGAACACGACATAGCGACGAAATATCTTGCGTGTTGGAGCGAAGCAATATTGGATGAAGCTAAATGTCACGGAGTTCGTGCCATTGATCTTCGGAGGAAGAAGGCCAATCGGAAGGAGTTCGAGGGGCGAGTTCGAAAATTGAATCCGAAGCTATTAGTATTGCATGGACATGGGAATAAGGAGTGCGTTACTGGCCATGATAACGAAGTATTGCTCCGCACAGGCGAGAATTCAGATGTATTGGTCGGTAAAATCACGTATGCCGTCTCTTGTGATGCGGCATTTGGACTTGGTGCGGAGGTTGCAGGTCATCCAGATACGGCATTTATCGGATACGACGATAAATTTGTTTTTTCTTTGCGTCAAGACAAGCTGCACCATCCGTTACGAGATGATCGAGCGAGGCCATTCATGGAGATGTCGAATCAAGTCGCCATCTCTCTCGTTAAAGGGCAGTCATGCATCAACGCACACCATCGTTCACAGGCTGTCGGCAAGGCTCATTTTAGGAAATTACTTTCCAGTGCATCTGATCCGGACGCTCTCATGGACGCAAGAAATCTTTGGTGGGATATGAAGCATCAGGTCTGTTTGGGAGATGTTCAAAAAAATATCACGTAAACAAAAACGGCCCCGAGGGGGCCGTTTCCGGTCACGTGTCCTATGTCGGTTGTCCCGACTACGCCACCGTCCGGTGACAGTTCAGAGCACAGACCTTTGTACATCAAATATATGGTTTATAGCGGTGTATGTCAACACCGGTGTCACATACTTGATAAGAAGCTGAAATCGTCGCACACTGAAGCCCTATGTTCGCCACCACCGTCATCCGCTGGTCCTATGCCAATCTCCTCAAGCCCATGTTGTTCCGCATGGATCCGGAATACGTCCACGACACGTTCGTGCGCATCGGGGCGTGGCTCGGGAAGGGGGAGTGGTCGCGGTCGCTGATAGCGGCGTTCTTCCGGTATGAGCATCCGGCGCTCGTGCAGGACGTGTGCGGCATCCGGTTTCCCAATCCGGTCGGATTGCCTGCGGGATTCGATAAGAACGCGCGGATGACCGCCATCATGCCTTCGGTCGGGTTCGGGTTCGAGGAGATCGGGTCGGTCACGGGCGAGCCGTGCGCCGGTAACCCGAAGCCGCGTCTCTGGCGATTGCCCAAGAGCAAGGCGCTCCTCGTCTACTACGGGCTCATGAACGACGGATGCGAGGCGATCGCGTCACGTCTGAAGGGCTTGCGCTTCCGGATTCCAATCGGCGTGAGCGTCGCGAAGACGAACAGCCCCTCGACCGTGGACACGCAGGCGGGCACCGCGGACTATCAGAAAGCCATGCGGACGTTCGTCGAGGCGGGCGTCGGTGATTTCTTCGTGGTGAACATCAGCTGCCCGAACGCGTTCGGCGGTGAGCCGTATTCCGACGCGTCGCGTCTCGATCTGCTCCTCGGCGGCATCGATGCGGTCGCGACGGACAAGCCCGTGTTCGTGAAGATCACGGCGGACACCACGACGGAACAGCTCGACGTGATCCTCGACGTGATCGGTCGGCATCGCGTGGACGGGCTCATCATCTCCAACCTCACGAAGAAATTCGATTCGCCTTTGATCCAGAAGGACGAACTCCTGCCCGGGATGAAAGGCGGTTTCGGCGGCAAGCCGGTCCAGCGGCTCGCGGACGACCTCATCAGCCACGCATATCGCAAGGCCGGCGGACGATATGTCATCATCGGCCTCGGCGGCATCTTTACGGCCGCGGACGCATACGAGAAGATCCGGCGCGGCGCCTCGCTCGTGCAGCTCGTGACCGGCATGATCTACGAAGGACCTCAAGTCGTCGGCGACATCAATCACGGTCTCGTCGAGCTCTTGGAGCGCGACGGATTCAAGACCATCAAGGACGCGGTCGGTTCCGCGCATCGGTAAGGCGCGATTTGCTCACAGCGGGCGCGGGTCAGCGCGGCGGTTTTGTTGTATACTTCCGTCAGGCGTATGCCCAAGGCGATGAATCCTTTCAGGATGACGACGGTCTATCTTCTGCTTGGGCTGACATGGATCGTGTTGTCCGATGAGGTGCTCGGCATCATGCGGGGTGAAAATCCCGTATACACGCAACTCAACGTCCTGAAAGGCATCGCGTTCGTCACGGTGACCGGGGCGTTCCTTTTTTATGTCCTCGAACGGTTGGCGAAGGTACAGCGCGAACGCGACGACGTCCTCCTGAAGGAATCGGTCGCGCGAACGCGTGCGGAAACGTACTTGGACGTGGTCGACGTGATGATCCTCGCCCTTGACCCGAAGGGGCGGGTCATGATGATTAACCGGAAAGGGCGTGAGCTTCTTGGATATCCGGCCGAAGACATCGAGGGCAAAGAATGGATGTCCCACTTTATTCCCGAACGGTATCGGAAGGAGACGCACGACGTCCATAAGAAGACGATTGCCAGGAAGCCTGAAGCCGAACATTGGGAAAACCCCATCCTGACGCGTTCCGGCGAGGAGCGGATGATCCGTTGGCACAATTCCGTCGTCACGGACGTGAACGGACGCGTCATCGGCTCGTTGAGTTCCGGGGAAGACGTGACGGAGGAATTCCGTGCCCGCGCCGAATCGGAACGGCTGGAACGTCAGCACGAACGCGTCCTCGAATCCGTTGCCGACGGCATCTTCGGGATGGGCGCGGACGGGAAGGTGACGTTCGCCAACACGACCGCCGCGAAGATCCTCGGAAGGCGGTTGGACGAGATTATCGGGAAGGATGCGCGCGATTTCCTATGCGGCGCGGGCGGGAAGGGGGATGATGCGTGTCCTGTCGTCGATTCCCTGCGCGAAGGGAAGCGGATGCAAGGGGCCCGGACGACGTTCCTGAAGGCGGACGGGATGGAGATGCCCGTGGAATTCGAGAGCTCGTCGTTCCGCGAGGACGGGCGCATCGTCGGCACCGTGCTCGTGTTCCGCGACTTCACGGCCCAGCGCAAGGCCGAGGAGCTCGTCGAAGCGGAGCGTCGGAAGTACCAGGAGCTCGTCGAGAACCTCGCGGTCGGCATCTACCGGAACACGCCGGGGACGCACGGCATTTTCCTCGAGGCGAACGCGGAGACGCTCGCGCTTTTCGAAGCTGATTCCCGCGACGATTTCATGAAGCGCAACGTCAGCGACCTGTATGCGAATCCCGGTAAACGCAAGCGATTCAGCGACAAGCTTCTGAAGGACGGGTTCCTGAAGAACGAGGAAATCGAAATGAAGACCCTGAAGGGGCGCGTCTTCTGGGCATCGGTGACGGCCGTCATGAAGGAAGATGCGATGCGCGGCGTGTATTTCGACTGCGCCATCATGGACGTCACCAAGAAGGTCGAGGCGGAACATCGCGTCATGGAGCTGAACGACCTCCGCAACCGGTTCATCCAGATCGTGTCGCACCAGCTCCGGACGCCGCTCAACGTCATCCGTTGGAACCTCGAGAATCTCCTGACGGACGATCTCGGCAAGATGAAGGCCGCGCAACGCGAGATCGTGCACCTGAGCTACGCGGCGGACGTGGACGTGATCTCCCGCATCAACGACCTCCTCATGACGCTGGACATCGAGGAAGGCCGGGTCGTGGATATCTCGAAGGCGCCGGCGTCCTTCAAGGGGCTTTGGCAGTCGGTCTCCGTCGAGCTGACGCCGCAATGCGAGGCGAAGCGGCTCGACTGCACCGTCACGGTCGCGAAGGACCTGCCCGTCGAGGTCCTGATGGATAGCAACCGTATCCGGACGGTGATGCGGCATCTCGTCGACAACGCGGCCACGTACACCAAGGAAGGCGGGAAGATCACGGTGCGGCTGGCCGTCAGCGGACCGAACGCCAGGTTCGAGGTCCAGGATACGGGCATCGGCATCCCTCCCGACGAACGGAAGCGCATCTTCGAACGGTTCTTCCGCGCGACGAACGCCATGAGCATGAAGGCGGACGCATCCGGGCTCGGGCTCTACACCTCGAAGCACATCGTCGAACAGCATGACGGGACTATCGGCTTCACGAGCGAGGAAGGCAAAGGGAGCACGTTCTGGTTCGAGATTCCTATCGCGTAGGGAAGACGGTCACGGCAAAAGGACGGCCATGGCCACGGTCGTGGTCCACTTGCCGTCCTTGTCGCCTTCCGCCGATTGCGTGATGTTGAACGTCTTGACGATCTTGCCGGACATCTTGAATTCCTGTTCACGTTCGTCCCAGGCGGACTCGGCGTTGAACTCGACGCCCAGGACCGTCGCGAGCATGGTCGCGGCCAGGTCCTCGGCATAGTCGCCGGCCTTGTCCGCCGCTTCGCCGAACGAATGGTGCTCGGAGAGGTAGCCGTGATGGCCCGGGTCGGTCGGGATGGCGCAGCCGACCGAACTCGCCATCAGGCGATGGGGCTCGTTCGATTCGTTGCGCGCCATGACGCAGAACGTGATCTGCCCCGGGAGCAGGAGCTTGAGGCCCTCCTCGCGCGTGATGCGCTTGCAGCCGGCAGGATAGATGGACGAGACGGTCACGAGGTTGCAGGTCGCCACGCCCGCCTCGCGGAGCGCGAGCTCGAACGACGTGAGTTTGTCCTTGTGGCGACCGACGCCTTTGGTGAAGAAAATCTTGGACGGGACCATAGGATGTTCAGTCAACGACTTCGATTCCGCCGGTCAAGACCTGCATGCTCACGATGCGCCACATGCCCTCCTCCTTGACGAGACGGAACTCGACCCGCGTCGCGGTACCGTCCTCGGCCGTCAGCGTCCCTTTCAATGTCGATTCGTCGTTCACGACCTCGCGTGAGCTGAAACTCACTTTTTTGCTCTTCGTGAAGACGGGGTAGGTCGCGAGGAAGCTGTCGAATTCCGTGGCCGGGACCGACGAGCGAAAGTCGGAGGCGAGCGCGGCGTACGCCTGTTCCACGTCGCCGGACCTCAAGAGTGCGAGTTCGGCTTCCGTGGCCTTGACGGGTCCGGACGTCATCGCGAACGCTGCGAAGATGATGAGGGCGATGAAGGCGAAGAACCCTCCTATGACCCCCAGGGTGATTTTCGAGGATTTCGTCATAGGTCGCCCTACTTCGTCGACGTCGTCATGGTCCAGGTCTGGATCATGGCCTGGGCCGTGGGCTGGTAGGTGGCAAAGAGTCCGGCCGGTGCGGTGTACGCGATGGTGTTGAAGAACATGCCGTCCGTGCGCGGGACCACGATCTGCCACTGCTGGTACGTCTCGCCCTGGAGCGTGTACTCGGCCGCGAGCTGGATGCCGTCGAGCGTCGTGCTGGCGTCTGCCGTGTAGCTGAGCGGCTGCTCATCGACGATCTTCCCGCCCTCGAGCGCGAGGAGCTGTTTCTTCATGTCTTCCATCACGTCCTTTGCCGTCGCGAAGTTCCCATCGTTCGCCTTGCTCGGGATGTTCTGGATGTTCACGGTCGCACGATAAGCCACGGTCCCGGAGGCGCCGCTGAAGATCACGGTTCGGAATCCCTCTCCCTTCGTCTCGTAGATCCAGTCGGCGGGGTAGGCCATGGCATATCCGGCACCTGCCTCCTCGAAGGTCTTCCCGAGGACTGGGGCGACGGGCGGGGTCGTCGTCGGGGTCTGCGTCACCTCGGCGGGCGGCGTGGACGGCGTCGACGTCACGTCCTGCTTTTGGCCGCGGGAGCTGATGAGGTAGAAGGCGAAGCCGGCGACGATGATCGTCCCGAGGACCGCGATGACGAGATTCTTGATTTTCTCCATATGGATAGACGTGGTTACCGGGGTTATCCCCAGTGGATGAATGGCGCGAGTATAGCACGCAAAGGGCCGTCGGGGCACAAGGCCGGCTCACCCGATGAGCGCGGCAGCGAGGAGGGCGAGGCAGGCCAACGTCATGACGGCGAACGTCGTCCATCCCAAGACGTTCGAGAGGCGGGAGTTCACGTGGGATCCCATAATCTTCCGGTCGTTCGCGACGCGGAGGATGAGGTAGAGGAGCGGCGGGGCCGCGATGCCGTTGAGGACCGCGGTGTAGTAGAGCATCTTGAAGGGCGGGATACCGAGGAAGTTCACGATGAGGCCCGCGACCGTGATGAGCGCGATGACGCCGTAGAACTTTTTCGCCTGGCGCGGCTTCAGCGAGAGGCCGCTCCGCCATCCGCGCAGCTCCGCGACGGCATAGGCGCCGGAACCCGCGAGGATGGGGATGGCGAGCAGCCCGGTGCCGATGACGCCGAGCGCGAAGAGGACGAACGCGAAGTCGCCGGCGAGCGGTCGCAGGGCCTGCGCCGCGTCCGAGGCCGTCTCGATGTCCGTGATGCCGTTCGCATGGAGCGTCGCGGCCGTGGTCAAGATGATGAAGAACATGATGACGTTCGAGAGCAACATCCCGAGCATCGTGTCCATCCGGAGTCCTTTCAGCATCTTCGCCGTCACGCGCGGCCGTCCGTCGCCGATGCCCGCGATGTTCCTGTCCAGGACTTCTTCTTCCGCCTCCTCGTCCGCCTGCCAGAAGAAGATGTACGGCGAGATGGTCGTGCCAAGCAGGGCGACGACGTTCAGCAGGAAGTCCTTGGAGAGCGTGAGGCGCGGGGCGACGATAGCGCAGGCGACGGCCGACCAGTCGATGCGGACGACGAACACGGACGCGACATAGGCGAGGAGGGAGAACGTGAGGATCTTGAGGATCTTCACGTAGGTCACGTACGGCACGTAGATGACGAGCGCCAAGGTGACGGCCGTGATGCCCATGAGCCAGACGCCGAAGGGGACGCCGAAGAGCAGTTCGCCCGCGTCGGCCATGGCACCGAGGTCCGCGCCGATGTTGATGGAGTTCGTGACGAGGAGCAGGCCGACGAAGAGCGCGATCGTCGTCTTCGGATAGTATCTCTTGATGACGCCGGCGATACCGTTGCCCGTGACCATGCCGATGCGGCCGCACATCTCCTGCACCGCCGTCATGAGCGGAAGCGTGACGAATGGCGTCCAGAGCTGGGAAAAACCGAACGTCGCGCCGGTCTGCGAATACGTCGCGATGCCGGACGGGTCGTCGTCCGCCGCGCCCGTGATGAATCCGGGACCGATGCGCTTCAGGAACCCGAAGAACCCCGAGCGTTTGTCCGGGGCGCCGCGTGTCCGCTTGCGTGATGCCATCGGCACGTAGTATATCATCGAAATGCCGAACCCGCGCCTGCTCCTGCATGTCTGTTGCGGCGTCTGCAGTTCCTATGTGCCGGAGCTTCTTGTCCCGGAGTTCGACGTGACGGTCTATTACGAGAATTCCAACCTGTATCCGTCGTCCGAATTCGGTCTGAGACGGGATGCGGCGAAGGCCATAGCGGACCGATATCGTCTGCCGTTCATCGAAGC
>JAZDIB010000075.1:0-8232 GCA_043805355.1 Patescibacteria group bacterium | reverse complement strand
CGGGTACTTCGTTTCAACCGTCGGAGTCAACGAGGACATCATCAGGAAGTACATCGAACACCAGGGCGAGGAGGACGGAGGACAAGTCCGACTTGTATTGGGCTAATAGAAACCACGGCCGTCAGGCCGTGGTAGTTCATCGACCGTGAGGATCCATGAACCCCCTCTACCTCCCCCTTCGTAAGGTGGAGAACCTGTCCGAACAGTCCCCTCCTTACGAAGAACCTGCCCTGAGCCTGTCGAAGGGAGGGGTGCGGGGAGGTTCGGGGGTAGGTCACCGTCTCCGTTTGACCGCCGCTTTGATGAACCCCAGGAACAACGGATGCGGGTGGAACGGGCGGGTGAGGAATTCGGGATGGAACTGCGAGGCGACGAAGAACGGATGCTTGGGGACCTCCACGATCTCGGCGAGGCGGCCGTCCGGCGAGACGCCGGAGACGATGAGACCCGCCTTCTCGAGCTCCTGCCGATACGTCAAGTTCGCTTCGTACCGGTGGCGATGGCGTTCTTCGATCGTGTCGCGTCCGTAGAGTTTTCGCGCGAGGCTCCCCTTCTTCAGGACACAGGGATACGACCCGAGCCGCATCGTGCCGCCGTAGTCCTTGTCCTTCATCTTCCGCTCCTGCTCGTCCATGAGGTGGATGACCGGATGTTTCGTCTTCGGGTCGATCTCGGTCGTGTTCGCGTCCTTCCATCCGAGAAGATGGCGCGCCGCCTCGACCGTCGCGAGCTGCATGCCATAGCACAGGCCGAGGTACGGGATTTTCTTCTCGCGGACGTAGCGGATGGCCGCGAGCTTGCCTTCGATGCCGCGCGTGCCGAAGCCGCCTGGGATGATGACGCCGTCGAGCTTGGCGAGCGCCTTGGCGACGGTGCCTGGATGCGACTCGAAGTCCTCGCTGTTCAGCCATATGATCTCCGGCTTCCGCTCGACGAACCACGCCGCGTGCTTGATGGCCTCGAGGACCGAGAGATAGGAATCGGTCAGGACGAAATCCCCGGTGCTGAAGTACTTGCCGACGACGCCGATGCGGACCGGCGTGCGGCTTCTGCCGATGCGTTCGAGCAGGTCGTTCCACGGCCGCATCTTCGACGGCCGGGGTCGAAGCCCGAGCTTCTTCAGGATGCGTTCGTCCACCTTCTCCGCGCGGAACCGCGACGGCACCGCGTAGATGGATTCGACGTCTGGTGCGGCGATGACGTCCTCGGGCGCGACGTTGCAGTTGACGCTGAGCTTCTGCTTGCGCGGCGCGTCGATGGTGTGCGTCGAGCGGCAGATGATCATGTCCGGCTGGAGCCCGACCCCGTTCAGCGTCCGCACGGCATATTGCGTCGGTTTCGATTTCATCTCGCCGATGCTGTTGGGGACCGGCAGGTAACTCACGAGCACGACGAGCACGTCCTTGGGCATCTCGAGGCGCATCATGCGGCAGGCCTCGAGGAACATGATGTTCTGGTATTCGCCGACCGTCCCGCCGACCTCGATGAGCGTCACGTCCGCGTCCGCGAGGTCCGCCGCGCCCCTGATGCGGCCGATGATCTCGAGCGGGATGTGCGGCACGGCCTCGACCGTCTTGCCGCCGTAGCCGAGCGAGCGTTCGCGCATGATGACCGAGAGGTACACGCTGCCCGACGTCATGCAGCTCAAATGTCCCAGGTCCTCGTCGAGGAAGCGTTCGTAGTTGCCGAGGTCCTGATCCGTCTCGAGGCCGTCCTTCGTCACGAAGACCTCGCCGTGTTCGACCGGATTCATGGTGCCCGGGTCGACGTTCAGGTACGGGTCGACCTTGATGGCCGTGACCTTGAGCCCGCGCGCCTTGAGCAGAGCGCCGATGGACGCCGTGGCCACGCCTTTGCCGACGCCGCTCATCACCCCACCTGCCACGAAAATAAAAGACCGACGCTTTTTCGCGTGGTGTCGTTGTGTCCCCATATGGGACTTGATTATAGCAGACCCGGGCCGAGCACACTCGTCGCGCCTGCCGACCCTGTCAATTCAAGCGCCTTCTTCAGGATGACGTCGAGGTTCCGGTAGCCAGAAACGGTGCTGGCTTCGGTCACATGGAACCAGCGGGCCTCGAGAATACCCTCCTCGCCCGGCAGGTTCTCCTTTGCGTCCGGCGCCGCCTCGAAGAGGAAGAGGTGGACGGACTTGTCGATGACGGTCTTGCCGCGGCGGAATCGGAAGCTCGTCCGCCCGAGCGGGGCGACATAGCGGAGTCCGGTCAGTCCCGTCTCCTCGCGGATCTCGCGGATGGCCGTCTCTGCCAGCGTCTCGCCGAGCTCTTGGTGGCCTTTGGGGAACGTCCATTTGCCGAACGGGTCCTTGATGAAAAAAAATTCCACGTTGCCCTTGCGGATACGATAAATGATGCCCCCGGCGGAAAGCTCGCGCCGATGCGGCCGTCGCCTATTGAGCGCGGGCTTCCGGCGTCGCTTTCCCCGACGTGAGGAGCTCGACGGCTTTGTCTTGTTGGGGGTCTCGTTGGGCATTGAAGTCTTCTTCGGTTCGTTCGACGATGATGTCCGGGGTGATGCCGATCTCGTTGATGGAGCGGCCCTTCGGCGTCAGCCATTCCGCGATGGTGATCTTCACGGCAGTCCCATTCTCGAGCTCGGTGTAGTCCTGGACCGAGCCCTTTCCGAACGTCTGCGTGCCGACGATGGTCGCGACGCCATAGTCCTGCAGCGCGCCGGCGACGATCTCGGACGCGGAGGCGGACCCTCCGTCCACGAGCACGACCGTGGGAATCCCCTGGAGCCGGGCCGACCCCGAGCCATGGTACGTGTCCACGATGACGCCTTGACGACGCTCGGCCACGACGGGCCGGTCCCCGACCCATTCCCCTGCCACGTCCGTGGCGCGGTCCAGGAATCCGCCCGGGTTGCTGCGCATGTCGAGGATGATGCCGGTCGCGCCTGTATCGATGGCCTCGTCCACGGCCTTGGAGAATTCCGATGTCGTGTCGGTGTTGAAGTGGTTGATGCGGATGACAGCGATGTCCGTTCCTTTCAGCATCTCGACGCTGACGCTCTTCACGACGATCTCGTCGCGGATGATGGGAATCTCCTTCGTCGTCTCGCCCCGGCCGATGGTGAGCGTCACGGTCGATCCCTTGGGCCCGCGGATGATGGAGACCGCCTCCTCCACGGACATGCCTTCCGTCGAGGTCGCGTCGACGAGGTAGATGGCGTCGCCCGGCAGGAGGCCTGCCTTCGCCGCCGGCGTCTCCGGAAGCGGGGCGATGACGCGCAGCTGATTGTCGCGGATGCCGATCTCGGCACCGATGCCTTCGAACTTCCCTTCGAGCGACTTCGTGAATTCCTCGGCCACGGCCGGCTCGAAGAACGTGGTGTACGGATCGCCCGTCGATGCGGTCAGCCCCTGCATCGCGCCGTAGAGCATGGCCTGCTCGTCGAGCGGCTGCTTGTAGTACTTCGTCTTCAGGAGATCCCACAATGTCCAGAACTGCTCGAAGTCGATGGTCTCCGAGATCGTGGACGGCGCGCCACTGCCGATGCCCCGCACCTGGACCGTCGAACCCGTCCCTGCCTCGACATCGGCCTGCGTGGGCGCGATGCGTATGCCGACGCCGAACGACACGATGGCGACGACAGCCGTCACGACAAGCCAGAATCTCGTGGTCCGTTCCGGGCCCTGCAAGGACTCCATACTTGGTTGAGGGTATCCGGGAAAATACCCACAGTCAAGCGAAATCCATTGTCAATGCGTCTGCGGGCGCGTTATCCTTGCTCCCATGTATCCCCCTCCGTTCCACCGTCGCATCCTGCCGTGGATTTTCGCCATCACGTTCGTCGCCTGCGCGCCTGTGGTCGTGTTCTACACCGCCGGGTACCGCTGGAATCCGCTGAAGGAGCAGATCGAGCGCAACGGGACCATGATCTTCGACACCCAGCCGGTCGGCGCCAAGATTTTCATGAACGGGAACGACACGGGCGACGTGACGCCGCGCACCATCCAGAACGTCTCGCCCGGGACCTATCAGGTACGGTACGAGCTCGACGGCTACCGGCCATGGGAAAAACGCCTCGATGTGTTTCCGGAACGCGTCACCTTCGCGAACGATGTCCGACTCTGGAAGGACAGCGCGCCGGTGAAGGCCGAAGACGGGATGTTCCTCGCCGTCGAACCGTCGCCGAACGGCCGGTCCATCGCCGTCCTCGTCGCGTCAGGGGCTTCCTCGACGCGCATCGACGTCCGTTCCGCCGACCTGACCACGACCGGTTCGTTCGAGCTCGACCGGGGCCTGCCGGCGCATCCGCGCGTCACGTGGTCCTCGGATTCCCGCGCGTTCATCGTCGAGACGGAAACGGACGGCACGAAGGCGGCATGGCTCGTCAACGTGCGCACGGACCTCGGCCCGGTCGTCCTGCCGTCCGCGGTCTACCGCTGGAACGGGTCCGTGCTCGAGGGGAACGACGGGACGAGCATCGTCTCCATCCAGTCCGACGACGGGAGCATCTCCCGCGCGCCCTTCGCGTTCCGCGTCGTGGACACGTTCGATGACCTCACGCTCCGCACGGCGACGAACACGGATGCCGTCGTCCTGTTCCGGGACAACGACCCCATGCGCGGCTTCATCCTGCCGTCCGGGAATTGGACGATGGTCATGATCTCTGATGGGCGCCTCATCCTGCGCGACGGCGCGTCATGGCTAAGCGTCGGGATGGAGAGCGATACGCCCGACACCGTGCGTGCCTCGGGCGACGCGCTCCGTCCGTACACGGAAAAGAACTCCACGTCGTACCTCCTCGTCTCCGGCGGGGAAATCTGGCGATGGGACGAGGGGAAGGACGCGGAGCTCCTGCTGCGCGAAAGCAAGGACATCGTGGATGCCGTATGGCATGTCGACGGGCGCGACGTCGCGTTCGCGAACGGCACCGAAACGTCCATCCTGAACCTCGACACGCGCGACGGCCGCATCCGGACGCTTCTCACGACGTTCACCGCGGTCCGCGACGTCGCGCTCGTCGGAAAAGACATGCTCGTCGCAGGCGAGAAGGACGGGCAGTCAGGGCTCTGGAGGATCGCGATCGAATAAAGAATGTCGTCCTTTGGAAGGTCCTTCGGTCGTGCCTCCCTCAAGGACGACAGTGTATTTATAGCTCGACGACGGATTGGTCGCCGACGATGAGGCGGTGGCCTTTGGGCAACGTCTCGTCCGCGGGGGTGACGTTCGCGTTTCTTCCGATGATGGAGTCCACGATGCGACAGCCGCAGCGGATCTGCGCGCCGTCGAGGACGATGGAATGCTCGATCTCGGTCTGCGCGACGGTCGCGCCGTCGCCGATGGAGGTGTGTGGTCCGATGAACGCGTCCGTGATGGAACAGTTTGCGCCGATGGTGACCGGTCCGCGGATGAGGCAATCCGGACCGACGATGCTCCCCTTTCCGATGGCCACGCGTCCCTGGATGCGCGCGCTCGCGTCCACGTCTCCTTCGATGCTCGCATCTTCCGGCAGGATCTCGTTCAGGATGAGCGCGTTGCCTTCCAGCAGGTCCTGGGGCTTGCCCGTATCTTTCCACCAGCCCGTGATCTCGCGCCAACCGACCTTCGCGCCATGCTCGATGAGCCACGTGTGCGCGTCCGAGATCTCGAATTCCCCACGCGCCGACGCCGGAATGGCCTCGACCGCGTCGAAGATGCGTGGCGAATACACGTAGATGCCCGTGACCGCGAAGTCGCTCTCCGGCGTCTCGGGTTTCTCGACGACGCGGACGATGCGATCGCCCTCGATGACCGGTACGCCGAAGCGCTGCGGGTCCTTCACGCGGGCGAGCGCGAGCATGCAGTCGAGGCCGTCCGTCTCGAACGCATGGACGAACTCGCGGATGGAGCCGAGGATGATGTTGTCGCCGAGGAAGAAGAGGAACGGTTCCTCGCCGAGGTACGGCCGCGCGTTGCGGACGATATGCGCGAGCCCCTTCGGTCCGCCGACCTGTTCGACATACGTGATGGACGCGCCCCATGCCGACCCGTCGCCGATGACCTTCTGGATGTCGGTCTCGCCCGGGTTCACGTTCACGATGATGTCCGTGATGCCGGCGTCCACGATCTTGCCGATGGCATGCGCGAGCATCGGCTTGTTCGCGAGCGGAATGAGGTGTTTGTTGATGGTGTGGGTGATGGGACGCATCCGCGTCGCGTGTCCACCGGCCGTCACGAGGGCTTTCATGCGGTTTCGACGTTACGGGTCACGCCATCGGCACCGTATTGCTTCTCGTAGTAGTCGCGGTATGCGCCGTTCTTGATGCGCTCCCACCAGGCGCGGTTCGCGACGTACCAGGCGATGGTCTTCCGGATACCGACGATGAACGGGACCTCCGGATGCCAGCCGAGCGTGCGTTCGGCCTTGGCGTTGTCGATGGCGTAGCGCCGGTCCTGGCCCGGGCGGTCCGTCACGGGCTGGATCATCTCCTTGCCGAAGCCCATCTCGAACAGGATGATCTCGGTCAGCTCGGCGTTGCTCCGTTCGTTGCGTCCGCCGAAGCAGTACGTCTCGCCGGGCGTGCCGTTGCGCAGCGCGAGGTCGATGCCGCGGCAGTGGTCCTCCACGTGGATCCAGTCGCGCACGTTCATGCCGTCGCCGTAGAGCGGGACCTTCTTGCCTTCGAGCAGGTTCGTGATGAAGAGCGGGATGACTTTTTCCGGGAAGCAGTACGGACCGTAGTTGTTGGAGCAGTTGGAGATGGTCACCTGCTGGCGGTACGTGTGCCACGCGGCGCGCACGAGATGGTCGGCCGCGGCCTTGGAGGCGCTGTATGGGCTCCGCGGGTCGTACGCGGTCTGCTCGTTGAAGAGACCCTTGGGCCCGAGCGAGCCGAACACTTCGTCGGTCGAGACGTGATGGAATCGGACGTTGGCGTTCGCGCGGCAGGCGTCGAGGAGCGTCTGCGTGCCGAGGACGTTGGTGCGGACGAACGAGGCCGGGTCCTGGATGGAGCGGTCCACGTGCGATTCCGCCGCGAAGTGCACGACCGCGTCGGCGTCGCGCACGAGCATCTCGACGACGTCGCGGTCGCAGATGTCGCCTTTCACGAACGAGAAGCGAGGATTCGCCTCGAGGGGCTTGAGGTTCTCGAGGTTGCCCGCGTACGTCAACGCATCGAGCACCGTCACCTCGTCGCGGGGATGTGCCCGCAAGGTGTGGTAGACGAAGTTCGTGCCGATGAACCCGGCGCCTCCGGTGACCAGGATCCTCATATCAATGCCAGTTCAACATATATCCCCGCTTCTGTCATCCTGAGCGAAGGCCGTCCGACGGCCGAAGCCGAAGGACCTGGTTTTTCCGATATGCACAACCAGATTCTTCGCCTTCCGGTCTATGGCTCTGAATGGCATGCGAGAGATCGAAACGGAGAACATCATATACGTCGTCCCGACAGGAACGCGGTCGCAACGTTTAGGGCGATGAGCGGGATGAGGAGATCTACGGCGTCGATGAAGGGCAGGATGGAGCCGGGTGCGAACGCTTCGCCGATGAGCAGGAGGATCGCCAAGACGTCCGCGGCGGCGGTCACGTGGAAGAGGAGGCGTTGGAGAAAGGATGTCGCGGGCATATCAGAGGCGTCGCCAGGCGTTCACGGCTTCCTGGCGCAACACAGTCCACCACTGCTCGAATGAGAGCGCGGGTCGGCGGTAGGTCACGGTCACGCGCCGGATATCCACGGCGCCCATGCGCGAGGCGATGCCGGGAGCGGAGAGGACGAAGCGGAGGGTGTCCATCGTCGGGTCGATGTCGTACGGGAACGTGGCGCGGTACCAACCGTCGCCGAGGTCCTGCGGGCGGATGAACGGCGTGACGACCGCCTCGATGCCCTCCCTGGTCGGTTCCGTCCCGTCGGTGAAGCGCTTGGGCTTCGGCTCGAAGAACGCATCCTCGCGCAGGGCGAACCATCCGTCACCGACGAAGCGGATGTCCCCTTCCGGCGCCAGGAGCTTTACGGGCGTCGTGGCGGCGTCGGTTCGGTCGAGACGATACGTCTCATGCGTCTTCACGACGTCCACGCGGGAACCGTCGAGCGTCACGGATTGGAGGCCTTCGTTGTGGAACGTCTCGGCCACGACATGGCGCGACGTGGTCCACGCGACGCCCGGCGCCGTGCCGGTCGCGTATCCCACGACATCGCCGAAGACGAGGCGCGGTCCCACGACCCATCGCCGGCTCGTCGTGCGGATCCATCGGATGAATACGTCGTCGTCCGCCTGG
>JAZDIB010000074.1:0-15134 GCA_043805355.1 Patescibacteria group bacterium | reverse complement strand
TGCCTGGCCCCCATACTAATACTAAAAACCCGGCGGGTGGCGGGGGGGCATGGGGGGGCGCTGGGAATTGCGCCTTTCGGGAGGATCCGTCACTGGTGGACGTGCGTCGCGGTGTACGTCTTGTATGGCGTCGTCGATCCGCCGCCGTAGAAGCGAATCTCGACGCTCAGACAGTCGTCGGCGATCTCACCTTCCCCGGATTCGTACTGAGCCGCGTTGAAGCGGTTCCAGTAGAATTTTTTGCCCGACATGATGAAGCCGTAGTAGTATTCGGCCGCACCACCGAACATGGAGCCAAAACCGACATGCGTCTGTCCGTTCTCATCCACGTCCGAATCGAATCCGCTCTGGACGTTGTTCCCCGCCCACACATCGCCGTTCACGAATCCCTTGCACGTCGCGTCGGCCGGCTCGTAATCCACGCCTTCCGGCAGGTCGTAGCCACACTGGTTGTGGCCGGGCGTGCACACGTCGCCGGTGTCCGGGCAGATGTAGACGCTGATTTCATCGTAGGCCGAGCACCACGAGTCTTTCGTCGTGTCGATCGGAAGGCATTCGCACGAGCTTGCGCTGGCGCAGTTGTTGTTCTCGGGCGTGGGGTTGCAGACGTCGCTGCCGCCGGTTCCGGTCCCTGTTCCGGTTCCGGTCGTGGTGCCGGAGCTCGTGCCGCCGCCTCCGCCGTTCCCGCAGCCGACGGACTGGCAGTTCGAACCCGTGCCGCCTCCGCCGTCGCCGTTTCCGGTATCGGTCCCGCCGCATGCCGCGGCGAGGAGAGCGAGAGCCGAGCAGAGCGACGAAAACCGATAGTTCATGTGACGATCCTCTCTTCAGTGTTGTAAGGATACCGTGCCCCTGATCACAGGGGACCCGACCACGTCCGACGCGGTCAAGCGCTTTCACGATATCACGGTTCGCAAGATTCGGCTTAGCAGGAAAAGAAGGATGTGTCAATGGCCCTACATGGCGCCCCGTATCAAGTCGCGTGCAACTCCTCGATATCACCTTTAGTCAAATATTCTGGTATTTTGCTCCATTCTTTCAAGACGCATTTTTGGCCAGTCTCATCTTCAAACCAGTGTTCTTTCGTAAAACCGCAGACATCATACGTCACGGGAATGAGTTCGATATGTTTCGGAAAATGTTTGGTCAGGGTCATAAGGGCCCTACGTGAATGATAATGCTTCACGACGGCGATAATGCTATCGATATTTTTAAAACCTGTGTGATCCTCAATGATTTTTTTCGAAAACAGGACATTCTCCAGAGTGTTTGTCGATCGATTCTCAAGAAGGATATGCTCTTGCCTGACGCCCATCGTTAACAGCTTCCGGTGCATCTCGTCAGCTTCATTCCTACCTGTGATCCTGTTGATTCCTCCGCTTACCAAAATGTTAGACGTGAGCCCTTCGGAATATAATGCGTATACCTTATCAATCGCTTGTTGATGGCGCGTTCCGAATACTAAAGCCAAATCAGCATGTTTAGGTGCTGAATCAAGAAAGATATACTTGGTAATTCTTTGTATTTCCCGCTGGTCCATAACGGCTATCCGATTAGCATATGAAGACATAGTACGTTAACTTTGTAAATATGGAGATACAAAAAGATGCGGCAATTAAGGGAAGGATGCCGTTTTTTACACCAAGGACTTCAACCTCTCCTTGGAGCTTTTGTGCGCCGTGAATCTCGAAAGTGTCCATTGTATTCTCCTTCAGTTGTCGATGTGCAAAAAGCTTGATTTCAAGCTAAAAATGAGTATTTGGCATATATTCCGTTTTGTCAATGGGTCGGATACGAAAATCCCTGTACGAGGCCGTACAGGGAGAGCCAGGAGAGGAGCGGGCCTGGCTACGCGGGGGAGGGTTGGGACGAGGGCGTCGCGCGCGGGCGGTCGCTCGTGCGGCCCTTCATGTGCTGCGCCGCGATGATCGACTCCCCGTCGCGGAGCATGAGGTCGAAGGCCCGACGGATGCGACTGCGGACGGAAGCGACGCGGATCCTGTTGTCGCGCATGATGTCGCGGAGGAGGACGTCCGTCGCCTCGTCCGAGAGGCGGGCGATGACGGAACCGTCCTGCGAGACGCACTGGGCGCACATCTCGCGGATGATGCCCGGGACGTCCGCGCGTCGGCTCTGGATCCTCGGCCATTCGAGCGGCTCCGGGAGGAACATGTCCTTCAGCTCCGGGGGCCAGGACGCCATCGTCTCCGCGCACGACTCCTTCGAGAGGAACGTCACGAGGACGAGCGAACGCGACCAGACGTTGCCGATGAGTCCCGTGAGGTGCTGACACGCGACGTCACGGAGGGATTCCCCGCGCAGGATCATGATGCCCCGGATAGGGGAGAGGATCTCCGCGGTGTCGCGGATCCGCTGGGGTGTCGCGTCCTCGGAGATGACGAGCGGGTCATGGTGACCCCGCCATTCCGTGACGAGCGTCGCGAGCGAGACCAGCTCCGGTCTGTCATCCATGTGGATGACGAGGGGGATGCCGCGGCCTCGACCGGCGTGCTTCCTGATCCGGTCATTGAGCTGCCAGAGAGCGCTGCTCTCGATGGTCGCCGGGATGTCGGACGTGACGAGGGGCCTTTTTCTGCTGGACGGAGGACTACCCATGAACCGTGCCTCACTTCGGTCAATGTGCGAATCCGGTGCCGCCGGACGCGGTCCCGCCATAGGCGGGAGCCATCCGCACCACATGATGCGACAGCGTTGCGGCACTATAGGCCCATTCTTGGCCCTTGTCAATCACGTCGGCGTCTGCTATCCTCCTTGCATTGACTCGTTCCGGATGGACGGGTCGCTTTATTTCCTAGTTACTCCACTTAACGCTGTCATTCCCGCGAAGGCGGGAACCCAGAATCCCATCGGAGGGGTCCCCGACGTCGCCACGCAGGCTCCTCGGGGATGACAAAAAATGTATGGCAAGTGCAATCTCACAGGCAATCAGGCAAATCTGCGACGAGAAGAACATCGCGTACGAGTCCGTGCTCGAGGCCGTCGAGGCCGCGCTTGCGGCGGCGTACCGAAAGGACTTCGGCGCGAAGAACCAGAACGTCAAGGTCGAATTCGACCCCGAGATGTACGAGGGCGAAAACGGGACCGCGGGGGTCCGCATCTTCGACGTGAAGACCGTCGTCGCGGACGTCGAGCTTCCGGACGACTATTTCGAGCGGTTCGATGCCGCTCACACGCCGAAGAAACGGGACGATATCCGGCCGATGATGCATGCCGCGGCTCCGGTCGCCGAAGGGGCGGCTTCCGAGGAGGACGAGTTTTTCTTCAACCCGAAGACGATGATCATGCTCTCCGACGCGCGCGACCTCAAGCCGGACGCGCAGATCGAGGAGGAGATCCGCGTCGAGCTCACCATCCCGTCCGCGTTCGGCCGCATGGCCGCGCAGACCGCGAAGCAGGTCATCATGCAGAAGCTCCGCGAGGCCGAGCGCGACGTCATCTTCAGCGACTTCAAGGGCCGCGAAGGCGAGCTCATGAACGTGACGGTCCAGCGCCGCGAGGGGCGTATCGTGCTCATCGACCTCGGCCGCGCCACGGGCGTGCTCCTGCCGGAGGACCAGATCGAAGGCGAGCGCTACTATCCGGGCACGCGCCTCAAGGCGCTGCTCCGCGAGGTCGTCATGACCCCGAAGGGACCGGAGATCCAGCTCTCCCGTTCGTCCCCGGGCGTGGTCGCCGCGCTCTTCGCGCAGGAGATCCCCGAAATCCTCTCCGGCGTGGTGGAGATCAAGAACATCGCCCGCGAGGCCGGGTCCCGCACCAAGGTCGCGGTCACGACGAACGACGACGCCATCGACCCCATCGGCTCCTGCATCGGCCAGCGCGGCACGCGCATCCAGACCGTCATCCGCGAACTCGGCGGCGAGAAGGTGGATGTGGTGTCGTGGTCCGGCGACGAGGCGGAGTACGTCTCGAACGCGCTCTCGCCGGCCAAGGTGCTGGGCGTGGAGCTCCGTCGCGACGACCATCTCGCGCTCGTGAAGGTGAACCCGGATCAGCTCTCCCTCGCCATCGGCAAGGGCGGGCAGAACGTGCGCCTCGCCGCGAAGCTCACCGGTTGGAAGATCACGATCGCGGAACAAGGCGGCCGCGTGGCCGCGGATTCGGAGGTCGGGGAGATTCCGGATGCCGCGGGCGACGTGCCTGAGTCCGCCGACGAGGCCGACGCCAACGAGTCGACGGCGAAGGCGAATGGTGTTCCTGTCGAAGGGCAGGACGCCGCCTAATCCCATTGCATTATGTCGTCCCTTTTCACCACCCTCATCGTCCAACCCATCCTGAACCTGCTCGTCTGGCTGTATGACGTCGTCCCGGGGAATGACCTCGGCCTCGCCATCATCATCCTGACCGTCCTCGTGAAGGTCGTCCTGTATCCGCTCACGATGGCGCAGATCAAGCAGCAGCGTGCGCTCCAGGCCATCCAGCCGAAGATCGATGAGATCCGCACCCGCCTGAAGGACAGCAAGGAGGCGCAGGCCAAGGAGCTCATGGACCTGTACCGCACCGAGAAGGTCAACCCGACGTCCTCATGCCTGCCGCTCCTCATCCAGCTTCCGATTTTTATCGGGCTCTACAAAGCCATGAACGACGGGCTCGGGTCGCATGGGCTTGAGCTCCTGTATCCATACGTCGCGAACCCGGGCACCATCAAGACGATGATGTTCGGCCTCATCGACCTCGCGAAACCGAACTACGCCCTCGCGGTCCTCGCGGGCGGCGTGCAGTTCTGGCAGTCCTGGCAGATCCTGCGCAAGCCGAGTCCCACGACCCCGCCTCCTCCCGAGGTGAAGGGGAAGGAAGGCGCGAAGGACGAGGGCATGGCCGCGGCCGTGAACAAGCAGATGATGTACATGATGCCGATCGTCACCGTGTTCATCGGCATCTCGCTCCCGGGCGGCCTCACGCTCTACTGGCTCGTGATGAGTCTCCTGACCGTGGCCCAGCAGTCCATCTTCCTCCGCCAGCCCGTGCCGCC
Source organism: Patescibacteria group bacterium (assembly GCA_043805355.1). Classification (GTDB taxonomy): domain Bacteria; phylum Patescibacteriota; class Patescibacteriia; order 2-12-FULL-60-25; family 2-12-FULL-60-25; genus JAHJRN01. Next base: position 10,141 of record JAZDIB010000074.1, on the reverse strand, counting down.
GAAGGTCGAACCCCAGCTGTCCTGACGTCGTCATGCAGATCAGCCAACGACGTCTCGTGGGGTTGCCGGTCAAGACGCGGTCCGGCGCGATGCTCGGCAACGTGGCGGACCTCGTGCTCGAGACGGACACGGGGCGCCTCGCGTGCATCGTGGTCCGGTCGCGCGGGTTCATCCCCGGGCTCATGGACCATGAGCTCCGCGTCGCTTGGGCGCAGGTCATCTCGATGTCCGAGACCGAGGTCGTGGTCATGGACGGGACCATCCCGTCCGCCGCGACGCGGTTCATCGCGAGCCTCACGGGAAAACGTCTCACTTCATGACGCGCGACGCCCTGCTCCGCACGCTGGCGTTCCATCGGACGTGGGGCCACGCGCCGACCATGCCCGAATGGATCTCGACGCTTGATGCGGGTGCCGGAGGGATGACGGGAACGCCGACGATCGGCGACATCGGGGAGGGCATCACGTCGCTCGGACGCGAGGGGCTCGTGGTCCAGTCGGACGGACGGTACGCGTTCGCGTCGGACGGCCCGGCGTCCGTCGCGCGTCTCCGCGACCGCGGGATCTGGGCGCCGCGCAAGCGTCGCGCCGCACGGAAGGCCGCGCGTCTGCTCGCACGACTCGGTTCGGTCCGGTTCATCGCGCTCTGCAACACCGCGGCGCTCGGGCACGCACGCGACGACGGCGACCTGGACCTTTTCGTCGTCGCTCGGCAGGGGACGGCGTTCGCGACGCGCCTCGTCGCGGCGACGGTCTTTGAGGCGCTCGGCCGCAGACCCAAACCGGGTCATGGCCGCGATGCCGTCTGTCTTTCGTATTACGTGACGGACGACGGCCTCGACCTCGCGTCGCACATGCTGCCGGGCAGGGATCCCTATTTCCGATACTGGTTCCTCTCGTTCGTCCCGCTCGTGGACGACGGCATCGGCACGGCACTCTGGGACGCGAACGCGGGCATCACGTCGCGCCATCCGTTCGCGAGGCGTTGGATGGTCCCGCCCGACCTTCGTGTCGGTATCCCGCGGGCGCGTCTTCCCATCCCGCGCTTCCTCGAACCGACGGCCTCCGCCATCTCGCGCCGCGCGTTCCCGGGCCGCATCCGCCGCATGATGAACGCCGATACGCGCGTCATGGTCTCGCCCACGGTCCTGAAATTCCATGTGGACGACCGGCGTGAGGAGTATCGTGAGACGTATGAAGGGTTTTGTCGGAGCATGAATATTTCCATATGACAGCGCGTATTTTTGCGGTCGCGTGGCGGCTCGCGCTCCTCGCCCTGCCTTGGCAGACGCGGTGGTTCGCCGACGCGTCGCTCGCGGGATGGCCGTGGGAGCAGGGGAGATGGTCGTTCTACGTCTCGTGGTTTCTCGTCGCCGCGACGGTCGTCCTCGGACTTCTGATTCGTCGGCCGGGTCGTGTCGATTTCCGTAAGCATCGCGTCACGATCGCGGCCGTCAGTCTCCTCGTCCTCTCGACCGTCCTCGCGTGCGGGACCGACGTCGCCGCGTGGAAGCCGGCACTGCAATGGTGGGTACAAGTCAGCCTCCTCGCCGCGTTCGTCTGGACGCTCGATCGCACCGACATCCCACGTCGCACGCTCGCCGTTTGGGTCGTCGTGGCCATCCTTCCGCACGTCGCGCTCGGCGCATGGCAGTATGCTATCCAGAAGGTCATCGGCCATCCGTGGCTCGGCATCGCGACGCAGCTCCCAGAGAACCCGGGCGTCTCGGTCATCGAGCATGGGGAGTATCGCGTCCTGCGGATGTACGGCGGCTTCCCGCACCCGAACATTTTTGGCGGATGGACGGCCGTCGGTTTCATCCTGTCGACATGGCTCGCGGCGACGGCCTCGACCAAGATGCGGTCGCTCGCGTGGTCATGCGCCGCCGCCGGACTCGCGGTCGCGCTTCTCCTTTCTTATGCACGCGGTGCGTGGCTCGCGGCCGTCGTTGGCATGGTCGTCCTCGTCGGTCTCATGGTGTGGACGCATCTCACGAAGCGTGCGGTCGCGGTTGAGGAAGCTCCGTCGTTCCAATATCTCGGCATCGCGCTCGCGGCGGCTAGTCTCGTCGCGCTCGCGGTCGCCGGCACGCAATATGACCATCTCGCGACGCGGTTCGATCCCTCTGCGCGTCTCGAGGCGAAGTCCATCGACACGCGCGTCTCGAGCGTCGAGGTCAGCTTCGACCTTATCCGCCGCCATCCGCTCGTCGGGACCGGACCGAACGCCGAGCTGCTCGACATGAGCCGACGTCTCGGACAGGAAACCGCGACGGAACCGCTCGAACCTCCGCACAGTGCGCCTCTGCTCGCGTTCGCGGACGTCGGCATCCTCGGAGCCATCGGTCTCGTCTTTCTCCTTTACCTGTTCGGCCGCGCGGCGCTCCGCAACGGGAATCCCGGTCTCGCCATCGTCGTCGCGCTCCTCATCGTCTCGACGCTCGACCACTACCCCTGGTCCCTCTGGTCTGGGCAGTCCCTCGTGACGCTCGTCATCCTCCTCACCCTTGCGAAACCGACGTCCATCCGGGTCTGGCAGACGTCTTGACGGGGCGCGTGAAGCGCGGCAAGATATGCCCAGTGGTCGGTTAGCACTCGAAGAGGTCTTGTGCTAAAGCGGCCTTCCCGCCTGTCGGCAGGCAGGTTCCATCTCATTCATCATCCCATCATTCCCAGCCGTATGCAGCTACGTCCATTGGGCGACCGGGTCATCGTGAAGCCCGCCGCCAAGGAGGAGATGACCAAAGCCGGCATCATCCTTCCCGACACCGTCGACAAGGAGCGTCCGGAGCAGGGCGAGGTGATCGCCGTCGGTCCGGGCCGCCTGCTCGATTCCGGCACGCGCGCCGCGATGAGCCTCAAGGTCGGCGACAGGATCGTGTTCAAGAAGTACTCGCCTGACGAGGTGAAGGTCGAGGATCAGGACTACCTGGTCATCGCCGAGTCCGACGTCATGGCCGTCATCGAATAACCATATGGCAAAGCAGATCATCTTCGACGAACAGGCGCGGCAGGCGCTGAAGCGCGGCGTGGACCAGCTCGCGAATGCGGTGAAGGTCACGCTCGGTCCGAAGGGCCGCAACGTCGTGCTCGACAAGGGATACGGATCGCCGACCATCACCAAGGACGGCGTCACCGTGGCAAAGGACATCGAGCTCGAGGACAAGGTGGAGAACCTCGGCGCGGAACTCGTGAAGGAAGTCGCGTCCAAGACGAACGACGTCGCGGGCGACGGCACCACCACGGCGACCGTGCTCGCGCAGGCCATGATCGCGGAAGGCATCAAGAACATCACGGCCGGGGCCAACCCGCTCGCGGTGAAGCGCGGCATGGAGATGGGCGTCGAAGCCATCGTGAAGGAGCTCAAGGAGAAGATCTCGAAGCCGGTCTCGTCCGACGAGGAGATCCAGCAGGTCGCGTCCATCTCGGCGAACGATCCCGAGATCGGCAAGACCATCGCGAGCGCCATCAAGCAGGTCGGCCAGGACGGCGTCATCACGGTCGAGGAATCGCAGACGTTCGGCGTCGTCACCGAGGTCGTGCAAGGCATGCGCATCGAGAAGGGCTACGCCGCGCCGTACATGGTGACGAACCCGGAGCGCATGGAGGCCGAGTATTCGGACCCGTACATCCTCGTCACGGACAAGAAGATCTCGTCCATCCAGGACATCCTGCCCATCCTCGAGAAGGTGGTGCAGTCCGGCAAGAAGGAAATCGTCATCATCGCGGAGGACGTGGAAGGGGAGGCACTCACGACGCTCGTCGTGAACAAGCTCCGCGGCACGTTCCACGCGCTCGCGGTCAAGGCGCCGGGCTTCGGCGACCGCCGCAAGGAGATGCTCCAGGATATCGCGACCGTCACGGGCTCGGCGTTCGTGAGCGAGGAGGTCGGCCGCAAGCTCGATACGGTCGAGCTGATCGACCTCGGGTCCAGCCGCAAGGTCGTCTCGACCAAGGAACATACGACGTTCGTGGACGGCAAGGGCACCAAGGAGGACATCGCGGCCCGCGTCAGCCAGATCAAGAAGCAGATCGAAGGCACGGAATCCGACTTCGACAAGGAGAAGCTCCAGGAGCGGCTCGCGAAGCTTTCCGGCGGCGTCGCCGTCATCAAGGTGGGCGCGGCCACGGAAACCGAGATGAAGGAGAAGAAGCACCGCATCGAGGACGCGGTCAGCGCGACCAAAGCGGCTATCGAGGAGGGCATCGTGCCTGGCGGCGGCGTGGCGTATCTCCGCGCGCTCGTGGCGCTCGACGCGGTCGCGGTCGAGGGCGAGGAAGCCATCGGCATCCGCATCCTGAAGAAAGCGCTCGAGGAGCCCATCCGCGCCATCGCGCAGAACGCAGGTAAGGACGGGTCGGTCGTGGCCGAGGAGGTCAAGAAGAAGACGGGAAGCGAGGGCTACAACGCCGCGCTCGACCGGTACGAGGACCTCTCCAAGGCCGGCATCGTGGATCCGACCAAGGTGACGCGCTTCGCCCTGCAGAACGCAGCCTCCGTCGCGGCGATGTTCCTCACCACGGAATGCGTGATCACGGACATCCCGAAGAAAGACGAGCCGGCGTCCGGCGGTCGCGGCGGCGGGATGGGCATGGACTACTGAGGAAACAGGCAGCGCTCCCGACCGGGGAGCGCTTTCGGTCCCGATAGACAGCCGGAACGGGGCGAGATACACTTTCCGCAATATGCTGGAACAGCCACGAGAGCCGTCCTATAGCCCGAAGACGATGGAGCAGCTTCTCGAAGAAGCCCGGAAAAAACACGTCGAAGCATCCGGAGAGAGGGATGTCGTCTCCGGCGTCGTGGCGTCGGCGGACGTTATGCCTGAGGTCGCCATGGTGGAGCCTGTCGTCGACACGGTCAGGATCAATACGAAGCCGAAGGAGCAGGAATCGGATACGAACCTGCAACCTCCCAGCTCCACGCGGCACACGTTCACGGACGAGGACTTCTCGAAAGCGGCAAAGACGCGGAAGATCGGTGGTCCATCGGACGTGATGAAGGGCGGAAAGGCCTATGAGGCTCCCGTCGTAGTAGATGGTCAGGGCACCGTTTCCTTGAAGAATCTCGGATCGACACGTGCGCCCTATGTCCACTCCATCCTTGAGAGCGATGGAGAAAACCAGGAGACGAAGACGGGGACGGGGTGAGGGGGGAAAGCATCACATGAAGGGAAAACGAATAAAACTAACCAACCCAACCAATCGCATATGTCAGACGACATGAACCAGCAAGTCCCGCCGAGCCAACCCATGGCTCCGTCGACGCCCCCGACCCCTCCGCCGCCCTCCGTGCCCTCGTCGGCGGCGCACATGGCCTTCGACCCGAAGGACATCGAGGAGAACAAGATTCTCGCGTGCCTCTCGTACGTCGGCATCCTGTTCCTCATCCCGTTGCTCGCGAAGAAGGACTCGAAGTTCTGCCAGGAGCACGGTAAGCAGGGGCTTGTCCTGTTCATCGCGTGGATCATCGGATCGTTCGTCTTCTGGTTCCCCATCATCGGATGGACGCTCGGCCTCGCGTTCTTCATCGTGGACGTCATCGCCTTCGTGAAGTGCCTCATGGGCGAGTTCTGGGAAATCCCGCTCATCGGTCCGTACCGCAAGAAGATCAACCTGTGACAAACTGAAGAGCCGGCTGGAGCTTCGACCCCGAGAGGGGGAGCTCCAGCCGGCTTTGTCGTAGGGCCTACGCCGCGATGGGACGGATGGTCTCGCGTCGGTCCTGCGGACGACGGGGCTGTTGAGGTGGGCGCGAACCCATCAGTGCATACTGACGGAAGTTCCGCCAAGACGCTTCGTTGAGCTCGCGCTGTCGCTCTTCGCTCAATCGCCTCGCCTCGAGGTCGTCGTCCGTCGGATCGTCGAGGATCGGCACCTCTGCGCTGAACGGCTCGTCGTAACCGCTCGCACAGAACGTCCCGACGGTCACGGCATACGTCGCGTCCCTCCGACACACCGGGGCGGAAAGCAGGAATCCCTGTTCCTCGAGCTCCTCGGGCGTGGCCAGGAAAGCGCGTTGCGGCTGGGGAAGGGATGGCCGGGACGGTTGTCGTCGCGGACGGCGAGATGCATCGATGCGGCCAATCGTCTCCGACTCCGGCATCCGATTCCAATTGAAGGTTCGCACGGATTTCCTCCTGTTTTGACCCAGCTGGATATCAGCCAGGAACGAACGAATATAACACAAAATGAGGGTTTTGTCAAGGGTTTCGACGTCGGTCGGGTGGAAAAACCTTGATATTCGAGGGTTTTTCGGGTAGCGTGTGACGCATGCTGAAAGATATCGCGGCACGCGCAGACGCGCTCCGGGCCCGCATCGACGACGCGTGGCGGGTCTTGGATTTGGACGCGCGGCGCGGCGAGATCCAGGCGCTCGAGGTCGAGACGTCGGCGCCGGACTTCTGGTCCGACCCGGACCGCGCCAAGCGCGAGTCGCAGAAGCTTTCCGACCTCAAGAAGGAGTTCGACGCGTGGGCGGGTCTCCGCGGAGAGATGATGGAGCTGCAGGAGCTGGTCGGCATGGCGCTGAAGGATGACGACGCGTCGTTCGAGCCGGACGCGACGGCCAAGATCGACGAGCTTGAGAAGCGGTACCTCGGCCTCGAGTTCTCCATGATGTTCTCCGGCAAGTACGACGCCTCCAACGCGGTCGTCTCCATCCACGCGGGTGCCGGCGGCACGGACGCGCAGGACTGGGCCGAGATGCTCCTCCGGATGTACTTCCGCTACGCCGAGCGCAAGGGTTGGAAGGTGCGGTCGGTCGACGAGAGCCGCGGCGGGGAAGCGGGCATCAAGTCCGCGACGTTCTTCGTCGAAGGCCGTCATGCGTACGGGCACCTCAAGGCCGAGGCCGGCGTGCATCGTCTCGTGCGCCAGTCGCCGTTCAATTCCGACGCGCTCCGCCAGACGTCGTTCGCGCTCGTGGAGGTCGTGCCGGAGATCGACGAGAGCGTGGACGTGGACATCCGTCCCGAGGACCTGCGCGTCGACACGTTCATGTCCGGCGGCAAGGGCGGCCAGTCCGTGAACACGACGTACTCCGCGGTCCGCATCGTGCACCTGCCGACCAAGATCACGGTGCAGTGCCAGAACGAACGCTCGCAGACGCAGAACAAGGAAGTCGCGATGAAGATCCTGCGCAGCAAGCTCGTCGCGCTCCGCGAAGAGGAGATCGCGAAGGAGCGCCAGAAACTCCGGGGTGAATACCACAGCGCGGAATGGGGGAACCAGATCCGGTCGTACGTCCTGCATCCGTACAAGATGGTGAAGGACCACCGCACCGACGTGGAGACCTCGGATCCGGACACGGTGCTCGACGGCGACCTCGACCGGTTCGTCGAAGGATACCTCCGCATGGACGCGGACAAGCGCGACGTGAAGAAGGAACTGAACGAGGACTAAGGATCCAGGGACCGACGACCCGTTGACGCACGGGTCGTTTTCGTGTACGGTCGCGTGCCGTACGTTCGACAACTTGATACAATCGAGGCGCATCATGACGAAAGAAGAACGATTGTCCCTCGAGAAACCGGGGTGGAAAGAGATTTTGAAGGCGGCGCCGTTCGCGGTACGGTTGATTCGCGACGCGAGCCCAGGATTGTTCTACGGCATCGTTGCGTTGGCCGTCATGAACGGACCAATGAATTTTGCATCCGTGTTCGCCATTAAATCAATCACGGATGCCCTGAGCGCAGGGGGACGCCTCCGGTGCCATGATGTGGGGCGCCATCATCATCGGCATCTTCCTTGCGATGGGTTTTTTCGGAAGCCTGCAGGAATCCCTGACTGAAATCCAGCGGTTACGTTTGGACAACGACTATCAGGAACGTGCGCTTCGACACAGCGTCTCTCTTCCGTACAAGACGATCGAAGACCCGGATTTCCAGGCGCTCGCATCCGCGTACGAACGGAAATCGTTTGTCCTGATGAACGTCCAGTCGAATGGACTCCGCTCGCTTCGTACCGTCATGAGCGCCATCGGTCTTGCGTCGGCTTTCGTCATGGTGCCGTGGACCGTCCTCGCATTCGTCCTGCTCTCGCTCGGCCTCATGGTGTTCCTCCTCGTCCGTTACAACGAGATGAGCTGGAGCATCCTGAAGTTTGAGACACGAGAAGGTCGTCGCGCCATCTATATCCGTGAGACGCTCCGTCGTCCTACGCCTCTCCTTACGGCGAAGGCGACAGGTCTCCCCACCCCGTTCCTGAAACGTTGGCGTGCGCTCATGGATGTCATCGTAGAGGCCAAGGTTGCACAATCGAAGAAGAATCTCGGCATCTTTCTCCTGTCCTCATTGTTTGAGGTCATAGGGTTCGCGAGTGGCCTCATTATCCTCGTCCCCGGTGTGCTCGCCGGGACCGTCGCCGTAAGCGCTTTCGTCGTATTCCTTACGACGTATCAGCGACTCGTCGGCGAAATCGAGAATTTCAGTTGGAACATTCGGTTCGTCGCTCAGGAATCCGGCTTCCTCGTCATCCTCAAGCGATTCTTCGAGACAGAAGAGGAGCATGATGAAGGACGCAAAGTCCCGGATGAGCCGCTCATCGTCCGGTTTGAGGACGTGTGGTTCCGGTATCCGGGGACATCGAAGGACGTCTTACGCGGGTTCGAGCTGACGTTCACGGAAGGTGAGCACATCGCGCTCGTGGGGCTGAACGGTGCGGGGAAGTCCACGATCCTGAAGCTCCTCATGGGGACGTACAAACCCACGAAGGGGCGTATCACCGTGAATGGGAAGGACCTCGCGAAGTTCAAGCCGTCCGCTTGGCGTAAGGCGTTGGCCGTACTCCTGCAGGACGACGCGACGTTCGACGACGTGGTGAGTGAGCAGGTCCGGTACGGTGACTACGCGTCGAAGCTCGACCCGAAACGGTTCCGACGCGCGCTCGCCGCAAGCGGCCTGAAGGACGTCGCGAAGGAATTCCCTCGTGGGCTCGACACCCATGCGGGCAAGTACTTCGCGATGCCGGAGGACGAGGCCATCGAGCTCTCCGGCGGTCAGCGGCAGATCGTGGCCATCGCGCGGACGTTGTATCGGCCGGCGCGCATCTACGTGTTCGACGAGCCGACGTCGCATGTCGACGCGGAAAAGGAAGAGCGCTTCTTCGAAGCCTTGCCGACGGCGCTGCAGTCGCATGCGGCCATCTTCGTCTCGCATCGGTTCTCTACGCTCCGTCGTGCGGAGCGTATCGTGGTCGTAGACGACGGTCGTGTCATTGAGGATGGCCGCCACGACGACCTTCTCGCGCAGGCCGGCAGATACGCCGAGCTCTTTGCGCTCCAAGCGAAGATGTACCAATGATCTCTCACGACCCCGTCGCACTGGCGGGGTTTTTGTTCTGTCGTCCTCGTGAAGACGGGAACCCAGAAAGCTAAACAGTGAAATTCGGATATTTCCTGGGTTCCCGCCTGCGCGGGAATGACAGAGAAGAGAGTGCGGGAACGACAGTGGAAAACGGAGGGGTTCCTGCCGGAGTTTACCCTGAGCGGAGCCGAAGGGCAGGAACGACAGAATGGACATGATGGGATATCATTCCTTTGATATGAAACAGCTCGCGTTGGTGACCGGAGGCGCCGGGTTCATCGGGTCGCATCTCACCGATGCGTTGCTCGTCGCCGGATGGAAGGTCGCGGTCATCGACGACCTGTCGACAGGCTCGCGGAAGAACGTCCCGTCGGGAGCGGCGCTCCACGTGATGGACCTTCGGAAGCGCGTCGCCACCGATTTCGTGAGGAAGCTGAAGCCGCAGGCCGTGTTCCATCTCGGCGCGCAGGTGAACGTGCCGCGGTCCATCGAGGAGCCGGTCTTCGACGCGGAGAGCAATATCCTCGCGACCGTGAAGCTCCTCGAGGCCGCGTCGGACTCCGGGGTGAAGCGGTTCGTGTTCGCGTCGTCCGCGGCCGTGTTCCCGACGGTCGCCTCGCGCATCCCGACGGACGAGACCGAGCCGGTCGGCCCGCAGTCGCCGTACGGCATCGCGAAGTACGCGGGGGAGCGGTTCGGCGCGTTCTTCCGATCCAGCCGGGGCTTGCCGTTCGTCGCGTTGCGGTTCGCGAACGTGTACGGGCCGCGCCAAGGCCGCGAGGGGGAGGCAGGCGTCGTCGCCACGTTCGCGGGGCGGATGCTCGCCGGCGAATCCCT
>JAZDIB010000073.1:0-3335 GCA_043805355.1 Patescibacteria group bacterium | reverse complement strand
GCAGGCGGGAACCCAGAAAATAAATCAGTTCTTCGATTCGAATTCCCCTTCCTTCGGTTCCTGGTCGGAGGGCGGATTGCCATCCGCCCCTACGCCACTGTCCGTCGGGCCGGGCGCTTCCGGTCCGGGCGTGGTGGAGGCGTCGTTCTGCTGCTTCCGGTACATGGCTTCGCCGATCTTCTGCGCGGCGGTCGCGAGCTCGTCGCCGGCGGTCTTGATGGCGGCGACGTCGTCGGAGTCCTTCGCCTTCTTCAGCGCCTCCATCTTCTCCTCGACGGCCTTGCGGTCCGCTTCCTCGACCGTATCGCCGGCGTCCTTCAGCATCTTCTCGGTCGTGTAGAGCATGGATTCCGCCATGTTCTTGGCCTCGATGAGCTCGTGGCGCTTCTTGTCGTCGTCCGCGTGCGCTTCGGCGTCCTTCTTCATCTTGTCGATCTCGTCCTTGGAGAGGTTCGTCGACGCGGTGATGGTGATCTTCTGCTCCTTGTTCGTCGCCTTGTCTTGTGCCTTCACCGAGAGGATGCCGTTCGCGTCGATGTCGAACGTGACTTCCACCTGGGGCACGCCGCGCGGCGCGGTCGGGAGGCCCGAGAGCGTGAAGCGTCCGAGCGAGCGGTTGCCTTCGGCCATGCCGCGCTCGCCCTGGAGGACGTGGATCTCCACCGAGGTCTGCCCGTCCGCCGCGGTCGAGAAGATCTGCGACTTGGACGTCGGGATGGTGGTGTTGCGTTCGATGAGCTTGGTCATCACGCCCCCGAGCGTCTCGAGGCCGAGCGAGAGCGGCGTGACGTCGAGGAGCAGGAGTTCGCCCTTGATGTCGCCCTGGAGGTTGCCGGCTTGGACCGCGGCGCCGATAGCCACGACCTCGTCCGGGTTCACGGACATGTTCGGCTTGCGGCCGAAGAACTTCTCCACGGCCTGCTGGACCATGGGCATGCGCGTCATGCCGCCGACGAGGATGACCTCGTTGATGTCCTTCGTCTCAAGCTTGGCGTCAGCCATGGCCTTGCGGCACGGCTCGAGCGTTTTTTCGACCAGGTCGCCGACGAGATCCTCGAGCTTGGAGCGGTTCAGCTTCAGCAGGAGATGCTTCGGCCCGCTCGCGTCCATGGTGATGAACGCCTCGTTGACCTCGGTCTCCACGGCGCTCGAGAGCTCGATCTTCGCCTTCTCCGCCGCGGCCTTCACGCGCTGGAGCGCGAGCGTGTCCTTGGAGAGGTCGATACCTTCCAGTTTGCGGTATTCCTCCACGATCCATCCGATGAGGACCTGGTCGAAGTCGTCGCCGCCGAGGTGCGTGTCGCCGTTCGTGGCGCGGACCTCGACCGTGTTCTGGCTCGTCCCTGCGTCGAACGCGATCTCGAGCACGGACACGTCGAACGTGCCGCCGCCCAGGTCATAGACCACGACCTTCTCGTCCTTCTTGCGGTCGAATCCGTACGCGAGCGCGGCGGCCGTCGGTTCGTTGATGATGCGGCGCACGGTGAGGCCCGCGATCTCGCCCGCGACCTTCGTCGCCTGGCGCTGCGAGTCGTCGAAGTACGCCGGGACCGTGATGACGGCCTCGGTGATCTTCTCGCCGAGTTTCGCCTCCGCGTCGGCCTTCAGCTTCTGCAGGATGTTGGCGGAAATCTCCTCCGGCGAGAAATCCTTGCCGGCCATGGAGACGCGCACGCCGTCGCCCTTCTGGATCATCTGGTACGGGAGCCACTTGAGGTCGCGTTGGACCTCGGCGTCGTCCCATCGGCGGCCGATGAGCCGCTTCACGGAAAAGACGGTGTTCGTGGGGTTCACGACGGCCTGGCGCTTGGCGATCTGCCCGACAAGCCGCTCGCCGGTCTTCGCGACGGCGACGATGGAAGGCGTCGTGCGGTTGCCTTCCGCGTTCTCGATGACTTTAGGTTGGCCGCCCTCGACGACCGCCATGCACGAGTTGGTGGTCCCGAGGTCGATACCGAGGATCTTGGACATAGGATGTTGGTTGATGATGAGGGTTAGGTGGAAGGTTCCTTCGCGACGATGACTTTGGCGGGGCGGAGGAGCTTGTCTCGGATACGCCAGCCGTCCTGGATGACTTTGACGATGTTCCCTGGTGCGACGCTCTCGGACGCTTCCTGGTCGATGGCTTCGTGGATGGATGGGTCGAAGGCGCCGTCCGTCGGAACCTTCTCGAGTCCTATCTGGCTGAAGGCCGTCTCCCACAGGTCGCGGACCGCGTGTAGGCCGATGATCCAGTTCTTGAGCGGCTTCTGCGTCTCCTCCGGCAGGGCGCTCACGTCCGGGGTGAAGGCGAGCGCGGTCTCGTACTGGTCGATGGCAGGGAGCAGCACGGAGAGGAGTTCCTCGTTGGCGTATTTCGTGAATTCGACGCGACGCCGTTCCGTCTCCTTGAGGAGGTTCTCGTAATCGGCCTTGCATCGCTTCCATCCCGCGAGATACTCCGCGCACTGCGCGCATTCGGTCATCTCACCTTCCGATGTCATCTGTTCTTCGTTCATACGTCGTCGTTGGTGGTTTGTCGGTCGTCGTTCTCCCCGGCGAGCCGTTTCGCGGCCTTCAGGAGCGCGATGCCGCGCTGGTAGTCCATGCGCATCGGCCCGAGGATGCCGAAGAGCGACCCGTCGTGCATCGTGAGGAACACGGAGCCGCATCCCTCGCCGAACGGGCAGTCGCTCCCGATGAGCGGCGTCGGTTCGTCGAACCGCATCGAGGCGAGCTTGTCGAGCGTCTCGTCCATGCGGTCGAGCGTCTCGCCGAGGTGCAGGAGCTGGCCGCGGTCCAGGAATTCCGGCTGCGCGATGAGGTGGGCGATGCCCGCCGCGTATGCGTGCATGTCGCGGTCCGCGTAGATCACGGCGTCGCGCGTCATCTCGGACATGGCGCGCGCCATGCTGCGGAGCGCGTCGGCCTTTCGTTCGAGCTCGGTCGCGGCATGCTGCATCTCAAGCACCTCCGTGCGTCGGAGGTCGTAGGCATCCATCAGCTCGTCGAGGTAGATTCGGTACCCCTGCTCGGTCGGTAGACGGCCCGCTGACGTGTGCGGCTGGATGAGGAATCCTTCCTCCTCAAGCTCCGTGAACCAGTTGCGGATCGTCGCGGACGAGACATCCAAATCATACGTCTCGACGATACGTTGGGACCCGACGGCTTCGCCGGTCTTGATGACGTCCTCGACGACGATGCGGAGGAGCTTTTTCAGCCTGTCATCCATGCGGTTAGCACTGTACCAGACAGACTGCTAACCGTGCAAGGGTCGGATATGGGGCTTATGTGAGGGCTTTTACGAGGTTCCTGAACTGCATCCCCCGGTCGAATTCGTTCTTGAACATGCCGAA
>JAZDIB010000072.1:0-12091 GCA_043805355.1 Patescibacteria group bacterium | reverse complement strand
CAGGGACCCCTCCGATGTCAGAGGGGTTCCCGCCGTCGCCACATCGGCTCCGCGGGAATGACAGAGAAAATAAATGGCGAACCTACGCGAATCCCTCTTCGCTCATCATCCGTTCCACCTGCGATGACCGTTCCTGAATTTCCGCTTCGACAAGCTCGCGCTTGCGGCCGTACTTGTAGCGTGAGAGTTCAGCGATGGTCTTGGCGAGTTCCCTGTCGTCCGGAGGCATCGTGCGGTACGGGCGCATGTTGAACGGCGCAGACGCGGTGTTGTCGATGAGGATCTTGGCGTTGCACGTGAACGCCTCGACGTTGATGAGATCGTATTGACCGAAAACCGGCGCGAACTCCTTCTCGAGGAACTCGGCGTCGTCCGGGCCGATGCGGAACGCGAACATACTGCCGACGTTGCCGAAGATGGAATCGCGGATGAGCGTGTCGCCCTTCTGCGTGAGCTGGCCGATGAACTGGTGCGCGATGATGAGGTCGAGTCCGTATTTGCGCGCTTCCGACAGGATAGACGAGATGGAGTCCGTCAGGAAATTCTGGAACTCGTCGATGTAAAGGTAGAAATCCTTGCGTTCCGACGCTTCCATGTCCGTTCGTGAGAGGGCCGACATGAGGATTTTTCCGACGAGCACCATGCCGATAAGGTACGCGTTGATGTCGCCAAGCTTGCCCTTGGAGAGATTCAGCAGGAGGATCTTGCCTTCGTCCATGGCCTCGCGCACGTTGAAGGCACTCTTCTGCTGGCCGATGATGGGCCGCATGATGTCGTTCGCGATGAACGGCGTGAGCTTGGACGTGATGTACGGCACCATGTTCTGTAGCGACGCTTCGCCGCCGGCCTTCTGTGCTTCCTTGATCCAGAAGTCCTTCACGACCTGCGTGGTGCACTTGGAGAGCTTGAACGCGCGGAACTCCTCGTCCGCGAGGACGCGCGGGATTTCCATGAGTGTGCTGCCCGATTCCGGATGGTCCATCACGAGCTGCATCGCGTTGCGCATGTACTGCTCGAACATCGGGCCGCCCGTGGCCTTCAGGTCGTACAGCTTGTCGAAGATCTTGAGGACTTCGTTGATGACGAACGTCTTCTGTTCCGGGTACCGCGGATCATATTCCATCATGTTCAGCCCCATGGGCCGCTCCGTGTCGGCCGGGTTGAAGTAGATGACGTCCTCGGCACGTTCGCGTGGCACGAACGCGAGCGCGTCCTCCGCGAAGTCTCCGTGCGGATCGATGACGCAGACGCCTCGGCCCGCCTCGATGTCCTGCTTGACGAGGCTCTTCATGAGCTCGGTCTTGCCCATGCCGGATTTGCCGATGATGTACATGTGCCGGCGACGGTCCGCGGGCTTGAGGCGGATGACGTAGTCGTGGCCGCGGTATTCCGAATGGCCGAGGATGGTCCCTTCGGACGGCAGGTTCGACGGCGGCAAGGCGCGTCGTGCAAGGAGCCAGTCGATCTTCGGCGTCTCGGTCGTCGGGAGCGGCATGTGGAAGAGCGACGCGAGTTCCTCGGAGTTCAGGACGATGCCGTAGCGCGTGTCGAAGTGGCGGAAGATGAAATGGCGGATGATGACGGACTGGAATGTCGGCTTCGAGGTCGTGAACGAGTTCCCGTATTCGTAGATATTGTGCTGGCCGTAGGCGCCTAAAATGTCGTTCATGGTGCGCTGTGCCTTCGCCGCATCCGACGACGAGACGACGATGCGGACGTTCACGTCCAATCCCGCCTTCGAGGACTTCTCCTCGAGCCCCTTCACCATCTCCTCCTCGAGTGGTGTGAGCTTGTACGGTTCATCCGGCTTCTTCTCGCCGGGTTTCGCGGTCGAGGCGAAGTCCTTCAGTTCCTTGCCGACCGCGCCGACGATGCTCCCCTTCACCTGCGAGAGCTTCTTCCCCTGCTGCATGGCCCGCGCGATATGGACACCTTCCGTGCGCCACTTCGGCCGCGCAGGTCGCACCACGAATTGGATGGCGGCCCCGTCCTCCCCCGTCACCTTCGACAGGGCGTTCGTGAGCGAGTTGAGCGGGTCGGAATCCAGCTTCCTGTAGGTCTTGATAGGGAACGCGTTCTCGCGACGAAGCTTGAGGTAACTGCCCATCACGATGCCCGTCGGCATGAAGATGTTGTAGTCCGGGACGTCCTCGATCTCCGCGTCGGGATACTGCGCGTGGACCTGTTCCTCTATGAAGTTACGATACGGTCCCGGCACAGCGGCGAAGAACGAAATTTTGTCGTGATGGACCACGATCTCGAAGGCGAAATGGTCGCTGCGGCCAAGCACCCACGACATGATCCCTCGTTCCCCTTTCAGGGCGCCGAGCGTCCCGAAAATCGTCTCCATGACGGCGATCTTCTCCTGGATCTGCTGTTGGGACTTGTCGTCCTTGTCTTCCTTCTTCGTCAGCTTCGGCACGCGGACCCGAATGATGGACATGGCAAACGTGGCCTTCGCGCGGCCGCTCCTGTTGTAGGCGCTCCGCGTAGCGAAGAGCACGATGACAAGCACCGCCGCGATCCCAAGGGCGATCAGTGCGATAGCGACGTAGGGGCTTTGGATGAAGTCCCCGAGGTCGAACGGCACGTACATGGTCTGTTCATTCAT
This sequence comes from Patescibacteria group bacterium, assembly GCA_043805355.1. Classification (GTDB taxonomy): domain Bacteria; phylum Patescibacteriota; class Patescibacteriia; order 2-12-FULL-60-25; family 2-12-FULL-60-25; genus JAHJRN01. The sequence continues at coordinate 9,480 of JAZDIB010000072.1, read as the reverse complement.
GGTTGTTTCGTCATCTCTTCACGCCGCGCCTCCACGTATTCCAGGATGCGGTCCGTCTTGATCTTCGCTTCCTGCTCCAGGAAGAAACGGTTCGCCTTGGGGATGGTGAGCAGCCAGTCGCGCAAAAGACGCAGGGCGCGCGCCGCTTTGAACTTGAGCGACCGAATCATGCCGGAGATTTCGATGGCCGCTTCCTCGCCCTTCGTGCGGAAGATGGGCTTCGCGTTGTCCGGAAGTGAGGCGTACAGCGAACCAAGCCCTTCTTCCATGATCTTCTCGACATGGACGACGACCTCATCCTTCATCGGATGGGCCGCGGCCGCGATCGTGGTGGCCGCTTGATCTTGAACTGGCGTCGGAGGGGCTGGTTCGACCGGTCGTTCCTGCTCTAGAAATGTCTCTTTCGACTCCTGTGATTGTTCGTATGCCTGTTCGTCCGCCTCAATATTCGAGATTTCCTTGCCCGAAACAACCGTCTCCATCCTGGGCTCGGCTTTCAACCCCGGTCTCAAATCCACCATGCGGATATTGTAGCATATGCGGTGAACATCTTTTTGTATTCGTAACTCCCCCAGCCCCCTCTTAACCCAAGAGGGGGTTCTGAATAGAGAGTCCTCCCCTTGAATCAAGGGGAGGTTGGAGGAGTTATCCCCTCGGTGTCGCCTTCTGCCCCGCGGCCGTGTCTTCCACGGTCCACCCGCGGTTGGCGATTTCGTCGCGGAGCCGGTCGGATTCTTTCCAGTCCGACGCGTCGCGTGCCGCCTTGCGTTCGTTCAGGAGCGCTTGGATATCTTCGGGAATCGCGGTCGGCTTGGCGATGACGTCCGCGAGGCCGAGGCCGAGGACCTTGTCCATCATGAGCAGCGTCTCCGCCTTCGCCTCGGACGGATGATCCGAATCCACGGTCTTCCAGAGGATGGCGAGGGCGCGCGGCGTGTTGAGGTCGTCGTCCATCGCGGCGAGGAACTCGGCTTCCAGGTCCGCACAGCCGATGAGGGGCGTCTTCCAGTCGCGGACGGTCTGTCGGAGTTTCTTCATCGCGTTCTGGCTGGCTTGGAGGGCTTCCCATGTGAAGTTCTGCTTCTGACGATAGTGGGCGCAAAGGAGGAAATACCGATAGCTCATCGCGTCGAACCCGTGCTCCTTCAGGTCGTCGAGCGAATAGGTGTTCCCGAGCGATTTGGACATCTTCTGCCCGTCGACGAGCAGGAACTCGACGTGGAACCAGAGATTCGCGAGTTTCGCCCCGTATGCGGCTTCGCTCTGCGCGATTTCGTTCTCATGATGGACCGGGATGTGGTCGACCCCGCCGCAGTGGATGTCGAACGGCTGCCCGAGCTCTTTCCGCGACATGGCCGAGCATTCGACGTGCCATCCCGGGAATCCGATGCCCCACGGGCTCTCCCATTCCATCTGCCGCTTCTCCCCTTCCGTCGAGAATTTCCACAGCGCGAAATCCGTGGGGTTCCGCTTCTCCGCGTTCGCCGCGACACGCGAGCCCTCTTCCTTCTCCGTGAGCGCCTGACCCGAGAGCCGGCCGTATCCTTCGAACTTCGACGTGTCGAAATAGATGCCGTCGCTCGTCTTGTACGCGAACCCCTTCCGTTCGAGTTCCGCGATGAGGTCGATCTGGATCTGGATGTTGTCGGTCGCGCGCGGCATGGCGGTCGGTGCGAGGATGTCGAGCCGCTTCATGTCCTCCGTGAACGCGTCCGTGAACCGGCGCGCGATGTCCCACGCGGACTCACTCGATTGCCGCGCGGCACGTTCCAGCTTATCCTCTCCCTCGTCCGCATCGTCCGTCAGGTGTCCGACGTCCGTGATGTTCATCACGTGCTTGACCGCGAGGCCATGCCGCTCGAGCGTTCGTCGGAGGATGTCCTCCATGACATAGGCGCGGAGATTGCCGACATGCGCACGCTGGTAGACCGTCGGTCCGCAGGCGTACATGCCGATATGGCCGGGCGTGATGGGCGTGACGTCCTCGAGCGAGCGAGACGCCGTGTCGTAGATGCGAAGCATGCCGAAACGGTATCAGAATCGATTCCTACTGTCATCCCGAGCGAGTCCGCGAGCCGAGGGAACCCTTTTTGAAGGGGTTCCTCCGCTCCCTCGTCGAACTCGGTCGGTCGGAATGACAGGAAATCAAAACCCCGGCCGAAGCCGGGGCTTTTGGTGCATCGTTTACAGATCGCAGCAATACAGACGCATGGAAGTCCCGGATCTCCCGATACCGTTCATGATGGGTCTGTCCGCAGGGCAGAACATCGCCGTTCCGTCAGCGACGTATGCGGTATAGGCGCAGTTGGTGAGAGTGTTCGCACTTGCTGAAATATCGCCAGAGGCAGTCAACGCTCCACTGACGTTCATCGTACCACCAACGGTCATCGCTCCGCCGACGTGGCCTTTGAACTGCGTGTATAGACCGTAATCACCGTATCCAAGGATACCAAAGACGTTCGTGTCCCTATCGCTTCCTTGAACGCCTACGTTATTACTGGTCCCGAGGACGCCGAAGCCACCCGTACCGGTATTTTCGCCAGATACACCAGCGCCAAGCGTGTTGGCTGTCTGTCCTATGGTGCCATAGGACGAACCTACACCCCATACTCCCGTACCCCCTGTACCGTAGACGCCTCCGTCCCCGCTACCGGATTGGGCGTTCGCGGCAAAAGCCCAACCGGGAACGCTAAGGTTGATATTGAGTTGTCCCGTCATTGTATCCCCCGCCACGTTCACGTATCGTCCGTCACCGTACGTCTGGTCAAAGTTGACCGTCACAGCACCCGTCGTTCCGCCGCCAGTCAACCCCGTGCCGACTGCGACGCCAGTGATATCGCCCGTTCCTGCTGCTGGCCAGGCCGTGATGCAGGAATCATTGAGGCAGACTTCGCCTTTCACGTCGAGCGCGCGCGTGCCGTTCAGGATTTTAAGTGAACGAGTGTTGTCGATTACGCTGTAGAAATTTCCGCCGAAGCCGTTCGCGGAACCAACGGCGACGTCGATACCGTATGTCTTGTTTGGACCAGCTACATAACGCCCGATATGCGTGTAGGTGTTGTAATCTACGGGGCTTTCAAAACCATGTTTGCTACGGACAGACAACCCCCATTCGTCACCACCAGACGTGACGCTATAAAGGCGTGTGCGTATCGGTCCCGTGTCGCCTCCGATATTTATACCGTTTTCGGACCAACCAGGATTAAGGTTAATAAGCTCCGTTGCTTGAAGAAATTCTATGGACCCCGCTCCGTCCCCGGGCTTGTAGATCGCGAACGCTGATTTGTCGCCGTCGGACATTGGTTGTTCGTGGTAGCTGCTGAACGTGCCTTGCAACGTAGAATTGTCGTAAGCCTCAATTTTCACGCCTTGTGTCATGTAGGTGATGGGCGTCGTCAAAGCCCCGGTCATCGTATCGCCTGTCACGTTCACGAAACGACCATCGTACGCGGTTCCGCTTGCATATGGCTGAGTGAGTGACAGGGTCACATCGCCGCTTGTCCCCCCGCCCTGTAGGCCCGTCCCTGCCGTGACGCCCGTGATATCTCCACCTCCTGTCGCACCGACGGCGTTGTCGACGTACTGCTTCGTCGCCGCCTGCAACGCCACGGTCGGATCTCCGACGAGCGTGAGATAACCCGTCATCGTATCGCCGGCCTTGGAGACCTTTGCGGCATTGAGGTTATCCACATACTGCTTCGTCGCCGCTCCGAGGACGTTCGTCGGGTTCGCATTGAGGATAAGCGCACCGGTCATGGTGTCGCCTGCGACATTGACGTATCGGCCGTCGCCATAGGTCTGATCGAAACTGACGGTCACATCCCCGCTCGCGCCTCCACCCGTGACACCCGTCCCGACCGCGACACCGGTGATGTCGCCGTTTCCGGTGCCCGTCGGCCAGGCGGTGATGCAGGAAGCGCCGAGACAGAATTTTGGAGCGGTGATTTGTGTCTGGGCAGTAATATTTCCTGGCGTCGCTGCTGAGCTGGAAATTGCTTGTAGGTTTCCGTTTATCTGAACGGTCAAGGGTTGCACGCCATTTCCCCAGTTGCCAATGTATAGAAGAGACGCTCCAGCTTTGTCGACTCTGATTGCCTTCGTATCGTAGAGATATAAATCGCTTCTAACGGATGCATTTCCGCTAATATCGTAGTTAGCTCCCGTTTGAGGTGTCCCGAATCGATTCCAGATTACACCTGGGACATTTTCATAAGGTGGTGTCGCTGATGGTCCTGCGTATGCTGCGAGTGCTGATATTGGGATTGCAATCCCAATTACGACACCGATGAGACGGGAAAATCGGAAGCGAAACATATTATTGATAGTATAGCACATGATTACAGAAAAAACTGAGGTAAGTTAGCCAGAAGGGTGTGCTGTTAATACAACTTGTCATCCTGAGGGGAAGCGGAGCGACCGAAGGACCTTCCAATCAGAACGGCTGCCGAGAGCGTCCGAACGCTGACGATCATTTGAAGGTCCTTCGCTTCGCTCGAGGACGACAGAACGTTTTTACTTATGAATTGAGCCGTACACAAGTAAAAAAGACCCCACCGGCAAGAGATGCCAGCAGGGCCTTACGCGACGAGTGCCGCGTTCGGGGACGTTTGCACGTCCCACTCGCTAGTTGCACCAAGTGGCCATCACGGAGGCCCCGTTTTGTTCCACGAGTGCGTAGATTACATCCGAGTTCGGTACAGGCACGACATTTCTGACGTACCCATGGCCGACCAACGGAGACTCCCAGGTGATTCCGCGAGACCCATCATCCGTGCCGAATTTGCCGACCGCTTCCGGTTCGCGATAGACGCCCGCGACGACGACCTGTTGGGTCGAGACGTGGGCGATGCCGAAAGTGTCGCTAACGCTCGGAAGGATAGAGGGTGCGCTCCAGGTGTTTCCGTCGAAATAGACGTTGACGCCACTGTTGACGCCTTCGTTGTCGGCCATTCCCGTCACGGCGATGCCGCATGGACCAGAGCCCGAGACCGACGTGAGCATCAGAATCGACGCGTCCATCGGAATCAAGACCCATTCGTCGTCGACGTTGCCGTCGTAGTGGAGCAGGATTCCGGCCGACGGGTTGCCACCGACAGTCAGGTACCCGACGGCATATACGTCCGATGCCGACGTACCCCAGACTTCCTCCAAGCGGAAGTCATCAGCGAAAAGCGGAATCGGCATTTCAATCCACGGGCCTTGTTTGGGTCCGCGGAAGATTTTCGAATCCCCTGTGTCGGTCGCTAGGAGGAACATGTCGGAAGAGCTTTCAGCCCAGAGGTCCGAACAGCCCCAGTAGGACCCGAGTGTCGGCGTTCCTGCCACGGTAGACCATGTGCTTCCGCTGGTGAGCTCGAGCATGACGCAGTCAAAGTCCCACATGGCGCCCTTTCCGACGGCATACGCCTCGGTTGGGCTCAGTACGAGGACATTCGAGAGACTCGACGTATCCGGAATCGTCTGGTCAATCCAGTCGTTCCCGTCGTAGCGGACGATCTTGCCTGCTCCGTACGTCCCACCGACCACAAAGACATCAGTCTCGGACAGCGCTTGGCCGCCCCAGACGAGATTCATGGCCGCAAGATCCGGATCCGTATGACTCGTCCACGTCCCACACGTCAGGCCGGGCCCCGGTTGCCAAGCCGGACATTCCGACCCGCCGCCGGCGCCACCCGTGCCGCCTCCGCCGCCGAATCCCCCGGCTCCCCCGTCGCTGGACGTCGTCGAGCTGGTGCTCGTCGTATCCGTGGTCGAGGTCGTGGTGGTATCGGTCGTCGTCGACGTCGTGTCCGTGGTGGTGCTCGTCGTGTCCGTGGTGGTCGTGGTGGTCACACCACCGGCGCCGCCTTGCGCTTCGCCGCCGATGCCGCCTGAACCGCCGACTCCACCCGCGCCACCTTGGTCGGTGGTCGTGGAAGTCGTCGTCGTATCCGTGGTCGAGGTCGTGGTGGTGTCGGTCGTCGTCGACGTCGTGTCCGTGGACGACGTGGTCGTCGTATCCGTGGTGGTGGTCGACGTCGTGTCCGTCGTGGTCGTGGTGGTCGCACCGCCGGCGCCGCCTTGGGCTTCGCCGCCGCTGCCGCCCGTCGCCGGGTCGCCGCCAGTTCCGGCGTCGCCGCCCGAACCGCCGGGCTGACCGCCAGATCCACCGGCCGGGCTTCCGCCCTGACCGCCGCTTCCTGCGACCGCGCCGGAACCGGCGCTGCCGCCGTCCGAGGTAGTCGGGGTTGAAGACGTCGTGGTCGTGGTGCCGGTCGGAGATCCCGTCGACGTATTCGTCGTGGTCTCCCCGTTATCGCAACCGAGCACGGTCATCGACGCAAAGAGCATCGAGACCGCGAGAAGCAGACTGCTCTTGCGTGACATGATCGTGCCTCCTGCCACGTCGCTCGCGAGCGACGTGGCCTGCAACTGTTCGAGTTGTGAAAGAGCCCAGAACGCGGGGAATTCCGCGGAATCCGGCCCCTTTTCACCTGATTAGGGTATCTTGCTTATAACACAAAATCGCGGTTTTGTCAATCCCGACCCGTCATTCCCCCTGTCATCCCGAGCGAGTCCGCGAGCCGAGGGAACGCTTTATGAAGGGTTTCCTCCGCTCGTCGCAGAGCCTCCTCGGTCGGAATGACAGAGGGAGGGGTTCCCGCCGTCGCCATGCAGGCTCCGCGGGAATGACAGGTTATTGTGATATACTTCCTCCTATATGGACCAACAAGCCCCTCGTTCAGCAAGCCGCACCATCCTCGTGACGCTCTGCGTCGCCGTCGTCGGCACCGCCCTCGTGCTCGTCGCGCTCAACGCTTGGATGACACAGCGGCCGGGTAACACTGGTGGATTATTCAAGGATCGTTATGACGAGGGATACGTGAAGGGATATCAGGATGCGCGCGAAGCGATGCGTACGAAAGGGCTGCTCATAGATCCGACGACGGATGTTCGGACCATGGTGGGAACGGTCCTTTCGGTCGGAGAGGAATCTCTCGTCGTCAAGCAACTGACGCTCGATGCGAGTCCCGCCGTCGACGGCGTTCCGGATGAAAGGAACATCATCGTGGCGTCAAGCACGAAAATCGTCCGCAGGACCGAAAAACCCGTCGAGGTCATCATGGATGAATTGAAGGCCTTCGATCAGAAGCAGTTATCGAACCCCGACCCGAACGCGGAACCCCCCAAGCCCTACGTCGTCGAGACTCTCTCGTTATCCGATGTCGCCGCGAACCAGAAAGTGACCGTCCTGTCGGATCAAAATCTCCGGTTCTTACCGGATATTCCGGCCAAAGAAATCGTGGTGATGGAGTGAGGGGAATTTCCCCACGAAGGACCTTCCGATCGGAAGGTCCTACGTTTCGCTCTAGGACGACATGCGTCTTATCCCCCCGACCCCGGTTCCTTCCCCTTCGGCACGATGGCCATGATGATGATGGGGAGGATGAGCCACGCCGTGCGGCCCTTGTCGCTCATGAAGACCAGCTTCGTGACGTCGGTGAGGCCCTGCGTCATCTCCGGCGGCAGGAGCGTGAGCGTCACGCTGATGAGGAGCCCGACCTGCAGGATGCTGAAGACGATGGTCTGCCACCACGAGCCGGGCGCGCCGGAACGGCCGAGGGTCCGGAGCAAGCCGCTGCGCGAGAGCAGGAAGAAGAGCACGACGAAGACGCCCAGGAAGACGCTGATGCGCACGATGGAATTCTCGCTGATGCTGACGTCGAACTGGAGGTTCGCGAGGGTCGGCGCGTTCGTCACGACCGCGAGGGCCATGTAGATGCCCACCATGATGACGATGACGCGGTCACGTCCGAGCGAGAGCCCGTAGAGGAACGCCCCGACGACGAAAAACAGGAGGATGAACACGTCCCAGCTCGGATTCATCCAGTTCAGGGACGTGAGATACCCGATGACAGCTCCCATAGATGCAGTGAGTATAGCATCTCGAAGAAGGAAGAAGCGAGAATATCAAAATCGAATGTCATCCTGAGTCCGACGAAGGACCTTCAAAATATTCGGAAGGTTCTTCGGTCGCTCCGACTTCCCTCAGAATGACAATTACAATCCTTCCCTCTTCAGCCGTTCGATTGCGTCGCGCTGTTCCCTCGTCAGTATCTTCTCCACGATGGGCTGGACGCTCACGAGATGGTCGCCGCGTCCGCGCGAGCGCAGGAACGGGACGCCTTTGGCGCGCAGCTTGAAGACGGTGCCGGGTTGCGTCCCTTCGGGGATCTTCAGCGAACCGGGGCCGTCGACCGTCTCGATGTCGGTCGACCCGCCGAGCACGAGCATCGAATACGGCACGTGGGCGGTCGAGAGGATGTCGTTGCCTTCGCGCGAGAAGACGGGATGCGATTTCACGGTGATGCGCACGAACAGGTCGCCTTGCCTGCCGCCGCGTCCCGGATGTTCCCCGGCCCCGGCGATCTTGAGCGCCTCGCCGTCCGAGATGCCGGCCGGGATATCGACCTGGAGGTTGACCGTCTTTCGTTCCACGCCCACACCTTTGCACGTCGTGCACGGATGTTCCGGCATCTTCCCGGTGCCATGGCATTCGGAGCAGGTCGCGGTCGACTGGAACGTGCCGAGCATGGTGCGCTGGGCGCGGGTGACGGTCCCCTTCCCGTTGCAGGTCTTGCAGGAGATGAGCTTGGAACCGGGTTCGGCGCCTTCGCCGCGGCACGTCGCGCAGAGCTCGTGCTTGTAGAGCGAGACGTCCTTGCGGCTGCCGTGGACCGATTCGAGGAAGTCGAGCGCGACGTCGACCTGGATGTCGCGGCCGCGTTGCTGTTTCGGTCCTCTTCCTTGGAACCCGAACATCCCACCGAGCACGTCGCCCAGGTCGCCGAAGTCCTCCATGTTAATGTTGAACCCGGACGGATCGAACCCGAATCCCCCGCCGCCGAATCCGCCGGGGCCGCCCATGCCGCCCTGCTCGAACGCCGCCGATCCGAACCGGTCGTACTGGCCGCGCTTCTGCGGGTCGCCGAGGATCTGGTACGCCTCGTTCACGTCCTTGAACTTCTGCGCGTCGCCGCCCTTATCCGGATGGTGCTCGTGCGCCAAACGCCGGAAGGCCTTCTTCACGTCTTCCGGCGAGGCATCCTTCGGCACGCCGAGGATGGAATAGTAGTCCTTGCCCATCTATTTTTCTGTCATTCCCGCGCAGGCGGGAACCCAGAATCCGGCTCACCGGCCGTATTCGTGCCTTCGTACCGCTTATTCTCCCAATTCGCCAAGTTCTTGCGGAGCTCGGTGATGAGGTCCTGCGCCGTGAAGCGGTTCAGGAACATGCGACCGACGAGCTGGGCCTGGTCGAGCCCGTGCGCGTTCACGTGACTCAAGAAATCGATGACGACTTCACGCTCCTGCGAAGTGATCGAGAATGCGTTCACGTAACGTCCCTTCAGATCCTTCGGATCCGCGTTGACCTGGATATGTATCGGCTGCGCCTGGTTCGGTTGGTCGGGCATAATCCTGTTTGTCATTCCCGCGCAG
>JAZDIB010000071.1:0-2618 GCA_043805355.1 Patescibacteria group bacterium | reverse complement strand
AGGAGACGGCCGAGCCTGCCGCGTTGGCCGGGCGATCGCGGAGCAGTTCGGTCGACGCGTCTTCCACGGCTTCAAGTCCCTTTTCCGTCATCGAGAGGAGCGCGATGTCGTCCGTGGGACCGAAACGGTGCTTGAGCAGACGGAGGATGCGGTAGCGATGCATGCGGTCGCCGTCCATGAAGAGGACCGTGTCCACGACGTGCTCCAATAAGCGCGGGCCCGCCACGTCGCCGTCCTTCGTCACCTGTCCCACGAGGATGACCGGACGCTTCGAGCGCTTGGCCACCTCGGTGATGATGGCGGCGCAGGCTTTGATCTGCGTGACGCTTCCGGGTTCGCCGGTCGCGTCCGAGCAGCGCAGGGTCTGGACCGAGTCCACGATCGTGAGCGCGGGCGCGACGTCTTCGATCGTCGCCGCGATAGTCGGCGCGTCCGTGGTGTCAAGGAAGTGGAGACTCTTGGGGATGTCCTTTGAAAGGCGCTGGAGGCGGCGTTTGATCTGGCTCGGGGATTCTTCGCCGGTCACGTACAGCACACCCTTCCCGGTCGCGGCCAACACGAGGGCGATCTGCGCGAGGAGCGTCGATTTGCCGACGCCCGGCTCACCCGCGACGAGCGTGACCGACCCCTCGACGAGGCCGCCCGAAAGGATGTGGTCGAGGACCTCGAATCCGGTCGGGTCCGCGTTCGCATGCGCGACGGCTCCGTCCTCGGCGAACGACGCCGTCGCCCCGGGCGCCACGGCCTTCCGTTTCGGGATGTCCGCCGCCGCTTCAGACGCCTGCTGGCCGATGGACCCCCACGATCCGCAGGAGGTGCATCGTCCCGACCATTTCGGGAACTGCGCGTCGCATTTCGTGCACGTGTAGACAGGACCTTTCATGGCCACAAGCCTGCCACGTGCGCGCGGAGCCGCCAAGCGTCAGTCCGCGAGGGGACGCCAGATGAATCATTGGGCTGATGGGGCGACCTGCTCTGCCTGGCCGGCGTTCGTCGAATTCTGAAATCCTGGTTTCAGAAAACCTTCCGTTAAGGCATCGATCTTCACCATGAAATCTTCTTGCGTGGTCGCAAACCGATTGATTCTTTGCGTCTGAAGGAACGTGGCGAGCTTTTGCTCGAAAGCCTTATCGCGGACGCATCGATCCGCATCCGTCTCAGGATTGCAAAGGCAATTCCGTTCAATGATTTCAGCAAACAGGACGCCAACCTCTCCACTCGCTCCGTAGTACGAGCTTGCGCCGATACAATACGCGAATTTATAGACACTGTTCCTGAAGGGAAGACATGCCTTCGTGCCACCTCGTATCTCCTTGAAGGTATCTTTCTGGGTAGGGAGCATTTTGTTGCACTGAACCGACGGGACGATAATCGTCTTTCCATTCAGGGGCCATGCGTTCGTCGATTTCGCGGCTTTGCAATCCCCGCAGTTCTTAAACGTATCGGGCGTGTACGTGAGGCAGATTTTTTCGCAAGGTGTTCCTTTCCCGTTGATGAAGCTGCAATCGAGGCTAGGATCTTTTAATTGTGGCCAAGCGGCGTTCGGACACGAGTCAGCTGGAAGTTCCCTTGCTGTGCAGCCCTTTCCGACGTAATTGCCGCTCGATGCGCCCCCGGGATTTTTAAGCGCATTCTGGACCGCACAACCACCTCCTTCCTGGCGAATGATTGCCATCATGATTCCTGCCGGAATTCCGTATTCCTGTTGCTTCGCAAGATATTGGTTAATAATGTCTTGTTCCAGCGCCTTTTTTCCTTGTTCTGGACAGTCTAATGCATACCACCATCGTTGTTGCTGTTTGTTGTCGTAGAGCTTGAGCGGGAAAGATCCGTCTTCCTTGTATGCTCTGGAACGTCCGGGGCATTCCGTCGGGAGCGTCGTCGTCTCTGAGCCTCCTGCCGATGGATACATGTCCAATTCCGCCAGCGTCGCCGGCGCTTCGGCGTTCGCCCCGAACGTCGTACTCATCGCCTGTTCCCACGTGACCCGTTTGACCGAAGGCACGACGAGCGGCGCGAACGACGTCGTCGCGGGATTGATGGTCCAGAGGATGGTGTAGGCGCCGATGACGAGCAGGAGGCCGACGATGGCATCCTTGATGACGTCCTTGCCGGTCTGCACGCCTGCGCCGGAGGAGCTGACGATGTACTTGAACCCGCCGTACACGATCATGATGGCGGCGGCGATGACGGCGATAGCCGTCAGGTACCGATACACCGCCGCGACGTATTCGGCGAACCAAGGAACCTGCACCGACGTCCCGTCCGAAGGGATGCCGGTGAAAGTGAGTAATGGAATCGCGATGCCGAGTTCAGGTTTGTACGTCCCGGTGCCGGAAGCAGGCGTCGTCGCGGCCGTCACGGGCGCCTTATACGTCCGTTCGTCGAACGGTCCTTTTCCGCAGATGCCTCCTCCCGTGATGGCCTTGCAGGTCGCGCTCGCGACGTCCATGACCGAGGTTTTGCACGTCAGGCTCTTTACGTCCGAGTTCGTCGAGTTGCCGGGCATGTTCGCGCAGTCGCCGGCCGCCGCGGACGTGATGCAGACGGAGGCTTTCGGATCGTCCGGATAGTAGCAATCGCAACAGATTTCCGCGCGGACCGGAACGGCCATCGTC
>JAZDIB010000070.1:0-5329 GCA_043805355.1 Patescibacteria group bacterium | reverse complement strand
CCGCATCTCGTACCGGTACGCCGGGACCACGCGCTTGAGGATGATGTCGTAGCGGCTCTTCTCCGGGCCGAGTTCGATGCGCTCCCATCGGCGTTCCACCACCCTACCAGTCAGCCGCACGCCAGAGAGCGGTGTCGTGAGGACACTGCGCTCCTCGCGGCCCTCGGCGGCGGACAGGTCCACGCGACGGACGAGATACGAGATGGTCGCATCCGACCCGTCCGTCGAGATCTCCGATGTCGCGGAAAGACGCGCGCCCCAGACGTTCACGTACGCGATGCCGACGATCTCGGCCTCCTCGGCGTCCACGGGACGCGCCTCGACCGTGTTCGCCCAGGAACTCCAGCAGTAGTCGCCCCTCGATCCATCGTCGCAGGTCTGGCGCGCCGTGGGGAACCTGAACGTGGCGATGCCGGCATCGTCCGTCGTGACCGTCACGTCGTTCGTGTCGAATTGCCCGCGCAGGGCGATGGTCAACTTCTTGTCCGTGAGCGGCGTACCGTCGAAGAGACGGGCTCGCACCTGGCCGGAGAGCTCGTCCCCGGCGAACATCGCGTTCTTGGACGGCGTGACGTCGATGGTGAACGCGGGCTTGACGACGTCGCGGATCTCGATGGAGCGCATCGACACGGTCGCGCCGTCGCGCACGACCGACACCTGGTACATCCCGGGCGCCATCGCGTCCCACGAGAGGTTCCCGCGGAAGAATCCGTCCGCATCCGGCGTCACGGCCGCCTCGGCATAGATCTTGGAGCGGTACGTCGACCAGTCCAGCGTCGATCCCTCGATGCGGACCTTCACGGACGCGGCGCCCTGCTTGGTCTCGCGGTCCTGCACGAGGCCGAAAAACGAGAGCGTATCGCCGATGCGGTACAGCGGCCGGTCCACGTAGACGTATCCGACCGACGCGTCGCCTCCGTTCGACGGACCGTAGCCATATCCCCACCAGCTGCGCTGCGTGATGGGCACGATGGCGGAGAGCTCGCCGGAACCGACCTGCGCGATGGCGAGATACTGCCCCTCCTCCGAGGACGTCGACGTGAACGTGTCGGGCGTCGGCAGGCGGACGATGCCGTTCTCGTCCGTGCGCCCGGCGACGCCTTCGAGCGTGACCGGCAACGAGGAAAGCGGCCGATCGGACTCGAGGTTCATGACCCACAGAACGGTCTCCTTGCCGTCCGCGATGGCGTACGTCGCGGCATCCGTGACCTGCATCACAGCCCAGGTTTCGCCTGAAATCGCGCCGGCGGATGTGCTCGTCGCCTGGATGCGGACGAGATACATGCCCGGCTTCTGCCCAGGCAGGCGCAGGAACGTGGAATACGTGGCTTCGTCCTTCTCGAGCGTCGCGTCCACCTCGAACGCCTGCTTCACCGCATAGGAACGGAAATCGTCGCCGCGGCGGCCCGTCGCATAGGCCCAGTGAGGGATGGCGTAGATCTTGCGGATGAGGGCGACGGCGTCGTCACCCGTGAGCGCGAAGCCCGTGAGGTGCGCCCCGGAAGGGGCCGGGGAATAGGACTCCGACACGTGGATGAACGCCTCCTGATCCGGCGCCGCCTCGAAGAACGCTCCCACCGGCGTCAGGGTCGTGACGCGATCCTCGTTCGGGTCCTTCGCCGCCTCGGTCTCGAACCGGATGACGATGTCGTCCGCGAGCGCGAGGTCGCTCGCCGCGAGCTTCCACCCCTTGCGGAGCGTCACGGCGTAGATGCGGCCGGGCTCCAGGGGCTTCGACGGCAGGAACACGAGGGATCGGCCATGCGTCTCGAAACGGCCCTCCACCTTTGGTTCGATGGTGAAGCTGCCTGCCGGGTCATCCCATCCTGCCTGCGACATCGTGATCTCGATGCCCGTGTCCACGGGGACGCCGCCGGACTGATCTGCCGGCACGGACGTCAATTTCCGGAACACGTCCTTGGTCTGCACGGCCCAGCTGAACTCGCGCGCCACGGTAGAGCCGTCGTCCTTCTGCACGACGGTCGCGGCCGCGAGGCGATATACGACCCCGGGCTCGAGCGGCGCGTTCGGGACCACGCGGAACTCCCGGTTCCCGATGTCTTCCACCGTCACATCGACCGGCGGCACGATGCGGAGGTTCTGCGCAAGCACGTCCTTGGTGACGTCCACCTTCGCGGTGACGCGGAACGACGTCCCGATGTCCGCCCCAGCCGCGTCCTGCTCCTCCGCCACAAGCGTGAACGCGTCAGCGGCACGGGCTTCTGGGATGAGGATGCGGGTCAACGCGCGACCGGCTTCCGATGGACCCTGGAAGAAGACGGGGCCGCGCATCAGGATGCCGATCGCCACGACGGCGACAGCGAGGACGCCCACGCCTCCCATGGCCCACATCGGGATACGAAATGCCGGACGACCGGAGCCTGCCCTGAGCGGAGTCGAAGGGTCCTTCGGTGCGCGTGGCTTCTCCTGCTTCTGCGGCATCGCCGCGACCACGATGTGCGCGTCGTCCGTCGCCTCCTGTTTCCCCTTCTTGGTCTCCGCCATATGCATGAGGACGCCCCGCTGGTTCGCTGCCGTAGCCGGATCGAGTCGACCCATGGGCGCCTCGGCATCGCGACGCAGCGCGTCCGCCGTCTCCAAGAACGGCGCGAGCCCTTCGGCATGACGCCCTTCCTGTGCGCCTGTGAGCGCCTTCTCGAACGCCTCGGCGTTCATGTCTGTGCGGTCGGTCATACGTGATTGTCGTTGATGCGTGAGGTGCCGTCCGTCTTGAGATACGCGACGCGGAGGCGGCCGACGGCCCGGTACGTGAGCACGGCCGCGTGGTTCGCCGAGACCCCAAGGCCCGCGGCGATCTCCGCGGTGTCGAACCCGCCATAGAACTTCATGTCGAGGACCTGCTGATCACGTGCCGAAAGCCCCTTCAGCGTCTCGCGCAGGCGTTCGCCTTCGATGGTGACGTGCGCCGTCCATGCGGGATCGTCGTCCGACGGCGGATCCCACGTGTCCGGGTCCATGGTCTCGTCCTTGCGCGTCGATGCGCTGCGCCAGTGGTCAGTCAGGAGATTCGTCGCGACGCGGTAGAGCCAAGCCCCGAGCGACACGCCCTTCCATTCGAGGGTCGGCGCCGACTCGAGGAGCTTCATGAACGTCCGCGACACGAGGTCCTCGGCCGTCTGCGTATGGCCGCACCGTTTAAGGAGGAACCCGTACAGGCGATCCGCGTATCGGTCGTACGCCTCGCCGATGGCGGTCGGATCCGTCGCGAGACGTCCGAAAAGCTCGCGGTCGTCGTGCTGTGGAGCTTTCGTCCCGTTCAACGGGATTACGTCGTCCGACATATGGGAGAACGATAGCACGCGATGGTCATGACACAAGTATAGCGGGACGGAGAAGAGAAAACGACAGAATATAAAACGACCCCCCACACCTATCGGATAGATGCGGGGGTCGGAGAGCTACGGGTCCGAGGACCAAGGGCTACTTGCTGACGAACAGGACCCGGCGATGGCGTTCCCACCCGTCATCGAACCAATCGTCGCCGAGGATGCGCCGGCCGCCGTCCCGCCAAACGTCCACGACGCAACGATCAACGCCGCGCACCGCGAAGGAGCCAAGACCGACGAACCTCCTGAGCTCGGGGTGAGCCTTGGCGAATTCGTGAGTCTCCTCGTGGTTCGCAGGACGGTAGCCGTTAGGGGCGACCGCGCTACGTTGCTTGAGGCCCCAGGCAATCCGCTCCTCACTCTCCCAGTTGCCGCCCGCGTCATGGAGGTAGAACACCTTCTCGCCCGGCGTTCGATCCATGTCCTGACAGGATTCGTGAAGGGTGAAGGGACGTCCGTCGAAGATGACCGAGACGTTATCTTTGCCCCACTCCGCCTTCAGCTCGTCGATGGTGGGCATCGGCGCGTAGGTGATGCAGTCGCGGTAGTGGTCCGGCGGCAACGGACCGTCCGTCGATTCCGGATTCTCCCGGTCGTCCAGGTAGTCCGTGTAGGCGATGTCGAGGATATCCACGAGCGCCGCGCGTCCGGCAGGCGTCGTGAGGCGATGAATCGCCTCGAACGGGATGTTCTGTTCCCGCGCGACGTCCATGATGCTCGTGATGAGCGCCTGGAAGAATCCAGCGCCGCGTTCGATGTCCGAGACCTTCTTCTTCGTCATGTCGGTTTCCTCCTCGATGTGACAGTTCACCCCTCACCTCGCCGTATCGCGGGGCCCCAGGCTCACCGTCGTACGTATGGACTCTGCGCAAGAAAGGAACATGCTTCATATACCGGAAATCCGCGGAAATGTCAAGGAATCCGTGGTATCATACGAGGCATCATGACGGTGCCGTCGATACGACTGTTCCTTGCGATGCCGACGCGCGATCTCGCGCTCGATGCGCTTATCGTCGCCGCGTTCATCCTCCAGCTCGTCGTGCCATCTTTCATCGCGCCGCTCGCGGTCGCCGCGGTGCTCGCCGCTTTGCCCACGCTCGTCGAGGCGGCGCGTTCACTCCGGTCCAAGACCATCGGCATCGACGCGTTCAACGCCCTCGCATTCCTCATCACCATCGTCACGTTGGATTTCCGTTCCGCGGCGTTCATCGCGCTCATGCTCTCATTCGCGCGCATCCTCGAGTGGCGGACCGCGACGCGGACCAACGCGGCCGTCTCGGAACTGCTCGCGCTCAAGCCGACCCGCGCCACCGTCGAGCGGGATGAGGCCATCGAAGACATCGCGGCGGAAGACGTCCGTGTCGGGGACATCCTCGTCGTCTCCCAGGGAAGCCGTGTCCCGGTGGACGGCATCGTCACCTTCGGGGAAGCGCACCTGATCGAGGCGTCCGTGACCGGCGAGTCGGCGCCCGTGCACAAGCTGCCCGGCGACCGCGTCGTGAGCTCGACCCTGAACGAATCCGGCACGCTCAAGATGCGCGCCACGGCCGTCGGGCACGACACCACCATCGAACGTATGGTCGGCCTCATGCGCGAGGCCTCGCGCCACAAGTCGCGCTCCGAGAAGCTGGCGGACCGGTTCGCGGGCGCGTTCCTCCCCATCATCCTGCTCCTCGGCCTCGCGACGTATCTCGTCACGCGGAATCCCGGCATGACCGCCGCTCTGTTCCTCGTGGCCTGCGCCGACGACATGGCCGTGGCCATCCCGCTCGCGGTGACCGCCTCCATCGGGCGCGCGGCCCGGCGCGGCGTCGTGGTGAAGGGCGGCGAATGGCTCGACCGCATCCGCACGGCGCACACGGTCGTCTTCGACAAGACTGGGACGCTCACGTACGGCTCCATCGAGGTGACGGACGTCGCGATGGAACCCGGAATGGATCCCGCGCTCTTCTGGACATCGGTCGGCATCGCGGAGAAGTTCT
>JAZDIB010000069.1:0-17804 GCA_043805355.1 Patescibacteria group bacterium | reverse complement strand
TGCGCTCGAGCGCATCGGGGGTGTCGTGCCGTGCTTCAGCAGGCGTACAGAGCGCGGCGTTTTCCGTCGTCCGGGAACGCAGGGGGGAGGAGGTCGAATCCCGTCATCGCGGCGACGGGGGAATCCGCCTTGGCGCCGGGGAGGTGGAGGCGCCAACACTCCATGCTCATGAATCCGCCGGGACCGCATGTCAGGATGTCGACGCCCCCGAAGGGGGCGCACCGTCCGTCCGCGGACGGAGGATCCGTCGACTCCGTGTCGATGGTCATGAGGATGGGGTCGTGCGACGGCCTTGTCGGTTCGACGACCTTCAGTTCGAGCTCCACGAGCTGGAGTTGCAACGCAAGCGTCGTGTGCTTCATCGGTTCCTACCTCCTGCCTGCCCGTCAGGTGCCGCACGGAGCCGTCCGTGCGATCGATGTGCTTGGCGGGGACGCGTCCCGATCCGGGAGCGACCTCCAAACCTACACGAAAACGGCGATTCTGTCAAGGTATCGCGATGCTATACGAAAAACGCCTCGGATATCGAGGCGTTTTCATGGTGCCCGGGGTGGGAGTTGAACCCACAAACCCTTGCGGGCTAGGGATTTTAAGTCCCTTGCGTATGCCAGTTCCGCCACCCGGGCGCGGGCTCACGATACGCGACGCTTGCGCTTCCTGTCCAGGTACGCGAGAAGATCTTTGAGGGGCATCGCGTTCACCACGTCCTTCCTCGTCGCCCAGCCGCGCCGCGCGATGGCCTCGCCGAGGGGGATGAACTTGAAGTGGTCCGGGCCGTGAGCGTCCGTGTCGATGGCAAGCTTCACTCCGGCCTTCACGGCCGCGCGCACATGCAGGTCGCGCAGGTCGGAGCGGTCCGGGAAGCAATCGATTTCGAGGACGACGCGGAACCGTTTCGCCGCGGCGATGACCTCGTCCATGTCGAGATCCAATCCCTCGCGCTTGCCGATGATGCGGCATGTGGGATGGAAGAGGCAGTCCACGTTCGGGTTCGACATGGCCTTCACCACGCGGGCGGTCTGGACCTCGCGGGAGAGGTTGAAGAGCGAATGCACCGAGATACCGACCCAGTCGAGCTTCGCGAGTGTCGCGTCCTTCAGGTCGAGGCCGCCGTCGCGCAGGATGTCGCATTCGGTTCCGCGGAGCAGGCGGAAACCGCGGAGCTTCCTGTTCAGCGCGTCGATCGCTTTGCCCTGTTTGGTCACGCCCGTATCGTCAAGGCCGTGGATGAAGGCGAGTGCCTTAGTGTGGTCCGTGACGGCCAGGTAGGAGAGTCCGGCGGCCTTCGCCGTTTTCGCCATGTCCTCGATGGACGCGGAGCCGTCCGTCCAGTCCGTCTGGACCTGCAGGTCGCCTTTGACCGAACCGTACGGGAGCAGGTCCGGGAGCGTCCCTGATCGCGCCGCGTCGAGCTCATCCCCGCCGACGCGGATCTCCGGCGGCGGCATCTCCATGCCGAGGCGCTTGTAGATCTCCTCTTCGGTCCTGCAGGCGACGAGCTCGCCGGCCTTCTTCCCGTCCTTCCGCTTCGCGAGGCGGAACAGCCCGTATTCGTTCAGCGTAAACTTCTTCGACAGCGCGATCTCCCGGAGGAGGACGTTGTGGCGTTTGTCGCCCGTGAAGGACTGGAGCGTCGCGCCGAAGACGTCGTCCGGCACGACGCGGAGATCCGCATCGATGCCGTTGCGCAGGCGGACGGACGAGCGCGTCTTTCCTTTCTCGTGCACCTCCTCGACGAGGGGGAGCGCGACGAATGCGTCCATGACGCTTCCGGGATCGTCCGTCGTCGCGATGAGATCGATGTCGCCAACCGTTTCCTGACGCCTGCGGAGCGACCCCGCATAGGCGCATCGTTTCACGCCGCGGACCTTCGAGAGCGTGGCGACGATATCGTCCGCCATCGGGAGGATATCGCCGAGGAGATGCCGTCCGCTCGACCGCTCCATGAGCGCAAGGTTTTTCGCGAGACGTTCCTCGCTCTTCGCGCCCCACCGGGGAAGCGACCGGATCTCATGGCGCGCGAGCGCCCGCTTCAGCTTCGCGAGGTCGGTGATGCCGAGGCGCCGGTACAGCTCGGCGATGTGCTTCGGGCCGAGCCCTTCGATATGCGAGAGGCCCGTGATGTCCACGGGGAACCGCTTCTTCATCGTGTCATATTCCTTGATGTGGCCGGTGCGGTAGAACTCGTCGATTTTTTCCGCGATGGACCGACCGATGCCGGGCAGCTCGATGAGCGCCTTCACCCCGCCGGCGCGCCACGCGTCCTTCACGTCGTTCCCGAGCGCCGTCACGGATTCGGACGCGAGGGCATAGGCGCGCGGCTTGAATGGCGCTCCCTCGATCTCAAGCCAGACCGAGAATTCGTAGAGGATGTCCGCGAGGGAAGTCATCGGCGTCAGGCGAGCGGCAGGGTGACGATGAACGTCGAGCCCTTGCCCTCCTTGGATTCGAATCCGATGCGGCCGCCGAGCTTCTCGACGATGGCCTTCACGAGGTAGAGCCCGAGCCCCGTCCCGTCGATCTGCTTGTCTTGGACGTTGCTCGCGCGGAACAGCTTGGTGAAGACGCGTTCCTGTTCGGCCTTCGGGATGCCGTAGCCCGAGTCCTTCACGGACACCTGCACTGCACGGCCTTTCTTCGCGAGCGAGACCTTGACTTTGCCCTTGTCCGGCGTGTACTTCACGGCGTTCGAGATGAGGTTCTGGAGGATGATGCGGAAGTGCCGCGCGTCGCCGATGACGGTCGAGATGCCGTCGGAGGCCATCGCGACCGAAAGCTTCTTCCTCCGTATGGCAGGCGCCATCTCCTTGAGGATGCCGTCGATGAGGTCGGGGAGCATGAACGGCTCGGGCGAGGACGTCAGGACGCCGAGCTCGATGCGCGAGACGTTGAGGAGGGATTCGACCAGCTCGAACATGTTCCGGTTGATCTCGCGGAGTTCCTTCACGTACCGTTTCTGCTCCGCGTTCAGCTTGCCCGTGTCCGGGTCCTCGAGCAGGTCGAAGAACCAGCGCGTGGAGGTGAGCGGCGTCTTGAGCTGATGGGCCGCGAACGAGACGAACTCGCTCTTGGCGCGATCCACCTCGCGTTCCTTGCTGATGTCGGTATGGACGACCACGACCGCGAACGGATTGCCGTCCTCGTCGAGGACCGGTGCGCTCGCGACGCGCACGGGCGTCCGTTTGCCGTTGGCGCGCTCCAGTACGATGTCGTCCCTCATGCAGGGCTTGCCGGTGCGGACCGCGACGTTCGGAGGCAGATCTTCGGCGGGATACTCGCGGCCGTCCTCACGGAAGGCGTGATAGGCCTTGTCGTATGATGTCCGTTGCGCGCCCGGTTCGAACCCGTGGCTCATGAGGTCCATGCCGATGCGGTTGATGAGGAGGGGCGTCCCTTCCGGGATCTTCGCGAGATAGACGCCGACCGGCAGCTGCTCGACGGTGGCCTCGAACGTGCGTTGGGCGTCCGCGAGGTCCTGCGTCATGCGTTCGGCCAGGCGTCTGGCGCGGAAGCTGACGCGCGTGAAGGAGAAGCCCGTCAAGGCGAGGAGGAAGAAGAAGACGCCGCAGGCCGCCGGGACGGCATAGGGGAGGAGGTGTTCCGTCGTGGTCAGTCCGTAGGTCCGTGGCGCCTGGAAAACGAGGACCAGCTTCTGGCCGAATAGGTTGTAGGTCGCTTCCTGCGTGAGGTCGTCGGTGTCGGACGACCCTTCGTTTCCGATGAACATGGCGACGGCCATGCCATTCGGGATATCTGCCTTATCCACGGACAGGTCGAAGAACCCCGGGATGCGGAAGATGCCCGTGACGAACCCCTGCAGCGCGTCGCGTCGTTCCTCGATGGTGTCCGTCTTCGCGCCATTCCTGTAGATGGGCATCACGATCGTGAAGACCTTCTCCCCGTCCGCGAGCAGGAACGGCGTCGTCGCGACGGTCTCGCCCGTATCGCGGCTGCGGCGGAATGCTTCGGCGCGATCCGGTTCGCTCGCGAGGTCCATGCCGATGACGTCGCTGTCGCTCGCGGGATAGGCGTAGGTCAGGATGACACGTTCCGTGCCGGCTTCCGGTCCGACCGTAGAGGTCCCGTATGCGACGGACGTCATGCCCGGGTATTTCTCCTCGATGTCGAGTGCATGGAGGAACGCATCCCATTCGTGGCGCTCGACCGTCACGTTCGCCGCAAACAGTCCCTGCACGCTCTGCAGCAGCTCCTCGTAGTCGAAGATGTCGTCGCGAAGC
The DNA here is from genome assembly GCA_043805355.1 of Patescibacteria group bacterium. Taxonomy (GTDB): domain Bacteria; phylum Patescibacteriota; class Patescibacteriia; order 2-12-FULL-60-25; family 2-12-FULL-60-25; genus JAHJRN01. The sequence goes on along the minus strand of JAZDIB010000069.1, from coordinate 13,566 downwards.
GTCGTCTCGACGTTGAGCGCGTCGATGAGGAATGCGTTGCGCGCCTTCGTCTCGACGACGTCCGTGATGTAGGAATACGACCCGACGCCCGTGACCGCGGTGATGAGCAGGAGCGCGATGATGGCGCCGTGGAGCAGGGACGATCCGGAGAACGAAAAGAAGGCGCTCCGATGCTTCATGGGAGGGACTTGGACACGCGTGCGCGTCCCGTTGCGCGGTCTGCCGCGTTGGACGCCGACACGCCCCGCGGGTTTCGACGGAGGCATCGTCGCCAGTATATCGCATTTCACGTCCGCGGACGATGGAAAAATATCTCAAAACGAAACACGACCCTGTTCGGGTCGTGTTCCTCTGGAGCGGGTAACGGGAGTCGAACCCGTATTTCCACCTTGGCAAGGTGGCATAATAGCCGCTATACGATACCCGCTCGGTTGTGATGTTGCGCCAAGAGACTATCAAACGGCGCATGAGGACGCAAGGGGAAAGGGGTGGGACCCTTGACAAAATGGGCATTTTATGCTATATTCCTCGGTCAATCCAAAGGTCTCTGGAAGGTGCGGGAACGGGTTGACTCACGCATCTTCGACAATAGAATTTGGAGGAAATGTGGGGAAAAGGTTCGTCGCGGCGGTCGCCGCGTTTTTGGCGGCTGGATATGCCGCGATGTCCCTCGGCAACGAGGATGCATCGGCGGACGTGGAGTGCGCGCTCGGCAACGCGTGCGCACCCGAGGGGTTCCGGTGTTCCGACGACGGGAACCGGAGCCTGGAGTGTTCCGAAGGGAAACTCCATCTCGCCCGTCCGCCCGTGTCTGGCAGCCCGTGTCCCATCAAGGACGCGGTGAGCCGAGACACATGCGGACAAACTCTCACCTGCACGGACGGTTCCTGGGCGGATACGCTCGGGAACTTCATCTGCGCATAACAATGACGGCCGAAAGGCCCAACGACGACTTGCAGAAGGAGATTCGGAATGGCAACAGAGAAATCACTCACGATCTTCGCGCTTGCGATCATCGCCCTCTCCCTCGCGGGATGTAACGGCGCGCCGCGCGTCGAGGACGACCATCACGGTTCGACCACGTCGTGCACCACGACGGGGACGAGCACGGGCACGTCGACCGGCACGTCCACCTCGGACGATCCGGATCGGGATGGCGACGGCGTCCTCAACGACGCCGATTGCGAGCCCGACAACGCGAACGTCTTCCCCGGCGCCGGCGACGAGTGCGGCAACGGGATGGACGACGACTGCGACGACGAAATCGACGAGGGTTGCGAGTGCACCTCCGGCGAGACCGACGCGTGCTACACCGGCACGGACATGACGCGCGACGTCGGCGAATGCCACGACGGCGACATGACCTGCGGGTCGCATGGCGCGTGGGGCTCGTGCGTCGACGACATCACGCCCGTCAGCGAGACCTGCAACGGCCTCGATGACGATTGTGACGGAAATGTCGACGAGGGGAACGTGTGCGGAGGCGGCGAGGGCGGCTCGGGTGGCACTTCCACCACGACGTCGACCGCGACGACTTCGACGACCAGCACGTCCACGGGGACGGGCACGGGCACGTCGACCGGCACCACGACCACCACGTCGACCAACACGACCACGACGACGAGCACCTCGACGAGCACGACCACCACGTCGAGCACGTCGACCAGCACGACGTCGACCACGACGACGAGCACCACCACGACCAGCGCCCCGGTCCTCGGGACGCTGAGCATCACGGTCCTCGCGCAAGACCAAAGCGTCTCCCATTCGTACGCCATCTACGGGTACGAGGAAGGGGCGTCACGGCCGGGCGCATGGGCCTGGGGCGCGTCCCCGAACGCCACCGTCAACGCCAAGTCCGTCCAGTTCGACATCCAGGTCGAGCAGGGCAAGGGCTTCGTGTTCAACGGCCAGGTGGACGGCGGCGACTGGTGGATCGACGACGCGGCCGACGAGACCGTGCTCATCTCCGCGAAGTGGCAGGGAGAGCCGATTAGCCTGCCCGCCGCGTTCGCGAACGGGCAAGGCGGCTTCAACTTCCGCGTCGTGGCGAGCGACGTCTCGTGTCCCGCGAACGACCAGGGCTGCGACGGGTACACCGCGAACGACGCGGATCCGCTCGAGCGCGACTGCTCGGACACGGACGCGTTGCGTCGCCCGTTCCAGTTCGAGACCTGGGACGACAGCATCGACTACGACTGCAACGGTCAGGTCGATCCCGTCTCCTGGAAGTACGCGTTCACGGGGCTCGCCGCAGGGTGGCTCGTGGAGCTCGTGGATGGGGATTCGTGGAGCAACGCCCAGAACGGCTTCACGACGACCTATGCCATGACATACAGCGCGTCCATCTCCGGATACGCCGTGACCGTCGGAAGCTGGGAGGCGCCGACGAACTACGTCGTGCGGTACCGCCAGTCCGCCTCGAACGCCTGGTCGTGGGATCCGCAGGACCTCGGCACGTGCGTGAGGTACTACACCCATCAGGTCACGACGGTCCCCGGCAGCACGATCGTCCCCTTCGCCGTGGAAGGGACGTACTGCCACTTCGTGAAGCAGTAACGCTTCATACGCCTCGCTGTTCGGCGCCTTGAACAGCTCGACCCCCGCATCGGAGCAATCCGGTGCGGGGGTCAATTTTTTTATCCGCGACGCCGTCGATTTTCCGCGCAATCGTCGAGGCGAACGGAGGCTCGGCGTGGTATCCTATAGGAAGCATGCGCGAGTTCTCGTGGGGTCTGATTCTCCTTGTCGCGGTCGGGGCGATTTTTGTCGCACTCGATATCCCGCTCGGCCCCATCGTCGTCCTCGCCATCGTCATCGCGTTCATCCTGGCGTACCGGTTCACGTACGGGATGCTGTACCTCGCCATCGCGCTCACGCCGTTCCTCGGCCTGACCATCTCCATCCCGACGGGCGACCTCTCCATCGGCGAGCGTGCGTTCGGCGGGTCCATCGACATCGCCGTCGCGGAGGCACTCTTCCTCCTCATCCTCGGCGCTTGGGCCTTGAAGATCATCCTGCTGTGGTTCCGGCGTCGCGACAGGAACTGGAAGCCGACGCTCCCTCTCGTATATTCGTATGCCTCGCTCGTGGCGGCGCACGTGCTTTCGATGTTCTCGCCGTACGCCCCGGATCCGGTCCTGGTCGCGAAGGCCGCCATCCGGCCGGTGTTGTTCTGCTATCTCGCGTACGTCGCGGTCCCCGTGAACCTCCTGCGCAACCGTCGCCGGCTTGCGACGTCGTTCGGCATCCTCGCGGCGGTCGGGACGTTCGGCGCGTTGAACGGCCTCGTCTCCCTGTTCTTCGTGGACGCGTCGAGCCAGTTCATCCGCCGCGCACATCCGCTGCCCATTTTCGGCGTCGCGGCGCTCGGCGATAACCACAACCTCCTCGCGGAGCTCATGGTCACGACCGTCTTCATGACGCTCGCGGCCGCGCTCCTCGCCCGCAAGGAACGCGTGCGGCGTCTCCTCTACGGGTCGGCCGCGCTGCAGCTCCTCATCGGCCTTCTCACGTTCTCGCGCACCGGGTGGGTCGTGTTCGCGCTGCAGGCGGCGCTCCTCGCGGCCGTCGGATACCGCGCCACGCTGCGTCGCCATCTCGGGACGCTCCTCGCCGCTCTCTTGCTTCTCATCCCGCTCGGGGGCGTCATGCTCCAGGTCGGTTTCTCGAACGTCGCGACGAGCAGCAACTCGACGCGCATCTCCCTCCTCGAGATCGCGACGCAGGTCTGGGAGAGCAGTCCGTGGGTGGGCGGCGGCGCGGGGACGTTCGTGGACCGCGTCGGTTCCGCGCAGGTCTTCCTCATCGAATACGGCGCGCCGCTCGACTCGCACGGGTTCCTCCCGAAGCTCGCGGCCGAGACGGGTCTCGTCGGTCTCCTCGCGTTCGCGTGGGTCATGGCCGCATTCGTCATGCTCGCCGTGAAGCGCCTCAAGGTCATTACGGACCCGATTGCCCATCGCGCGACGCTACTCGTCGTGACGTCCGCCGGAGGCGCCATCGCATATCAGATGCTTAACACGAATTATTGGACCGGCAAGATGTGGTTGCCCATAGGTCTCGCGGTCGCCGCGCTCCTCGCGTTTTCGCGGAAGGGTCGGGATGAATTTGCCGTGGACGTATGAGATTGCTCGCCGACTACCACCGCGTGACGTCCGCACACCGGGATCCGGGAGGGCTCCGGCGTCTCGACGCGTATGTCCGCCGCGTCGACGCATGGGCCGCGGGCCGCGAACCCCGCCGCATGCGCGTGCTCGTGCGCGAGTCCGTGCTCGGGAACGTCGCGTTCCCGTTCGCGTCGCTCGGCTACGATGTGACCGTGTTCGAGCCGAACGTCGCGGCCATCCAGAAGGCGACCGTGACCGCCTCCGAACTGTCGCTCTCCGTCGGCTTCGCGGCGTCCATGGGGGATCTCGGCGAACGTCGCTTCGACGTGGTCATCATCGACAGCGCCGTCGCGGCGGATGGCTTGGAATCGCTCGGCGATATCCGTCCGTTCCTCGCGGCGGACGGCATCGCGTTGTGCCATGCGCGCGGCATCCGACCGCTGGCGCTGAAGCGTGCCGGTTGGCGATGCCGCGACGCGGACCGTGTCAGTGCGTTCTTCGTGGCGACCTGGCCGCTCCTCGCCCGCCTCGGCCTCCGGCGGGGGAGCCGGACGTTCTATTCGCTCGACGCGTTCGACGCGTGGGCCGCTCGCCATGGGCTGTGCCCGCTCCTGTCCCACGCGTGGGTCGCGGAGCTCGAGACGCACGATCCGTCCGTGCCGTTCGTCATGCATGCGGTGCCGACGTTCGGTGCCGGGGGCGCCGAGCGTCTCGTGTACGAGATTGTGGCCCGATTGTCGGGGCAGGGATTCGAGGCGAAGGCCGTCCCCATCACGGGTGGCGGCGAACTCGAACCGCTGTTCCGCGAACATGGCGTCGCGACCGCCCCTGTCGTGCGGCGGAGCAAGTTCGGCCTCCGGACGTTCCTCGCGCTCCGTCGGATGTTCCGCCTCCAGCGTCCCGACATCGTGCATACGCATCTCTTCATCGGCGACACGATGGGGCGTCTCGCCGCCGTCGCCGCGGGCGTGCCCGTCGTCCTGTCCACCGAGCATAACGTGAACGAGAGCTACCGATGGTCGCATCGTCTCGTGAACCGCGTGCTCGCGCCGTTCACCACCGGGTATGTCGCCGTCTCCGAGGAGGTGAAGCGCATCCTTGTCGCGGCCGACGGCGTGAAGGCGGAGAAGGTCCGGACCATCCTGAACGGCATCGACCTCGATCGCGTCGCCAGCCGCGGTAGCCGGCCGTTCCGTGACGTGCCGCGCCTCATCGCGGTCGGGCGCCTCATGGCGCAGAAGGATCACGCGACGCTCTTCAAGGCCCTCGCGCTCGTGAAACGACCGTGGCGTCTCCGCATCGTCGGCACTGGCCCGCTTGAACGCCGACTACGCGATCTCGCAGAACGCCTCCGTATCGCCTCGCGCATCGAATGGCTCGGCTATCGCGACGACGTGCCGGAACTCCTCGCCGCTTCCGATATCTTCTGCTTCCCGTCGCGGTACGAGGGGTTGGGGCTCGCGGCCGTCGAAGCCGCCGCCGCCGGCGTCCCCATCGTCGCGTCGGACCTTCCGCCGCTTCGTGAGTTCCTCGACGACACGGATGTCCGCTTCGTCCCGCCTGGCGACGTGCCGGCATGGGCGCATGCCATCGCCGAGACGCTGGACGATCCATCCGAAGCCGTGGTCCGCGCCATGCGTGTCGTACCCAAGGTCCACGCCGAGGCCTCCATCGACCTGATGGTCAGCCGATACGCGGCGTTGTACCGTCTGCTTCTGGAACGCCGAACGCCATGAAGATCCTCCACGTCAACAAGTTCTTCGACCTGAACGGCGGCGCCGAGGTCTACATGCACGAGCTCATGCGCGCCCAGGCGGACGCGGGGCACGAGGTGCATGCCTTCTCGACGCGATCGCCGAAGAACCTGCCGTCGAAGGACGCCTCGCGGTTCGTCACGCGTCGCGATCTGTCCATCCGCGAAGGCGCTGCGAAGGACGTCTCGAAGGCAGCGGCCTTCCTCTGGAACCGCGAAGCCAGGCACGCGATGGAAACGGCGCTCGACGACATCCAGCCGGACGTCGTCCATCTCCATAACATCTACCATCACCTCTCGACGTCCATCCTCGCGCCCATCCGGAAGAGCGGCGTGCCGTGCGTGCAGACCCTGCATGACCTGAAGCTCGCGTGCCCGAACTACCGCATGGCGACCGAGGGCGCGCTGTGCGAGCGGTGCAAGGGCGGACGGTATTGGGAAGCGGTGACGCACCGGTGCCTCTTTCCGTCGTTCGCGCCGAACGCGCTCGCCGCGTTCGAGATGGGGTTCACGAAAGCGCGGCAGTCGTATGAGCGGACCGTGCGGACGTTCATCTGTCCGTCGCGGTTCATGGCAGACAAGATGGCCGAGTGGGGAGAACCCGCGTCCAAGATGACGGTCGTCCGGATGCCGGTCACGCGACGCGAGCGTGCGATGCGTGGCGGCGGATATCTTCTGGCCGTCGGGCGTCTCTCGCCGGAGAAAGGATATGAGGAGCTGATGCTCGCCGCAGGTCGAGTTCCGGGTATCCGCATCAAGATTGCCGGCATCGGACCGCTTGAGGAGCGGCTCCGCGACATGATGCGCCGCGAGCATATCGAGAACGTCGAGCTCGTCGGATTCCGCCGCGGCGAAGATCTCGCATCCCTCTATCGTGAAGCCGAGGCGTTCATCGCATGTCCGATCGGATACGAGAACGCGCCGCTCAGCGTGATGGATGCGCTCGGATACGGATTACCCATCCTCGCGACCGACATCGGCGGCCTTCCAGAGATGGTGACGGACGGCGTGAACGGATATCTCATACCGCACGGGAATCGAGACGTGTGGGTCGCCACCCTCAAACGGTTCAGTGCATTGACCGACGAAGCGCGCGACAGGATGGCATCGGAAAGCACGCACCTCGTCGAAGAGCGTTTCCCCACGGCGGACCGACACCTCGAACAGATCCTCTCCGTGTATCGGGGATCATAACCCGCCGGTCGATTACGCCTCCGGTGGCCGCGGTGAGAATTTCGGGTTGCGGATCTTCCATTGGTCGACCCATTGGCCGATACCCTTTACATCGCGTTTGTTGCGGATCGTCGGCTGGCGTTGGGACCAGGAGATCAAAGATTCGAAGAGGATTTGATATCGTCCGCGGACCACGATATATCGGATGTCTCCAGATGTGATGGCACGTCTCACGGTCCGGGGATTTACGCCGAAGAGTCGTCCGGCCTCGGACACGGAGACCCGGACAGGTGCGGAAGAGTCCTTGGGCTGGGAAGGGGAGAAAGGGGTTGTCATAGTCGTATGTCCACAATATTGTAGACAAAATGGGAAATATGCAAGTTTCTCTGACGGGAGGCGTATCAAGGGACGTGGCATGCTTGACGTTCGATATTGCTATGTCGGCCCAAAACAGCTACGTTATCATCCGCTCGTAAGGAGCAAGCAATGTCGAATCTTGTCGATCGCTACCTCCTTTTTCGCATACGGACCAGACGGGATCCCGAGGCCTTCGCGAAGATCTATGATCGCTACGTGAAGGCCTTGTATCGTTTTAATTCCCTCAAATTACCGTCACAAGAGGACGCCCAGGACGTCACGGCCGAGACGTTCACCAAGGCCTGGAATTACCTCCAGGATCACAAGACCGTCACGAATGTCCGTGCGTTGCTCTACCGTATCGCGCGGAACCTCATCGCGGATTTTTATCGGAATCGACCTGTTTCCGTCGCCGTCGACGCTGTAACGGATGAGGGTGAATTCACGTCTACTCGTATGAAGGACGGATTCGGTTCCGATCTCGGGCGCGAGAAGGAGGTCATGGAAGCGCGCGTCGAGATGGCCATCGTCCTGAAACAGCTCGAGACGCTGAAGGAGGACTACCGGGATGTCGTGATGCTGAGGCTCGTGGATGGCCTCACATTCTCGGACATCGGGGACATCCTCGAGAAGACGCCCGGGAACGTCCGGGTCATCTACCATCGGGCCATCAAGACCCTGAAGGATACCGACTGAACCATGCCAACCTCCCTGCAAGAACGGTTGCGGACCCTCCGCACCGTCGGGAGCCGCGTCGAGCCTGACGCGGCATGGTTGCGTTCCACCAGGCAGACGCTCGTGATGCAGGCGAAGAATTCGCTCCCGACGTCGCCTGTGACGTCGTGGCAGACGGCAGGTCAGGCGTTCAAGCACTTTGCGCCGCTTCGCCTCATCCAGATGGCGCGAGGTCCGGTCTTGGCGGTGCTGTCGATTTTCGCCATCGCGCTCGGTGGTTCCATCGCCTCCGTGTCTGCGGCCGAGAATTCCCTTCCCGGCGACTTCCTCTATTCCCTGAAGCTCGCCACGGAACAGGCGCGACTTGCGCTTACGTCCGCGAAGGAAGACAAGCTGAAGCTGAAGGTGGAGTTCACGTCTCGCCGTGGCGAGGAACTGAAGCAGGTCGCCAAGGAAGACGTGCCGGAGCAGTCGGAGCGCGTCGCGCAGGCGGCCGAGATTCTGAAGCGTGACCTCCAGACCGTGACGGAACAGCTCGACGACGTACGGAACACGAATACGGATGACAAGATGGTCGCGGAAGTCGCGAAGCTCGTCGACCAGAAGAGCGGTGAACTCGTGCAGGCGCTCCAGGAGACGAAGACCGCACTGCCGGACGAGAGCAAGGGGAAAGTCATGGAGGCGCAGGCCGCGGCCGCGGATACGGGCGTGAAGGCCATCGAGGTCCTGCTGCAGCAGCATGAACAGTCCAACGAGTCGGTCCCGAAGGGGGATGTGGTCCAGGCCATTCAGGATTACGCGAAGACCGTCGCGGGCGTGACGGGGTCTTCCGCGTTGACCGCCTCCTCGACGGCGTTCGAGGATCCGAACACGACGTCGTCCGTGGCGCTTCAGGATACGGTCCAGCAGATCAAGCTCGCGACACAGCAGGCGTTCGCGGCGCAGAAGATCGATATCGACCAGGCAGTCGCTTCGTCATCGGCGTCGGTCATGGACGTTCCGGTAGCCGCGACATCGACGCAGTCCGGCACGACATCGACGAGTCCGTCGGCTTCATCCACGCAGACAACGCCGCCATGAGATGACACGAGTTCCTCTCCGTCTCACAGGGTACCCAAGCGAGCTTGGTTGCCCTGACGGGCGGGGGAACGCCTCTTGCCCGCTCGTGTCACATCCTCGCCACTGACCGGATCATTCAAGGTCGATCTCGACACCCGTGTCGGGAGATCCGAGTCATTACTCACCATTATCGCGGTCCTTCGATCCCTATGGATCGGAGCCCGCACACCACACAACCCTTTAGGGTTCATATGGTCAATCTTAAGAAAACATTCTCCTCGTTCGTCGCGATGGTGACGGTCCTCTCGTCCGTCGGCGTCGGCTCCCTGGGTTTCGCCAGCGCCGCCTCCGCCGTCACGGTGGGTGACCTCATCAAGGCGTCGGGTCCTGCGGTCTATTACTATGCCCAGGACGGGAAGCGCTATGTCTTCCCGAACGAGAAGACGTACTTTTCGTGGTTCGTCGATTTCGCGTCGGTCAAGACCATTTCCGATGCGGAACTCGCGGCCATCACCATCGGCGGCAATGTCACGGTTCGCCCTGGCACCAAGCTGATCAAGATCCAGACGGATCCCAAGACGTACGCGGTCACCCGCTGCGGCACGATCCACTGGATCGAATCTGAGACCGTCGCCAAGTCCCTCTACGGAGATGCTTGGGCGACGCGCGTCGTCGACGTCCCGGATGCGTTCTTCGTGAACTACACCGTGGGCTCCTCGATCGCGACCGCCGTCCACCCGGATGGTCAGGTCGTCAAGTATGAGGGCGACACCAGCTCGTACATCGTCATGGACGGCAAGAAGCGCAAGTTCGCGACTCAAGCCGCCTTCGACGCCAACGGGTTGAACGCCATCTACACGGTCGGAACGACGATCGCCTACACAGCAGGCACCGACGTCACCGGCCGCGAAGCGAATATCGCAGACGTCGTCTGCGCGGGTCCCGCTGTCACCGGTGCGTTGACGGTCGCCTTGGCGTCCGACACGCCGGCCGGTGCGACGCTCCCGAAGAGCGCTTCGTCCGTCCCGCTCGCCAAATACATGTTCACCGCCGGTGCCAGCGCGGTCACCGTCAACGGCCTCACGATCCATCGTGTGGGCGTCGGCGCGGCTGCAGACTGGGCCAACGTGTACCTGTATGACCAGAACGGGCTTCGCCTGACCACGGGCCGCACGATCAACTCGACGGCCCACACCGCCACGTTCAGCGGCCTCACGGTCGATGTCGCGGCAGGTGGCTCCGCAGCCGTCTACCTCTACGGTGACGTCTCGAGCGCGGCCTCCTCGGCCGGTCAGCACTCGTTCGAAATCCCGGATGCGGCTTCCGTCGTCGTGGCGGGCAACGTCTCGGTCGGGGGTATGTTCCCTGTCCGCGGCAATGTCTTCACGATCGGCACCAGCTCGTCCGGTCGGCTCGATGTCTTGAAGGGTGCGACCCCGGCCAACCCGGTCGTCGGCGCCAAGGGAGCGGAAATCTCCAACTTCAAGCTCACGGCCAACACGAACGACATCCGCGTCAACGCGATCACGCTCTACCAGGCGGGATCCGTGACCAACTCGGACATCACCAACCTCAAGCTCTACCAGGGAACGACCCAGGTGGCTTCCGCGACGGGTGTCTCGAGCAACGGTCGCATCGTGCTCAAGTTCGAGCCCTCCTACCTCATCACCTCCGGGACGACGAAGGTCTTCTCGCTCAAGGCGGATGTGGCTGGCCGCTCGGCCCGCACGATCAAGACCTACGTGGAATACACCACGGACGTGAACGCCACGGACACGGTGTACAACGCCGGTGCTGCGGTCTGTATCGCGGCGACGGCTGTCGGCGGCTGCACGGCCGCCACCCAGGGCTCCTTCGACGGGTTGACCACCAACTACATCGAAGTGACGACCCAGGGCGGCACCCTCACCAACGCGTTCAACGGTCCTGCGACCTCGAACGTGGCGAAGGGCTCGCTCGCGGTCCCGCTCTACAAGTTCTCGCTTACGGCGGAGAACGCGATCGAGATCCGCAACATGCGCTTCTCCATCGCCAAGAGCGCGGGCACGCTGTGCTACGTGCGCGGCACGGGCACGGTCGCGGCGACGGATGGCACCATGTACTTCCGCAACATCAAGATCAAGAACCTTGATACCGGAGCGACATGGATGGGCCCGACGGAAATGTCGTCGACCCTCGCTGACCAGTCGACCGACTCCGGGACGATCACCCTCTCGGACACGCAGAACATCACATCGGGCCAGACCTTGAACCTCGCGATCGTCGCGGATCTCTCCAACGCGGAGGACGCGGCTGGCGAGTTCTATGGCGGCGCCGGTGACTGTGGGTACAAGGTGACTCTCCAGGCCTTCACGGCGAGCGACGTCCGCATCATCGATACGGGCGAATTCCTCGACGTGACGAAGATCGTCCCGAACGCGGTCGTGATCGGCAACCAGCAGAACATCAAGGCTTCCAGCCTGACGGTCGCGCTGGCCGGTTCCCCGTCGTCCGGTACGCTCGTGAAGAAGCAGCAGAACGTCCCGGTCGCGGGCATCGTGCTCTCGGCAGGTGCGCAGTCCAGCGTCCTCATCACGAACCTCACGCTTACCTGCCAGGCGAAGCTCGCCTCGACCGGCAACGCGTGGGCCAGTGCTGCGGCTCTCGCGGACTGTAACGAACGCTACTCGTCCCTCTCGCTGTGGGACGGCACGACCCAGGTCGGCACGGCAAAGGCGCCGGACACGACCACGGGCGCTGCGCAGATCACGAACCTCAACCTGACCATCCCGGCTGGCACGAGCAAGAGCCTCACGGTCGCCGCGAACCTCGGTTCCACGGCCTCCACGACCTCTCCGTACGACCAGCTCTCGGTCGGTATCGCCACAACGGGCGATATCACGGCGCAGGACGGTGATGCCAACACCATCACCCCGAGCCTCGCGACGGCCCTCGTGGCCAACGCGAACAGCGCGGCGCCTTCCGTCGTCCAGACCATCCTGAACAGGGGCACGGTCACGTACAACACGGACTCCAACCCGGCCTCGACCATCGTGGTCGCCGGCAAGGATGTCTGGGTCCCGTTCGCTTCGTACAAGGCCACGGCCCAGTATGAAGCGGTCGAGATCGATCGCATGGCGATCCTCGCCAGCTCCACGGTTCTCATGGCCAGCGACAACGCTGTGTACACGATGGTCGCCGTCGCCTCAGGCGGCGCGGTCAAGGGTTCCGACATCCTTTCGTCCGGTGCGACCGGCACGAAGGATATCGACCTCTCGGCCAACAAGATCGTGGTCCCGAAGGATGGTTCCGTGAGCTTCCAGCTCTGGGCCAAGCTCTCGGCGATCCAGTCTTCGTCCTCGGTCACCGGTGCCACGACGGGCGTCCATCGCTCGGGCATGGCCCCGGCCATGGGTCTCAAGAGCGGTCTCATGACCGGCGAATGGGACAACAACTACTACCTCAACGCGAACATCCGTTCCACGGGTCAGGCTTCAGGCGAGCGCATCTACGCGTCCACCACGAACGCCGCCCATGGCAACACGATGGTCACGCGCAAGACCAAGCCCACGGTGACGAAGCAATCGCTCTCGTCCACCACGCTCGCCAACATCGACCAGGATCTCATCAAGTTCCAGGTCGCGGCTGACAGCGCGGGTACGGTCGGCGTCAAGCAGGTCGTGTTCAGCATCGCGAAGACCGCAGCCGTCACCTTGTCCAACTTCCGCGTCCGCAAGGGTGCGTCGGATATGGCCTTGGCTGACGTCGCGGTGACGTATACCTCTTCCACGGGCGTTGCGACGGATGTCGAAACCGGCACCATCGCAGCGAACCAGGCGGCAGGGTACGTCGTCGTGAGCTTCACGAACGAGGAAACCATCGTCGGTTCCGGCAACGTCTACACGTTGCACGCGACCGTCAGTGGTGCCGCATCCGGTCAGAACTTGTCTCTCTCGTTCTACCGCGATGCGAATGCACCGGTCGTCACGGGGTATGTTGCCAGCAACTACAACGTCTCGCCGGTCGCTTCCTCCACCGCCATCTACGTGATCGACACGAATGTCACTCCTTCGACGACGGAGCAGGGGCATACGTCCATCAAGCTCGGCACGTTCATGTGGTCGGATATGTCGGAAGTCCCGCATAGTTCGGCCCTCGGTACTGCAGGCGGTTCCCGCGACTGGACGAACGACGTCTACGTCGAGGACATCTCGCAGACCCAGACCCTCAGCCTGTAATCCGATGCCGGTCTGACCTTCACGGGTCAGCCGATCGGAACCTACGACTGAACGGTTACCAAGACCCGGCTCCGGCTGGGTCTTTGGTATACCCCCGACGAACAACCCCGGCCGTCAGGCCGGGGATGAAGAGCATCCGACCGACGACGAGCCCTGTTCTGGTACAGTGCCGGAGCTATGGAATTCTCGAAACAGGCGCACTGCGTGTACTACGCGAGGTATC
>JAZDIB010000068.1:0-5383 GCA_043805355.1 Patescibacteria group bacterium | reverse complement strand
GTTCGAGATTCCTACGGACGATGGTCGCGGCATGCATCGCCGCGCTTTTCGTTTCCGTCTGCGTGAACGCGTTGCCGTCCTCTGCGACGAAGGCTACGCCGGCGACGTATGCGGTCACGCGTCACACGGCCGCGGTGTCGGCGAACCATGAGATGCGGTTCAAGACCCCGACGGGCGTGGATGCATCGACCGACACCATCGTCCTGACGTATTACACGGACTTCGACCTCTCGGCCATCGGCGTGGACGACATCGACCTCACGCACGGTCCAGTGACGGGCATCGAGACATCGGAGACGCTGGCGGCGTCCCCGGCGGCAGGGACGTGGGGCGTGGCGACCTCGACGTCGAGCATCACGTTCACGGCACCGACGGATGCGGCGGCAGGCGAGATCGACGCGGACGATTTTGTCGTAATCCTCATCGGGACGAACGCGACGGGAGGGGATGGACGCATCGTGAATCCCCCGACGGAACAGATGGCGCAGGTGTTGCTCGCGGGCACGTTCGGCGACACGGCCCTCGCGGGCATCCCCATCATCTCGGACGATAGCGTGAGCGTGACGGCCACGGTCGTTGCCCCCGCTACGACGACGACGCCTCCGGTCGAGCCTCCGCCTGGAGGCGGTGGAGGAAATCCGGATGTCACGGCGCCCACCATCTCGAACATCCAGGTCATCAACATCACGACGAATGCCGTGACCATCACGTGGGATACGGATGAGGTCGCGAGTTCGGAAGTTTCCTACGGCCTGACGAACGCCTACGGCAGCGGCACGGCGGTCGTGCCGGGATATGTCATGGGGCACTCGGTTACGCTGACAGGCCTGTCCGCAGGCACGGCCTACCATTTTCAGGTCTTGTCGCGAGACGGGTCCGGGAACGCGGGGATGAGCGCGGATTCGACGTTCACGACGCTCGGCGCCGTGGTTCCGCTCGTCATCTTGAACGTGCAGATCGTCAACATCACGGACACGTCGGCGCTCGTGACGTGGAGCACGAACATCCTCGCTACCTCGAGGGTCGATTACGGGACGAACATCCTCTATGGTTCGTTGGTCTCGGATCCCGGTCTTGTCACGTCGCATTCCCTCACGCTTTCAGGGCTGTCGCCTGCTACGACGTATCACTTCTCCGCTGTCTCGACGGATCAGCTGAACACGACCGTCGCGTCGTTGGATTCGACTTTTATTACGCTCGCGGACCTCACGCCGCCCGTCAACGTTTCCGCGTTCACGGCGGTCGGCGGCGTCTCCGTCGTCCATCTCGCGTGGACCATGCCTTCGGACCCGGATCTCGCCGGTGTCCGCATCGTCCGGAACACAACAGGATATCCGACGGGACCGACGGACGGCGCGACGGTCTATGAGGGTATGGGAACGTCGGAGGACGATATGGCGGTCGTCGCAGGCGTGACGTATTACTACGCGGCGTTCGCGTTCGACACGGCGGGCAATTTCGCTTCCGGCGCGCTCGCACAGGCGACACCGACGGCACCCCCGGTCGTCCCGGAAAACACGGGACCGATGTGCTCGAACGGCATCGACGACGACGGCGACGGGTTCATCGATTGCTTCGATCCCGGGTGCTCGGGCCAGCTCGTCTGTGCCCCGCCGCCGGTCCCGGTGACGGAGGATACGAGCGCTGCATGCTCGAATGGCGTCGACGATGATGTCGACGGTGCTATCGACTGTCTTGACTCGGGATGCACGGCCCTGGCCGTCTGCACGGTCCTTCCGCCTCCGGTCGAGCCCCCGCCGGTCCTGCCGCCTCCGATTTTGCCGCCTCCGGTCGAGCCCGGCACGACACCGACCGTCCCGGTCCCGACCGAACCGATGCCTCTGCCGAGCGGCGAGATCATCACGATAGCCCCGCTCTTCTATGGCGCAGGTGGCGTCGTCCAGCTCGTTCCTGATCCGTCCGGGACGTTCGGAGCGCTCGGCGGCAGCACCGTGCTCGTCGTCGTCCCGCTCTCCGGGCTCGGCGTGAGCCCCGAACGTGCGTTCGTCACGGTCGGCACGCAGTCGTACAACCTCGCCTTGAATTCGGATGGAACGGCCTACACGGGATCGTTCACGGCACCGGCGTCCGGGAGCGCGAGCGTCTCTGTCGCCATGCAGTTCCAAGGCGGAGGAGATGCCGTCTCGAATTTCACGGTCGTCGCGCAAGGCGGAGGGCAGGTCGTCGAGGAAGGGATGCTTGGCGCGACGGGCTTCGGCATCGAAGGCGCGACCGTCACGCTGTATGTCCAAGAAGGCGGGACTTGGACACGATGGAACGGCGCGCCATATGGCCAATCCAATCCGCAGACCTCGGGCGTGAACGGCGGCTTCACCTTCCTTGTCCCGAACGGAAGTTATTACGCGGAAGCGGTGAAGGACGGCTATTCGAAATCCGTTTCTGCTCCGATAGCCGTGACGCGAAACGCCTTCGGCGACCGCATCGGCCTCATTAGGATCCCGCCGCTCACGCCGTTCGCTGGCGTATCGCAGACACAGCCCCTGCTTCAGAACGTCAGCGAAGTCGTCTCGAACGTCGTGACGCAAGGTGAATACATCGCGACGGTCGCGAGGACCTTCGTCCAGCAGCCTGAGGTGCAGGAGGTCGTCCAGAACACGATCTCTCCCGCGCTCGTCGGCGTGTCGCTCGTCAACGTCGCATCCGCCCTGCCTCTCTTCAATGCGCTGGCGTATCTCCAGTACCTCTTCACGCAGCCCATCCTGCTCATCGCGCGGCGCAAGCGGAAGAAGTGGGGCATCGTGTATAACGCGCTGACCAAGCAGCCGGTCGAGCTCGCGATCGTCCGCCTGCGCGACCCGAAGACCCAGCTCATCATCCAGACGAAGGTGACGGACAAGCATGGCCGCTACTCGTTCATCGTGAAGCAAGGGGCGTATATCATCGAAGTCGTGAAGCCAGGGTACGTCTTTCCGACGCAGTACCTGAAGGATAGGGTCGAAGACGTCGATTTTGCCGACTTGTACCACGGAACGCGTATTCTGGTGGATGTACGGAATACCATCATCGCCGTGAATATCCCCGTCGACCCGGTCGTGCCTGTCGAGACGCCGAAGAGCATCCTTTGGAAGAAGGCCTTTCGGACGTTCCAGAAGAATATCTCGCTCGTCACGATCATCGGCGCTTCGGTCGCGCTCATCATCAATCCCAGCCTGCAGATCGCGCTTATCCTTTTGGCCCAAATCGTCTTCTATTTCCTGTTCCGTCGCCTTGCGTCTCCCGTAAAGGCAAAGGGATGGGGCCGAGTCCTTGATGAGAAGACACGAAAACCGCTTGGAGGCATTATCGTCCGTATTTTCGACAAGAAGTTCAATAAACTCCTGGAGACGCAGGTCACGGACGCGAACGGTAAATATGGGTTTTTCGTCCGACGTAGCGTGTACTACGTGACGGCTGAGAAGGAAGGGTATGAGAAATATACGTCTCCTGACTTTGATTTATCTGATAAGGATGAAGCGCTTATCGATCAGAGTATTATCATGAAGAAGGCCAAAAATTAGTCAAGTTTTTGAGTTCTTAACTGTTTATCCACAAGTGGGTTTCTGACGTAAGTCAAATCTAATGAGTGCGATGAATTCTAGGTAATCGATGATTTTTCCACAGGTTTCGCAGGCATGAGAGCATAATTTTTTGGCTGATTATAGCCATTTTTTCGTTTGTGCCCTATGCGTAAGTAATCACACCCCCTCCATTTTCGCGTCCTGAGCGCAGCCGAAGGATCTCCTAAGTAAGCCGCAGCCTCTCTGGCAAGCAATTTTCCGGGTCGTTCAATTTTTATTCTAATCTTAGCCAATATTTCGTCTTATCTCCCTGATGTCCCCATGAGAAAATTTATGGAGATATCATGTGGATATGTGGGGTGTGAGTAACTTTTTCCTAAAAATGGGGTCGGAAGGCAAAAAGTGCCTTATCCCCATCTTTTCAAGGTATTTTTGATTAATTTTTTCTTGTATTTTTGCTCAACCCAGCTAAAAAATGAAACCTGTTACTATACGATATATACGCGGGCGGTAGATGGCTTGTAACGGACAAGTCTCACGAACGCATGGTGGCGGTCGAACAGCGACCTTAGTGGTTTGCCACGATGCCAGGTGTGTCCCGATCCGGCGTATAGAAAAAACCTCACAGCGAGCAGAGGTCGCAGGAGGGGATTGCCATGCGCACGCCCAGTTATCGTATTGCCAACTTATTCATCGCTGCAGTGATCATCTGCGCGGCTTTTGTCGTTTTTGGGCCGGAAACCACCGTTGCCCAGAGCATCAATCGCTCCGTCAGCTATCAAGGCAAGCTTCTGACCGCATCGGAAATCCCGGTCGCGGACGGCGACTATGCGGTGAAATTTTCGCTGTACGATGCGGTTTCCGGGGGAAATCGCCTCTGGACATCGTCGGGGACGACCGCCTCGCCCTCGGCGATTACGGTCACGGTCCATAGCGGCCTCTTCACGGTCCAGCTCGGCGATACGTCGTCCGGACAGAACCCGTTCGCGTTCGACTGGAACCAGAGCGGCCTCTATCTCGGCGTGACGATCGCCTCCGACTCGGAAATGACGCCTCGCAAGCGACTCACGTCCGTGCCATACGCGTTCGTGGCCGAGACCTTGCAGGGTCAATATGCCTCGTCGAGCGTCGACACGACCGGCGGGAACCTCTTTGCCCTGCACCAGAACTCCTCGACCGCCGCGACCGGCGACCGAACGACGCTCTATATCGCGACCTCCGGCACGTCGAACCTGTACGACTATCTCATCAAGGCCAACGCCGGAACGGACGTCTTCACGGTTTCGCGCCAGGGCAACGTCACCACGACCGGCAACTTCGCGGTCGCCGGCAACGTCATCATCGGCGACACCTCGACCGACAGCGTCATTTTCAACGCCGGCGTCGGCTCGAATCTCCTCCCGCTAACGACGAATGCGAATGATCTTGGCTCGCCATCGTTCTCATGGCGTAACGTCTACGCCTCCGGCACGGTCTATGGCGGTTCCGGCACGGCGGCGGCCCCGGGTCTCGCGCTCTTCAACCTCGGTGGGAGTGGCGGCGCGAACGGATTCTATATCCCAAGTGGGGACACGTTGGGTGTCGCCATCAACGGCAACGGCCCGTACGTCACGTTCACGGGTTCGTCGAACGGGACGATGTTTAGCGGCAATATTACGCCCGGCGAGGACAATACGAGAGATATCGGTCTTGCGAACCGCGCGTTCAAGAACATCTACGCCTCTGGCACCGCGTATATCGGCACGGACGTCCTCGTCGGTCTCGGCGCCGCGGCGCAGAGCGTCTGTCTCGAGAACGGCACCAACTGCCCCTCCATCCCGAACGCCACCTCCACCTGGTACGGCCCGATCATCTTCTCCAACGCC
>JAZDIB010000067.1:0-4675 GCA_043805355.1 Patescibacteria group bacterium | reverse complement strand
GCCGGCATCCCCATCGCCCTTGCAGTCGCCGCCTGTCTCATCGGCCGGTCGAAGCTCCTCCGAGGCCGTATCGCGGCGGTCGTGACGGTCCTGCTCGCCGGAGCCTCCGTGCCGATCATGTTCGTCCTGCTCGACGTCCTGCGCGGGACGCCCCTCTCGTGGGACCTCGGCACCGTCCTCGCGTCCGACGTGTGGCTCACGCGTCTCCATGAGCTCGTCCCGTGGATCGGCAACCGCTTCGCGCTCTGGCCTGCGTGGTCCACGCTCGTCTCGACATCCCTTCCCGCTCTCCTGCTCGCCGCCGCTGTCGCGGGATTCGTGGCGATGCGTCGACGGACCACGGCCATCCTCGGCGGGACTGCGCTCGCGCTCTTCGCCGCCGCGGTCGTGCTGAAAGGCGCCGGCGACTTCGCGTTCCTCATCGACTACGAACGCGGCAACTACGCGGACCGGCTGAACGCCATCGCGCTCCTCTGCCTCGTCGCCGCCGTCCTCCCGCTCCTCCCCGCGTTCTGGGAACGGTTGAGGTCCGCCCCGCGCCTCGTGGCCGCATGCCTCGGCCTCGCGACCATCGCCTTCGCGACCGGCCTCGCGTACGACAGCCTCCCCCGCCACGACGCCCTCGTGACCGGCCGCGGCTGGACCGTAAGCCGGTACGACATCGAGGCCGTAAAGCTCATCGACCGCGACGCGACTGGACGCGACTACGCCGTGCTCGCCAATCAAAGCGTCTCGGCGGCGGGGGTCTCGACCCTCGGGTTCAAGCGCTACGCCAAGGACGTCTTCTTTTATCCCATCCCGACCGGCGGCCCGCTCTACGAGACGTATCTCCGCATGACCTACAGCGAGCCGTCGCGCGACACGGTCAAGGACGCCGCGATCCTCGCCGCAGCCGATGTCGTCTATGTCGTCCTGAACGACTATTGGTGGCGAAGTCAGCCCGTCTCCGAATCGATTGCCGCCATCGCGGACCAGGAGTGGACCCTCGGCGACCCGTGGAGGGTCCGCGTCTACCGGTTCGACATCAGCACGGACTCGAGAGCGCCGACCGCGACCTCCACGCGGTGACGTTCGATGATTCGTTCGATCGCCTCGTCGCGTCGCATCGTCTCGGCATCTTCGACCGAAAGCGCCTCGACAATCGCATTTTTCAACGCAGCGACATCCCCCGCCGGGACGATGCGGCCTGCATCGCCGAGCGTCTCCGGGCTGCCGCCGACATCCGACGCGATGACGCGACATCCTGCCGCGAGACCTTCGAGGATGACCGTCGGTTGGTTTTCGATGAGGAGCGACGGCACCACGAGGATCCCGTGCGACCGCATCAGCTCCATGACATGGTCATGCGACTGCGCGCCGTAGACCGTGATGCGTCCGTCCTTCCGCGCTTCGATCTCCGCGCGACGCTCCCCGTCTCCGACGAGCGAGAGCTGCGAAGATTCCTCCCCGAGCGCTTCCCACGCCCGCAACAGCACATCGATCCCCTTATCCGCATCCAACCTCCCGACGAACAAAATATTCTTGTCGTTCCTGCTCCCCCCTCTGTCGTTCCTGCGAAGGCAGGAACCCCTCCCCTCATCCTCTGTTTCGACCGTCTCCACAGGATTCGGAATCACCATCGTCTTCGATGCCCCGAGCAATCCCCACTCCCGATGGAAATCGATAAGCCACTGCGTCGGCGACACGACGACCGTCGGATTGCCGAACGCCCGTCGACGCAGACGCGACCACATCCATCTCCACAATGTCCGAAGGACGGAGTAGGCTTCTCCTTTGACGATCCTGCCGGACGGCTCCACGAGCTGGACATCGTGCAAGACATGCACCCACGGGATGCCCGCGATCTTCAGTGCCTCCGGCGTGCCGATGCCGCAACCGGTCAGATTATGCGTCAGCAGGATCTCCGGCTTCCACGCGTAGATGTCCGCGCAGAGCTTCCGGTCCGCCTTCAGGTCCGCGAGATGATGGAAGAGGCGCACGAGCCGTGACGTCGAAATCCACTCCGGAAACGACGTGAAGACCTTCACCTCATGTCCGCGACGCGAAAGCTCGCGGACCTGGAGTTCCGCGATGATGCCGGCGCCTCCGCGCGATTGCGGAGGATAATCGTTCGTCAGGACCGCGATGCGCATATGTTCGAATACACCTCCTCCAACCCGTCCATATGTTTCGTCCACGTGAACCTCTCGATGACACGCTGGCGGGCCACCTCCCCCATCCGTTGACGCAAATTCGTGTCCTTCAGGATTTTCGACAATCCGTCCGCGAGCGCGGCGACGTCGCCGACCGGGATAAGGAACCCGGTCTGACCGTCTGCGACGACCGTGCGCACGCCAGGCAGGTCCGACGCCACGACCGGGACGCCGCAGGCCTGCGCTTCGACGGCCACGAGACCGAACGCCTCGGCCGCGGATGTCGAGGGGAACGCGAACACGTCGGCGGACCGATACGCCGCGACAAGTCCGTCGTCTTCGACCGACCCCGCGAAATGACAACTCGACGCGACGCCGAGCTTCACCGCGAGCTTCTGGTATGACGCCTTGAGTGCGCCCTCGCCGACGAGGAGGAGATGGGCCTCGGGGATCCTGACGGCCGCGCGAAGGAGAATGTCCACGCCCTTGAACGCATGCGCCTTGTCCATGCCGCCGACGAAGAGGACGACCGGCACGTCGGCAGGAAGACCGAAGCGGTCGCGGTCCGACGGACCTGGCGAAAATCGCGCCTCATCAACGCCGAACGGAAGTTCAATCGCGTTCAACGCGATGGGGGCGTAGGAGGAATGCGAAGCGTAATCCTTCGACGAAACGAGGAGCGCGTCCGCGGCCGCGAGGATCTTGGGCTGGAAGAGCTTGCGGTACGCATCGAAGATCCATCCCTTCGGTCCATGCGCCGTCGCATCCATGTGCAGCGTCATGACGAGGCGTTTGATGACGCCGGAGCGACGCAGACGGGCGAGCGTCCCGGCCGTGCCGTAGAACGGGTAATGGAGATGCACGACGTCCGCATCCGCGACGAAATGTTCCACCCCGTGGATGGATCCCGCGTTGCCGAACCGGAACGCGGCATGCGTCGAGAGCGATACGAGATGCGCATCGTGACCGCGCTCGACAAGCGAGGCGACCTCGAGCGACGCCACGCGGCCGATACCGCCCACTTGAGGCGGACCGACACAGGAAAAATGGATGATACGCATAGGATTCACCATCTCACGATGAGCTTCACGAGCGCGAACGACAGCCGCATGAGCGGGTTCGCGACGGCGCGCATGAACGGGCTCTCGAATTCCTGGTACGAGATGAGCGGCGTCATCAGGCCGAGGATGACGCGATCCGGCACGCGGCGGATACGCGCCATGTCTTTCCGCCCGCGATGCAGATAGACCCACGTCGACGGCTTGAACATCCACGCGGTCGCGCGGAGCTTCTCCTTCCACCATCCGCCGAGGACGCCGAACAGGAACAGGATGATGTCGAGCGCGACGATCTGCGGCGCGAGGACGAGGAGCGTGGCGAAGCGGTAGTTCTTGAGCACGACAAGTAGGCGGTTGCGCTCCATGAAGAACCACTTCGAGATGGACCGCGAGAAATCGTAGCGATGCCGCACGACGCTCCGCGGCGCGAGGACGTTGCGGTAGCCGGCGGACATCATGCGCCAGCCGAGGTCGAGGTCCTCGTGATACATGAACAACGACTCGTCGAAGAGGCCGACGATCTTCAGCGCCGAGTTCCGCAGCAACACGCCGGCGCCGGACGCGTACGCGATGCCCTTGACCTCGTCCGCGACGTCCGACCGCTTGCGATGGTAGCCCGCGCAGTATCCGAAGCCGAGAAAATGGATGGCGTTTCCCTCCGAATTCACCTCGTTCGGGTCCTGTTGGAGCACGAGGAGCGACTGCACCGACCCGACGCCCGCGTCCGCCTCGGCGACGTCGACGGCTTCGCGGAGCGCGCCCGGTTCGAAGGATGCGTCGGAATTCAGGCAGTACGCGAAGATACGTCCGGCCTCGATGGATTCCCTGATGGCAAGATTGTTTCCGCCGCTGAACCCGAGGTTCGTCCCCGGCTCATGAATGACGACCTCGGGGAGACGCTCGGCCAGCCGCGCCATCTGTCGACGGGCTTCGACGAGCGATCCGTCCCCGGGTCCGTTGTCCACGATCCGGAGCGTCATCCGGTCGCGCGGATAGTCGAGGGACGCGAGGCCGTCGAACAGCGCCTCGAGATACGGGACGCTCTTCCACAGCACGACGATGACGTCGACGAAGGGCCGCTCTCCTGTCATGCGCGTGGCCCGTCCTCCTTCGGGCGGACGAGATCCTTCAGCGCCTCCCGACGGACGAGATCGGTCAGGTTCCGTTCGAGCTTCTGGTGCTGGATGAAGAGCTTGAAGACGAGCATGAACAGCACGACGACGGACGCGTAGACCACGAGGTCCGCGCCGCGGCCGACGCCGACCAGGGATGCGGCGCGCGAGGCCACGCTCGGCAGCAGCACGACGACGGCCGCCGCGACCCACAAGGCCGACCACGCGAGGGCTTCGCGCTTCGCGATGACGTCCTGACGCGCGCGGCGCCACGTCATGGCGAGCGCGAGGACCATCGAGACGACGAGGATGAGTTGGATCAGCATATATGACCGTTTTCTCCCCCTTACGAAGGGGGAGTTAGAGGGGGTTC
>JAZDIB010000066.1:0-2130 GCA_043805355.1 Patescibacteria group bacterium | reverse complement strand
AAACCCGCTTGACCCTTCCCCCCTTCCCGACGTACGCTTTCGATAGATGGACAACCAGACTCCACGACGCTTGAAGGCGCTGTTCCGCGTACCGATGCGGGCCCATAACGGGTTGGTGTTGATGACGGCGCTCGCGGTCGCCTACCCTTCGAAATCGCCGGTTTCGCTCGAGAACGTCGCGGCGGCGGAAGGATTGTCGCAGGGGTTTCTTGAGGACATCGCGAACGACCTGCGACGCGCGAAGCTCATCACGGGTCGCCGCGGCAAGGGCGGCGGGTACGTGCTCGCGAAGCCGCCGAAGAAGATGACGGTCCGGGCCGTGCTGGAGGCGGTGGAAGGACCCATCGCGCTCGTCGATTGCCTCGCGAGCGGCATCGCCTGCCCCTCGGGACACCGTTGCGCCTCGCGCCGGATCTGGAAGAAGGTGCAGGACCGCATCAGTTCCTCGCTCGGGTCCGTGACGCTTGCCGACCTCACCTGAAACATATGGCCACCTGGCTGCTCAAAGCCGATCCCACGTTCTACTCGTGGGCGAAGCTCGCGGAAGACACGAAGGCGCGCTGGGACGGCGTGCGGAATTACCCGTCGCGCAACAACATCCGCGCCATGAAGACGGGCGACTTCGTGTTCATCTTCGACGGCGGCGACGAGCAGATGGTCTCGGGTCTGGGCCGCGTCGCGGGCGAACCGTATGACGACCCCTCGTCGGAGGAAGGAAAATGGAGCGTCGTGGACATCGAGGCGGTCGTGCCGCTCGTGCGCCCCGTGAGCTGGGAGGAAATCCGCAACACCTACCTGCTGAACGTGATGCCGATGGTCACGCAGACGCGACTGACGGTCCAGCCAGTGACGGACGCGCAGAGGGACCTGCTGCTCAAAATCGCGAAGACGGAGCTGCCGACATCGTAACTCCCTCAACTCCCTCTTGATCCCAAGAGGGAGACTTTTTGATGTCAAAGTGTCCTCCTCTTCAGATGAAGAGGAGGCTGGAGGAGTTATGACTTCGAGGGAAACTCCTTTATTTCTTCGACCGTCGGCGTCTCAATTTCTGTTCCATCGCGGCGATACGCAATCGTGTCGGGAGGACGGTGTCGGGGTTGAGGGAGATGCTGTCGATGCCTTCGCGGACGAGGAACTCGGCGAATTTCGGGTCGTCGGACGGGGCTTGGCCGCAGATGCCGATCTTAACGTGCTTCTTCTTGGCCGCGCGGATGACGCTGCGGATAGATGCGAGCACGGCCTCGTCGAACTCGTCGTAGAGGCGACGGACGATCTCGGAATCGCGGTCCACGCCGAGCGTGAGCTGGGTCAGGTCGTTCGAGCCGATGCTGAAGCCGTCGAAGATGTCGGCGAAGGCCTCGGCCTGGATGATGTTCGACGGGATCTCGACCATGACGTACACGCGCAGCCCCTTCTTGCCCTGCGGCAGGCCCGCAGCCTTCATGGTCGCGAGCACGCGCTTCCCCTCCTCGGGCGTGCGGCAGAACGGGATCATCACCACGACGTTCGTGAGCCCCATCTCCTCGCGCACCTTCTTGATGGCCTTGCACTCCAACGCGAACGCTTCCTTATACTTCGGGTCGTAATATCTCGATGCGCCGCGCCAGCCGATCATCGGATTCGCCTCGACCGGCTCGTAGGCCTGTCCGCCGAGGAGCGCCGCGTATTCGTTGGTCTTGAAGTCGGACGTGCGCACGATGACGTCGTTCGGGTAGAACGCGGCGGCGAGGTGTGCGATGCCGTCGGCGAGTCGGTCCACGAGGAACTGCTTCTTGTCGTCGTAGCCGGCCGTGATGACCTCGATTTTCCTCCGTAACGCCGGGTCGCGCAGGTCCTTGAAATGCACGAGCGCGAGCGGATGGACCTTGATGTACTCCGTGAAGATGAACTCGGTGCGCGCGAGGCCGATGCCGGACGAGGGGATCTGCGCGAACTCGAACGCGCGACGCGGATCGCCGATGTTCATCATGACATGCGTCTTCGGTTCCTTGATCTTCTTCAGCGAGACGCGCTTCACGCGGAACGGGAGGATGCCGGCGTAGACGCGGCCCTCGTCCCCTTCGGCGCACGTGACCGTGACGGGCATGCCGCTCCGCAGGAGGGACGTCGCGTTGCCGGTGCCGACGACCG
>JAZDIB010000065.1:0-31560 GCA_043805355.1 Patescibacteria group bacterium | reverse complement strand
CCGATGCGCTCGAGCGCATCACGAAAAGACACGTGGTGCGCTTTTTTGTATCTACACGGCCGGTGTGGCACACGACCACGCCAACTCGAACATGCTCCGGTACAGCTGCGCGACGCTCGCGCTCTCGATGATGACGCTCATGGGCCGCGGTTCGGGGATGCCCATGAGGATGAACGTCTCGAAGATGTTCAGCTCGCCCTTGAACGACATGACATGCGGGGGGATGCGGCGCAGTTCCGTGCCTTTCTCGAACCGTGGCAGGTCGATGCCCTCCTCGATTGCATACAAGATGCGCGTCCGTCCCAACTGCCGGATGGTCTGCAGGCGTTTCCCCTCGTCGATTTTCGCGGCGCGGACGATGGACGCGTCGTAGTGCATGAAGATGCTGACGCCCTGTCCGGGCGTGAGGAGCTGCTGCTGGATATCGCGTGCGGCCGCGACCGCCTCCTCCCCCTCGAAGAACCGGACCTTCGGTTTGTCCTCGACCGCGTTGAAGAGGGCCATGAACTGCGGCATCGCCGACGCGAGGCGCTCCTTGCGCTCTTCGACCGCCCGCAGTTCGACGGAAACGGTCGAGAGCAGGCGCTCCGGCGACTCCGGCGTGAACAGGTTCTTCTTCCCGCGCTCCACGCTCGACATGAGGCCGCGCCGCTTGAGCGACTCGAGCATGACGTACGCCGTCGCGCGGTTCACGCCCGCCTTCTTGGCGATGTCCTGCACGCTCGAAGGCCCGATCTCGAGCATGGCGAGGTACGTGTTGGACTCCTTGTCCGAGAGCCCGAGCTCCATGAGCTTGGATTTGAGGTCGTTCATATGGGGATATTCGTCACCAAGCCGTGAGGACGGGATACGTCAGCGCGGCCGTGTTCTTCCACGTAAAGGCCACGGCGCGCTGGATGCCGGCGGCACGGAGTCGTTCCTTGAGGCCTCGGTCGTCCGCGATACGCGTCATCGCCTCCGTCATCTCCTCCGCGCTCTCCGGCGCGAAATAAATGCCGGCGTCGGGGCCGACGACTTCGGGTAGGCTTGCGGCGTTCGACGAGAGCACCGCGCAGCCGGACGCCATGGCCATGACCGGCGGGATGCCGAATCCCTCATAGAACGACGGATGGATGAGGGCCTCGGCCGCGTTCAGGAGATACGGAAGATCGAGCTCCGGCACATATCCAAGCTCCGTGATGTCCGACTTCACGGTCGACGCGTCGATTTCCCTGCGGATGGCGTCGTACCCGAACCCAGGCATGCCCACGAGCACCAGACGATGCGGGTCGCCCACGCCGCGCCGCGTCTTGAAATGCGTGAAGGCACGCACGAGATTCACGATGTTCTTCTTGGCCTCAAGGCGTCCGATGGCGATGAAGAACGGCGAGCCGACATGATGCCGGCGCAGACGCTCATCGATGGCGTCGTGGTCCGTGATGGGGCGATAGAGGTCGTGGTCCACGCCGTTCGGCGTGATGGCGATGCGGCTCGGATCGATGCCGTACGCCTCGGCGATCTCGCGGCCGCTGAACTCCGACACGGTGATGATGCGCGCCGCGCGCTTCCGGATCTCGCGCATGGCGATCTCGTGAATGCGGACCTGACGCGATTTGTAGAGCTTCGGGAGACGGTGGAACCCGACATCGTGCACGGTGACGACCGTCTTCGTCGGGCTGTACCGCGGCAAGGTGCTCCCTGGGAAGAACGCGACATCCACCTTCCTGCGCCAGAGTTCCCATGAGAGGCGTGCTTGCGTCCATCCATACGGCAAAGGCCACCGCGCGCGGACCTCGAACCAGTTCGGCGGCAGCTTCTCGAGCCCGCCCTTCAGCATCACGTCGGTATACAAAATCCAAGAATGCGCATCCTCTCCGGTCAGGGACTTCAGCCCTTGGATGACATGCCACGCATACCATTCCACGCCGGTCTTCTTCGGCTTGTTCGCGCGGCTCGCCTCGATGCCGATCAGCATGTCAGGAGTATAACACGTTGACCAAGGGGGTCGTCTCCGTATCACGCGACTTGACAACGCTTCCCTTGGAGCGCTCATAATAGACGTCCTTTCATCACTCCGACCACATTCCACACGAGGTGCTTCGTGACACACATCATCGGAGGACAACTGGAGATCCGCTGGCTCACGCTGTTGGAACGTGAGATCCGCATCCTCGGCGGTTCCTCGGACCTGACGCGCCGCTTCCAAGAGAGACCGGAAGATCTCGCGGGTGTCGCGACCGCCGTCCTCTCGCTCGAGGGCAAACGTCCGACCATGCCTTCACCTTCGGTCGAGACGGACCACACGTTCGGGAGACCGCTGGAGATCCACCTGTTCTCGATGCTGGAGCGCGAAATCCGCCGGCAAGGCGGCTCGTGCGAAGACATCCGCAGCCTCTTCCATGACCCGCGGAAAATCAAGGGTCTCGCGGTCTTCATCCTCTCGCGCGATGACGGGACATCGACGACGAAGCCGATCGATGCGAACGCCATGTCGACGGCGCCGTCCCCCTGACGGCACTCTCTCTCATCAAAAAGGCCCCGATATCGACGGGGCTTTTCCTTTTATGCATCTCACGAGGAGAGGATGCTTCGCTTGTACGATTCGAGGTTCTCGAGCGCGATGCCCGTGCCCTTGGCGACGCAGAGCTGGGGGTCGTCCGCCACGAACGCGGGCACGCCCGTCGCGTCGGCGAAGAGCCGATCGAGGTTGCGGAGCTGCGCCGTGCCGCCGGAAAGCACCATCCCCTTCTCCATCACGTCCGCGGAGAGTTCCGGCGGCGTGTTGTGCAGCACGTCCTTGATGGCGTCCACGATGCCGCGCAGCTCATGCTGGACCGCGTCCGTCACGTCGTCGGACGTCACGGTGATGATGCGCGGCAAGCCGCTGATCATGTCGCGGCCCTTCACCTGCATCTCGAGCTTCTCCTCGAGGTAGAGCGCGGAGCCGATGCGGATCTTGATGTCTTCCGACGTCCGTTCGCCGATAGCGAGGCCGTACTTGCGCCGCGTGTGCTCCTGGATGGCGAGGTCGAGCTTGTTGCCGCCGATGCGGACCGACGCGCTCGAGACGATGCCGCCCAGCGAGATGACTGCGATCTCGCTCGTGCCGCCGCCGATGTCGATGATCATGTGTCCGGACGCGGATCCGATGGGGATGTCCGCGCCGATAGCCGCCACGACCGGCTCCTTGATGATGTACGCCGCGCGGGCGCCGGCCGAGATGGTCGCGTCGATGACGGCGCGCCGTTCCGTGGACGTGATGCCGCCCGGCACCGCGACCATGACCTCCGGACGGAAGATGCGCATGCCGCCGAGCGCGCGGTTGAGAAAATACCGGAGCATGGCTTCGGTGGTCCGGTAGTCGGCGATGACCCCGTCCTTGAGCGGACGCCGCGCGACGATGGTGTCCGGCGTGCGTCCGAGCATCTCCTTCGCCTCCTTGCCGACCGCGAGGATGCGCTTGTCCGCAAGCGACACTGCCACGACGGACGGTTCGTTCAGGATGATCCCGCGTTTGGGCAGGTACACGAGGACCGTCGTGGTCCCCAGGTCGATGCCGACTTTTTTCGCGAACATGGCGTGATGGTGGTTGTGAGGTCCCCGTCGTGCCCGAGCAGGCCGTCCTTCGACGACCCGTGGAATGCAGGACCTTCCCGTTCTTAGAATGTCATGACGAACGCCCGATCGACCAGCGAATCCGTCTCGACCTGGTAGCGTGCGTCTCCCCAACGTTCTTCCTCCTCGGATGGCGTCGCGGATGTGATGTTCTTACCGAACAAGAGGTCCAGCGTCAACTCCATGGCGTCGACCCCCGGTTGTTTCTGCCAATCCAGGCGGTATTCGCCACCCGTGATGCGGTCCGCGACTTCCTTCGGGAGACGGTACGTGAACGAAAGCTCGCCCGTAGCCCCAGGCTCGACGGACCAGAACGCCCCGAAGACCGTCTTGCCCAGGTCCCGCATCACATCCACGGTCCCCGAAATGACGCGGTTGCCGGTCTTGTTCAGGTCATCCTTCATGGCGCCCTTCGAGGAGACGAGGATACTCCCCTCCGGCACGTAGATGCGGGTGTACGAACGGTAGCGCGTGTAGCGGTAGTCGCTGAAGCCTTTCGCCGTGTTGCGATACGTGAGGGTCACGGTGGCCGTCGGTCCGCCTGCGGTTGTCGCGTCGACGGCATAGCGCACGCGCTTCTCCATCGCGCCGTCTGTCTTGAGCGCTGCGAGGTTCGCGTCCACGATTTGGAGATAATCGCCGTTCGTCGCCTTCGTGCGGCCCGACCATCCGCGGCTGTCGAGGATGGGCTGGAAATCCGCGTCCTGCGAATACGCGAGAATCTGTTTGCGTTCGAGTGCCTGCGTCACGAGGTCGAGAATTTCCGGCCACCGGCTTGCCGGCAGGGCGAAGAGCTTCGCCTTGATGGCGTCACCGATCTTCGAGACGATCTCCTTGCGCTTCTCTACCGGAACGCCCTGCTCATGCCATCCGACCTCGACCTGATATTCCAGCTTCTCGAAGAAGTCGTCCGCGGTGTACGTCTGCCCGTCGACCTCGATGGGGCCGGTCAGGCGCAGGAGCGACTCGAAGAACCCGGGCTCGAGCGCGAGGAACGTCGTCGGCTTATCCGGCAACGGTGCGTGCAGCTGCATCTCGGATTCACGTACGAAGAAATCCAGGACCTTGTCGGCGGAGGTCGGAAAATCCGGGGACCAATTCGCGTCGCGGAGGAACCAGTTGGTCGCGCCGAGATACGTCTGGAGCGGCTCGGGCGGCGTCTCCTTCCACACGCCGGAGACCGGATTGTCGATGGCGTACACGTCGGTGAAGAGAAAGGTCGGCATGTCCCCCGCGTCCACGGTCATAAGGCCGATGGTGCCGATGAAGCCGCCGCCCGGACGGATCTCGTCCGCGTTCTGCAGGGCGAGGAGATAGTGCCGCGGTTCCGGGTAGCCGGCCATGGGCACGAGCACCTCGATGAGCGGGATGGCTTCGGTGAGCGACCGCTGCAGCACGGGGATGGCCGCGGCGAACGGCGCGAGCGCGTTTCGGACGGGCGACGCGAGGCGGTCCTGCGGGACGCGCTTCCAAAGCTCGAGGGCGAGGTCCATCTTGTCGCGCGCCATCCGCATGCGCGGCAACTGGTCGTCGAGCTTCTGGAGCAGGCCGCGCTTCTCTTCCTTCGAGAGGTCGTTGAAGCTCCGTGTCGGGGCGATGCC
This sequence comes from Patescibacteria group bacterium, assembly GCA_043805355.1. Taxonomy (GTDB): domain Bacteria; phylum Patescibacteriota; class Patescibacteriia; order 2-12-FULL-60-25; family 2-12-FULL-60-25; genus JAHJRN01. The sequence goes on along the minus strand of JAZDIB010000065.1, from coordinate 26,365 downwards.
TGTCGTGAGCTCGGCCGCCGCTTCGGAGCCGCCACGCAACGCATCGACGACGACCGAGGCGACCTCGAGGAGATCCGAGGCGCTGTCGAGTGTGCCGACGCCGGCGCTCGCCGCGTCCTCGAGCGCGCGGATCTGCGTCCCGACGCCGGGCAGATCGCGCCAGAACCCGACGCCGCGCAACGCCTCGCGGAACACGTCGAGCGACGCGGACGCCGACACGACATCCTGCCTCGCGGCCTCGACGTCCATCGTGCGGATGTTCCGTTCCGCGCTCTTCAGCGATGCCTGCGCCGCCTGCGCCGCGAGACCCGCTCGGACGAGCGCGATGCCGGGAGGAACGAGCGCAATGCCGAGCAGGACGACGACGAGCGCGAGAATCCACGGCCACACGCGGCGATGCTTCTTGGGGGTCGGCGATGCGGTCGGCTTCGACGGTTCTTTTTTCGCTCTCGTCGGATCGACTGAATCGGCTGGAGACGCCAAAACGACCGCCGTCGGCGGGGGGTCGATGGGACAGGTCAGAAAGTTAGGCGACACCTTGTCCATGCCGCCTATTCTACACGTTCCGCTCCCCCACTGCACTGCCGTTCAAAGTTTCGCATCCTAAGCTATGTACCATCAAAAACTCCTTCGACAAGCGCAGGAGATATTTTCTTGTGCGGAGCACAGAGAGGTCGTAAGGATTACCGCTTTGCGCCTAGGTATGGCGGGTTGACAAAAACGTGAATACCTGATATATGACCATGTCGTTCTGACCCCTACGGCAGGGTGAGCCGTCCCAAAGAGGAGCAATCGATGAAGATCGTTTCCGCAGTGATCAAGCCGAAGCCCACGCACGGACCGTGCACGATCGCAACGATGTTCGATCCGATTCCCGCGGTCCACGCGACCTTCGAAGATGGATCAACGGAGAAACTGTTCGAGTACTACCCCGACGAGACCTCCTTCTCTGAGACGGAATTCGTCGGCTTGACCCGTGAGCAAGCATTCGATCTCCGCCGTCGCAAGGACGTCGCATACCTCAAATCCTGACTCGCGCACCCGCGCGACGAAGAGCACACTCGCTCTCGCCGCCGTCGGGTGCGTTCTTTGTAATCATTATTTTCGGATCCAAACGAAGGGAATATTTTCTACTCACTACGAACTACTCACTCTTCCTCGGATGTTTCTTCCCACGGTATTTCCAGAAATATTTCAGGCCGCTCGCGATATGCGTGCGCGCCAACCGGTTCAGGGGCGCACCCCAGAGATGCCGCACCTCGCTCTCGCGCTGATGATAGTGGACCAGCTCGGCGACCGGGGCATAGACGACGCGCCATCCGGCTTCCCACGCGCGGCGGCAGAGGTCCACGTCCTCGAAGTACATGAAGAACCGATTGTCGAAGTGGCCGATGGCGTCCAAGGCGGCGCGGCGGATGAGGACCGCGGCGCCGAAGAGGCCGTCTACGTCCTGCACGGCCGTCGGGTCCGCGTCTTCCATCAGGTACTCCGCGATGGCGCGACGGCCCCACGGCATCCGTCCGAGCGGGGTGCGGCGATAGATCGGGATGAGCGCGCCCGGGAACCGATGGAACGTGCGCTGGACCGTGCGGTCCGGGTTCACGAGCCTCGGACCGATGAGGCCAGCCGTCGGATCCGCGTCTGCATGCGCGATGAGCTTCTCGATCTCGCCGGGGAAGATGGTGAGGTCCGGGTTCACGAGCATGACGTACGAACCTGTCGTACGCCGAAGCGCAACGTTGTTACCTGCACCGAAGCCGACGTTCCCATGTCCCTCCAAGACCGTGACCCACGGGAACCGCTCACGAACCATGGCGGCAGTCCCGTCGCCGCCGTTGTCGACCAGAAAATACTCGAATGGGAACGGGAATGCCAACGACGCCGCCTCGAATCCTTTGAGGAGCTGACGAATCAAATCAGGCGTGCGGTAGCAGACCGTCACGAAACTGACCTTGGGACCCTGGCCTTCCATATGTCACGCCACCATGAGCCAAAACGACGATTCTGACAACTAAGCCATCCACTTTCGTATCGCGGTACCGCCCACCTTGGCCTTTTTCACGAGTTCCGCGCGTTTCCGGAGCATCTTGGGGATACCGGCGACCGAGGCGATCTCGCCCTTCAGCGCTGACCAAGAGACGAGGCACGCGAATCCCTTCGCGATCTCATATGGCAGCCACCACGGGAAATGAAGGAGGAGACTGCCGATCGTGTCGTTCTTCAGGATGGTCCAGCCGTGGTTGCGTGTGGAGAGGAACTTGACGAGCGGCGAGCGGTGGCGGCGCCGGAGGAACGAGCCGAGCCAGCCCGCGCGCGGGGCGGACGGCACGCGGCGATGATGCCAGGCCACGGCCTGCGGGACGAACTTCGCCTTGAAGCCCAGGCGGCGCATGCGCCACGCGAGGTCCACGTCCTCCTTGTACGCGAACATGTCCTCGTCGAAGAACTCGCCGCCGAGCTTGGACGCGAGGAGTGCGGACGCGCGGAACATCACGCAGGCACCGCTCAAGCCGAACACCTCGGTGCCGAGGTCGAACTGACCGTCGTGCTCCTGGCCCGCGCCGCGATCGACGAAGCGCCGGGTCTTCCGCATCTGCAGTCCCGTGGAATCGATGATGTTGGTGCGGATGACCTCGCGCCGGTCCTCGTCGGACCCGGATTCCATGTAGCACCGGAGGAGCATCGGACCGCAGGCCGCGACGTCCGGCTCCGCGTCCATCACCGCCTGGAGCTGGCGCAGCGCGTTCGGCGCGAACTCGATGTCCGGGTTCACGATGAGCACGTATGTGTCGTCGAGCGGCACGTCGCCCCACCGCGAGAGCGAAAGCGAGATGGCCTGGTTGTAGGCGCGGGAGAATCCCTGGTTGCGGAAATTGCGGAGTAGCGCGACCTCTGGATGATTGCCTTGGATCCACGCGAGCGTCCCGTCCGTGGACGCGTTGTCCACCACCGTCACGGAGAACGTGTCCGTGTCCTGTTCGCGGAGCGACGCGAGCAGGTTCGGGATGTACGCCATGGAGTTCCATGTGACGATGTCGACCGAGATGCGTTTCGCCGAATCCATAGGTGTCGATGGTCAAGCGGACGTCTTCCGCTTCGGGGAGACGTTGAAGCCGAGCGGCTTGCCGAGCATGAGGCGCGTCTGCGCGTCGATGGCCGGGATGGCGCCGAAAAGCACGAACGTCACGGGCAGGAGGATCCATTGCAGGACCGTGACGATGAACGCGCGGCGGCGCGGCACGTGGCTCGGACGCCGCGGGAGCAGGGACAAAGACATGCCCGCGGACAGGAAGACGCCGACCATGGCGAAGCGCATCAGCGCCTGAAGGGTGAACGGCGTGTTCTGGAACACGGCGAACTCGCGGAACGATTCCGGCGCGACGAAGAACGGCAGGTACCCGAGCACGGAGATGAGGAGCGGCGCCGTGGACCAGGTGTACGACCCCTCGAGCTGCTTCCAGAGGAACGAAATCTTCACGGAGAGCGGCATCGCCTTGTCGCGGGCGAACGCGAGGGCCATGAACGGGAAGTTCTCGCATCCCCATGCCCAGCGACGGATCTGCGCATAGAGCGAGACGACGGCCTTCCAGTAGCTGCCGGTCATGACCGTATCCATGGAGACCGGGAGGTACATGGGCGTCACGCGGTAGTCCCCGTGGTAGCGGATGAGCGCCTGCAGGAAGATGCGCGAGTCCTCGCTCACGACGTCTTTTTGCCAGAACCCGACGTCCGAGAGCATGCGCAGGCTCATCGAGTGCGAGGAGAACGTCATCGCCCCCTCGGGCCGCGAGAGCTCGGTCAGGAGCCAGAACGTGGTGCCGAACATGGCGACGCGCACCGGCGCCGGCGACTCCCAGAGATTGTTGTTGTAGAGCGCGACCGGCTGGAACGAGCTGCGCGTCGGTTCCGGGACCGTAAGGTACAGGGTCGTGAGGCAGGAGAAATATTTCGGATGCACGATGGTGTCCACGTCGAACGAGGAGACGATGACGTCGTCGGGCGAAAGCCCCATGGCGAGGATCCTGGGAAGGATCTGCTTGCCGGACCAGTTCAGGTTTGAGCCCTTGCCCTTGATCTCGTCCGGCAGGTCCTTGGGATGCTCGGTCGCGAAGAACGCGAGGAACTTGGACCCGAATTCCTTCTCGATGGCCGCGGCGAGCGGCGCGAAGTGGTCGTGCGCGCGTTCCTCTCCCGCCAGGACCACGATCATGCGGTCCGTCGGATAGGTCCCGTCCACGAAGGTCCGGAGCGTCTCGCGCACGACGCCGAGATCCTCCTTCACCGTCGGCAGGAACACGAGATGTCGGACGCGGTCGTACCCCGGGGTGATCTCCGCAGCCGCCTGCCAATCCTTCCGCGTGTCGCGGTGGAAACGCCAGCGCGTGATGAGGACGAACGGGATGTAATACGTGACACGGAAGAGCCAATAGAGATCAAAGACGATGACGAAATAGATGACCCACAGCGGACGGACGAACGAGAGCACGACCGACGCGATGAGCGTGGTCCAGACGAGCGCGCCCGGGAGGATCTCGAGGAGACGGCGTTGCCAGTTCGCGCGGGTCATACGACGTGGACCCTGCGCTTGGACGGCAGGGTGATGTTCGGCTCCGCATCGTAGCGTGGCAGCACGGTCGCGACGTGCGGGATGGCGTCCGCCGCGAGCCGTCCGCCGAGACGGACGAGGTCCGCGGCCTCGGACGCGTCAACGCCGACGAGCGGGACGCCGAGGCTCCGGGCAAGGACGTTCGCGGCCACGACGCCGCCGCGGATGGAGGAAAAGGATCCGGGACCGTCCACGACGCAGACGCCGCACACGTCGCGCAGGGCCTCGCAGCCGAGTTTCCCGGCGATGGAGGGCAGGAGGACGCCGGAGCGTCCCTTGACCGTGCGGACCGTCGGGCGCGCGCCGCCGAGAGAGCCGAAACGCACCGAGCCCGCGACGCTCGTATCAATGAACAACCAACGCATGCAATGTCCGTTCGTGGACTTCATTTGATGGGGAGGACTTCGTCCATCTTGTCGAGACGGTTCACCATGACGTTCTTCGGGGCTTCCAGGATCGAATACAGGAAACGGTCCGTGATCTCCTTGCGGTACTTGAATTCCTGGGGGGTGAGCACGTTGAAATTGATCTCGAAGCCGAGGTCCTTCTCCAGCCGCGTCATCAGCTTCTTCGTGGCCTGCGCGTCGACGTTGCCGACGATGAAAATGTCCACGGGCGCGCCGGCCTTTCCGATGAACGTGCCCATGAGCGCGAAGTAATGGATATCGCCCAACGCCGCGATCTCACGGTCCAGCCGACGCTCCATGAGGACATGTGCCTTGGTGACGAGCATCTTGATCTCGTGCAGCAGCGGGAACATGTCGTTCATCCGGTAGTATTTCCGCTTCAGGCCTGGCCGCTTCGTGTCCTCGATGGCCGCCTCGACCTCGTTGACGAGCCCTAGCTCGACGAGATTCTCCAGTTCGCGACGCACCGCGTTGATTTGCGTGTCGATGAGACGGGTCAGCTCGCGCACGAAGAACTGCTTATCCGAATTGTGCAGGAATATCGTCAAAAGCTTCGCTCGCGTCTTTGACCCAAAAAGGTGTTCAAGCATACGGACCCCTGTATCCTGCCTTGAACCCCGCGCCTTGACAAGGGGGATGCGAACAGTCCGCGGGACGTCTAGGATAGACGTGTCCGGCGGATTTCCCGTATACTCACGACAGGGAGCCGCCGCAATCCACAGCATGGTTGAGCACCAATTCCGCATCGCGGAAATCGAAGTGGCGAAGAGCCCGACCGACGAGAAGATCGTCGGTATCTTCCGTTTTGAGGGGTCCGGCCAGCAGAAGAAAGGCACCTCGCTCCTCATCGTCGCGGAAATCGGGTCCACGCTGTACGCCTACGAACGTCTCCTCGACGTGATCAACGAGGCCGCGGAGCAGGCGAAGTCGCTCGTCTCCGGCGTGGAGCAGGATCCCATCGCGCGGTTCGAGAAGCTCATCCAGCGGCTGAACGACGCCGTCGCGGAATTCCTCCAGGGCGAACCAACGCCGCTCTCCTGGCCGCGCGTGAACATCTTCGTGCTCGAGCTCTCGCAGGACCACATTTGCCTCACGGGCATCGGCCGCCTCATGAACGTATTCCTCCAGAAGCAGGAGGACGGGAGCTACCGCACGTTCGACCTCTTCGGTTCACTCGACCAGGCGGCGGAGACCGACCCGAAGAAGCCGTTCGCGTCCCTCATCTGCGGCGACATCAAGCCGGGCGACATCCTCATCGTCGGCACTACGAACCTCGAACGGCTCCGCAACGAGCTACGCATCAAGGAACGGCTCACCACCCTGCCGCCGGTCTCGGCCGCCATGGAGATCAAGCAGGACCTCGAGAGCCGCGGCATCCCGGACGATTTCGTCGCGGCGGTCGTCGCCTGCTGCGCGCTCGAGATGCCGACCGGCATCGCCACCAAGGTCGCGGCGGTCGAGGCGTCCAAGAGCACCGCGTCCATCAACCACCTGCGCGAGACGGAACGGGACGCAGCCACGAACCTCTCCCCTGCCATCACGCCGATGAAGCATCCCGGCAACGACACGCAGACGAGACCCGCCGTTGTCGCCGGCCTCTTCGGCCTCATCGGGAAGCTCCGCAGCAAGCTGCCGCGCAAGGCGGGTGGCGGCCGTCCCAAGGACGTCGCGGCCATGACGAGCCTGCGGGGCATGAACGCCGGGCATGGCAGCATGATCACGCGCAAGCAGAAGCGTCTCGCCATCGTCGTGGGATTCGTCATCGTCCTCGCCATCGTCGGGTTCTCCATGATGCGCCGGAACGACCGCCTCGCGAAGGCCGAGGCCGCATGGCAAATCTCCTATACGGAAGCCCAGGACAACCGGAACCGCGCCGAATCGGATCTCGTCTACGCAAACGACGGCCGCGCGCGTACGGAAATCGAATCGGCCGAGAAGACTCTCGCGGGCCTCGATGCGACGTCGGACGAGCATAAGGAAAAGATCAACGCGCTCACCGCGGACCTCTCGCAGATGCGCACACGGCTCCGGAAGGTCGTCGAGACCACGCCGACGGTCCTCGCCACGCTCGAGAACGCGGCCGCAGGATCCCTCGTCGCGCCGGTCCTCGTGAAGGACGCGGCCTATGCCGCCGACAACGACACACACGTCATCCTGAAGGTGGATGTCACGAACAAGACCATCAAGCGCCTCCCCCTGCCGGCGGACGCGGAATCCATCGTCGCGGGGTCGCTCGGCAAGCAATCCGTGGTCTTCACGACCGCCTCCGGCAAGCTCTACGCCGTGGATACGCAAAGCGACGCCGTGTCCGCCCTCGCCTCCCAACCGCACGGCTCAAGCACCGCGGACCTCGTCCTCTACGGCGGACGCACCTATTCCCTCGACAGCCAAAACGGCCAGATCTGGCGCGCCTCGCAGAGCGGCACCGGTTTCGGCGCGAGCGCGGCGTACATCAAGGCCTCGAACAGCCCGCTCGTCGGCGCGGTCGGCCTCGCCATCGACAGTAACGTCTACGTCCTCCAGTCCGACGGCACGGTCGCACGCTTCCTCTCCGGCGGGCAGGAGGGGTTTTCCCTCTCGGCCATCGATCCCGCCCTCCGCGCCGCCTCCGGCATCTGGACCGTCGCGGACGGCACGCGCATCGCCATCACGGACCCGGCCGAGAAGCGTGTCGTCATCTTCAACAAGGACGGGACGCTGAAGGCGCAGTTGACCTCATCGGAGTTCACCGGCCCGCGCGACGTGGATGGCGACGAAGCCACCAAGCGCCTCCTCGTCATCGACGGGACGAGGCTCCTGCTCGTGACGCTGCCGTAGATTCAATCACATCCAAATCGTAGGGGCGGGTTTCAAACCCGCCTTTTTGGTACAAAAAAACCGCGCGTCGCGACAGGATCGTCGGGACACGCGGGAGATACGACAGTACGAGGGCTACACGCGACGGGAAGCGGTGCCGCCCGCTGGGATCTCGGCATCGGGAAGGAACACCACGTAGTACTCGCCATGGATCCAGTCGATGGACGAAAAGAGGTTCCGACTCTCGGCACAGACGGAGCCAGGACAATCCATCCTCCAACCGAAGAGTCCCCATTGGTTCTGAGCGACCATCATGACCCCTTCCTGGAGGGTCACGCCGATCTCATCTTCCTCGAACTGCGCCCGACAGGACTCCATCGACTGTCCGACGTATCTCCTGCCTTCCTGAGAACGCATCCAGTAGACCGACGGTTCCGCCGCGCTTCCGTCGCTCGCGATGGAATAGGCGTCATCGAACGTGTTCTGGATGCCCAAGAGCTCACAGGACTTCTTGATGCCGAGTCGAGCGTCCACGAGCACGAGAAGTGGGAATCGAGGGTCGTCATCGACGAGCTCGGGAGGTACTTCGGGAATGGTCGCGAGGTAGTCCTCGAATGTCCGGAATCCCAGCTCTTTCCCCCACCCCTTCCCCCACGAAACCTTCGCCTGGTCGTGGCGGATGTAGTCCTCCGGATAGTGCGTGTCGCCGAGGATCTTCGGCTTCGGGTCCGCGACGACCGCGGAACGTCGGATGAGGTCCTGGAGATCCTGTCGCAGGCCAGGCAGGCCTGCCCGGACGCGCGCCCTCTCGATCTCGTGCAGTTGACTGATCTGACCCGTTGTGAACGTGCTGTCTTTCATGACAACCCTTCCTCGGCATGCCGGACGGAGGTTTCCCTGCGTACGGCTCAGCCTGCGGAAAGCCCCGCGTGCCGCGCGGGTGCGGTGCCGTCGATGCGACGGTGCGGCCTCTATACCAAAAAACGACGGCTCCGTCAATGGTCGGCCGTCGCGTGTTCCGTCTGCCTATGCCAACCCGACAAGCGGCTTGATCCTGTCGATATCGTCGGACATCCGGCGCATGCCGCGCGCGATCATGAGCAATTCCTCATCATGCTTCTTCGCGTGTCCCACGAGCCAATCGAGCGTTTTCGTGATGTTCCCGATATCATCCTTCGTCGCCATCCTTGATTCTATCGATTCGAACCTCCGGTCAATCGATTCGAACCTCCGGTCAATCGATTCGAAACGCTGATCAATCAGCTCGAACCGCTCATCGACCCGTTCGGCGAACGTGCCGATGGCTTCGAGAATCTCCTCCTTGTCGGTCGATTCCATATACTACAGTGCTATCACGTTGTCATCGCTTCACGCAACCGCACGCAACCAAGCCGCGGAAATGGGTTTTCCACACGCCACAAACTAAAAATCCGCGCATCGAGACGTAGTCGTCACGACACGCGGGGAGTCGAATGTGCGAGGCTACACGCGACGGGAGGGGCATCCCAAGTGCGGACGCGGAACATGATCGAAAGACTCACCGATGAAGACCTTGATGAAAACCCTTCCGAGGAAAGCCGTGCATTCGGGTGTTTCGACGCTCACCGCGTTCGCCAAGTACCTATCGCGATACCGGACAATCTCCGGATATTGGACATACAGGGAGATACCCTCGACGATGTCCAACCCGACCTCATTCTCGAGGAAGGAATCGCGATAGAATCGGATGGTCTGATTCAGATGGCCTGAACCGTGCTGGCATCTCATGAATCGGACGCCCGTCTTCACCTTCTTCGGGTCGAAAGGCCGGAATACGACATTCTCTCCGCGTATGCGGATGTCCACGAGATGACGGATGACCATGAGATCGAGCCGCCCATCCACGAGCACGAGGATCGGGAAGTGTTCGCTGTCTGCACGGAGATCTTGGGGAATCTCCGGGATCGACGCAAGGTAGCTCTTGAAGGAGCCGAAGCCCAATGCCCGGCCGAACCCCTTGTCCCACAGGACTTTCGCCTGGTCGTGGCGGATGCGGTCGAACGGGTCGTACGCGGGATCGGAGCACCGGATGAGGTCCTGCAGGTCCCTACGCAGACCTAGCATGCCCTTCTGGAGGCGTTTCTTTTCGACCTCGCGAAGATGGGCGATCTGCTTGAGTGTGAACGAGCTGTGTTCCATGATCCAGCCTCCTCACCGGGGGGCGCACAGGCGGATATCGACACCATGTCGATGATATCCGTATACCGCGAAGCGACGGCCTCGTCAATCCTCTGATACGGAAAACCGGACCTGACGGCCCGGTTTTTTCTGCGTTTCCTCGATTATTTCAGCGTCGCCTTGGCGCCGGCTTCCTCGAGCTTCTTCTTCATCGCTTCGGCCTCGGCCTTGTCGACGCCTTCCTTCATGATCTTCGGCGCGGCGGTCACAAGGTCCTTCGCCTCGATGAGGCCAAGGCCCGTGAGCTCGCGGACGACCTTGATGACGCCGATCTTGTTGCTGCCGGCCTCGGTGATCTCGACGTCGAATGACGTCTTCTCCTCGACGGCGGCACCCGGGGCGGCGGCCGCAGCGGCCATGACCGGGGCGGCGGCGGACACGCCGAACTTCTCTTCGAGGACCTTCACGAGTTCCGCGAGGTCGAGGACGGACAGCTTCTCGATGGCGGCGACGATCTCCGCGAACTTCGCGGGGACCTCGACCGTCTTGTTCTCTTCGGACATATGATATGTAGATGATGGTCCCGACACTGCGGTCGGGATCCCGACTGCCATCTGTCAGACGGCGTGTCGGGATGGGATTAAGCGGGGACCTGTTCCTTGGACTCCCTGATGGCGTCCAGCGCGCGGACGAACGCGGACATCGGCGCGGCGATCGTGCCGACGAGCATGCCCAGGAGCTGGTGCTTGGACGGGAGCTTCGAGAGCGCGATGACCTTCTCGGCCGCGACGACGTTCCCTTCGAACACGCCGCCGACGAGTTTGATGGAGGCTTCGGCCTTGACCATGTCCCCGAGGACCTTGGCAGGCGCGACCTCATCCTCGTGGCCGAACGCGACCCCGAGCATGCCCGGGAACGACTTCGCGTTGAGGTCGTAGCCGGCATCCTTGGCCGCCTTCGTGATGAGCGACTTCTTGGCCACGACGTACCCGACGTTCGCCTCGCGCATCTTCGCGCGGAGCTCGTCGGCCTTCGCCACGGTCAAGCCCTTGTAATCGGCGAAGACGATCGAGGTCGCGCCCTTGAATTCCTTCGAGAGCCGTCCGATCGTGTCCGCCTTCTGCTGACGGGTTTTTGGCATAGGACGTGATGGTTGTGTAAGGGTTCGACCTTTTAAAACACCCACAGTCGGTCCTGTGGGCTTTGCGTGACGTCGAACGTCTCGCGGAAGCTCCTCGGTAGGATATTTAAGCCCTTTTTCGGGCACCTACGGTCTCAGGACTTCGGGTGTGGGGACAAAGTATCCCAAGTCGGCGGAACCGTCAAGATTTGAAAACACCCTCGGCGGATGCCTTGGGCGTCTGGGAGGGGAGATCGGCGTCATGGCCGAGGATGGATGGCCGCGATGTGCGCGACGGGAAGCTTTAGAACCTGCGCCGCGCCGCGACCGTTGCGGAACAGGAGATGTCGTCCCGGGACGATGAGAGAGGAGGGTTTTTCCTTCTCCTCGCGATAGGCGGCGCAGTCCCCGATGGAACCGCAGAGGCTCTCGAAGGTGATGCCGCTCTGAGCCCACTCCTCCGCTCCGGAAATGAGCTGGACGTCGATTCTGCGGAGCACCCCGTCGGTCGGGACATCCGACTCGACTTTCGGCGCGTCGAGGAGCGTCAGGACGAACCCGATGACCTTCGTCTGGTCGAACCGACCGTGGCAGATGATCTCGATGCGCGTTCCCTTCGGCTCGGCATCCAGATTGACGGTCAGGGCGTCCTTGATGTTGGTGGCGCTTCCCATCATCCCGTAGAGGCCTTTCTTTCGGCATACCGGGCACAAGGGATGGCGTCTCGAAAGCGGTTCGCTGCTCGGAGGCGGCGACGTGTACGTGACTCCAGACCCGTCGAAAGCCCTTTTACCTTCTCCTCCCATGATGTCTCCTATGTTGAAGGACCGTGCAACAGGCAGAGAACCATGCTTCGGCCGTCCCGTCAACCCTTCGACAGGCTCAGGGCAGGCTCCTTCCGCCCCGTGATGCGCGTCCCACGGAAGCGTGCGCCCGAGAGGATGCGCGAGAGGTTCGGGAGATCCTTGCCGGCCGCGACGACCGCTTCGATGCCCCATCGCTCGGCGAGGCGTGCCGCGACCGGGTCGAACGGCGTGTTCGCTCCCGGGACCCACGCGTCGCCGACAATCGACCGGAACGTCTTCCACGTCATCGTGGCGACAGGCTTCGCATCGCGATGCGTCTTCGGGTCCGCGTCGTAGACCGCATCGATGTCGGTGAGGTTGATGACGCGCGAAGCTCCGTTGCCATGCGCGAGGCGCACGGCAATGTCGTCCGTGCTGCGCCCGGGTTTCCATCCGGCAGCGACGAGTACCGGCGTCTTCCAGACGACGCGACGCATCGGGTCCTTCACGACGGCCGGATGCGCGACGTCACGGAACAGGGTCCGCAGGAGATGCGCGTTCAGGCGCGTGGCATGGATGCCGAGCAATCCAAATCCTCATCCTGAAGATGCACCACGGACGAGGCGGCCTTCTGGTAGGCACGGGCGGTCGCTCCTCCCCCGACGACGAGGATGAACCTCGACCCCTCCGCGACTTCGCGCAGGACGAGGCGACGGAACCTGGTCAGGTAGCGGACGTCGATCCCCTCTTTCGGGGCGACCATGGATCCCCCGAGGGAGATGACGATGGGTCGCGTCGGCATGTCAGGCGTGCTTGGTGAGGATACTATTGGTGAACCACGAGACGAGCCAGAAGACGATGGCACCCCAGAACGCGGCCCAGAAGCCCGTGACGGTGAACCCGCTGACCAGCGTCGCGGCGAGCCAGAACATGAGCGCATTGATGACGAGCGTGAAGAGCCCGAGCGTCAAGATGTTGATTGGCAGCGTGAGCAGGAGCAGGACCGGCCGGACCAGAGCGTTCGCGAGGCCGATGATAATGGCGGCGATGAGCGCGACCCAGAAACTCTCGACCGAGATGCCCGGGACGATGTACGCCGCGGCCATCACGGCGAGCGCGTTGAGGAGGAAACGGATGAGGGTGTTCATAATAGAGAAGATGATTATTCTTCGTACGAGACGTCGAACCGCTTCCGGATCTCGCGGACCGTGTTCTCGGCCGCGTCGAGCCGGGTCTTGAGGCCGGCGGCGAGCGTCATGGCGCGCTCGAACTTCTTCAGCCCTTCGTCGAGATCGCCGTCGCCGCGCTCGAACCACGCCGCGATGCCTTCGAGTTCCTCGAAGCCTTTCGCGACGTCAATGTTTTTCGTCTCTTTCTTCGGGGGCATAGATGTCGGTGATACGTGAATCGAACGTGCCGTCGGCGAGGCGGACCGAGATATCGGTGCCGACGCGGAGACCGGCGATGGACGTCACGGCGTCGCCGGACGGGCCGCGGACGATGGCGTAGCCGCGTCCGAGCACGGCCGTCGGGTCGAGCGACCCGAGCAGGCGGACGGCGGCCTGGAGCCGGTCCGACAGCGTGCGGAGCCATTGTCGCATGCCTTCGCCACAGGCGGAAGCGACGCGGTCGAGGTCGGCGCGGCGATCTGAAAGTGCCTCCGTCATGGCGTCATCCGCGGTGCGGACCCGGGTCGCGAGCTCGTAGAGGACGTCGCGCCGGTCCGGCACGAGGCGCCGCGCGCAGTCCGTCGGGGTCGACCCGCGCACGTCGGCCGCCTCTTCCGCGAACGACGTGTCGCGCTCGTGCCCGATGGCGACCAGCGTCGGGATGCGCGAGGCGTGGATGGCGCGCGCGACCTGCTCGTCGTTGAACACCATAAGTTCCTCCAGCGACCCGCCGCCGCGCGTCATCACGAGGACGTCGTAGTCCCCTTCCTGCGCGGTCCGGATGGCGGAGACGATGTCCTTTGCCGCGCGCTCGCCCTGCACGAGGACGTGATACAGGTCGATGGACACGCCGCCCCAGCGCTCGCCGAGCACGCGGATGAAGTCGCCGTAGGCCGCGCTCTCCCGCGACGCGATGAGCGCGATGCGCTCCGGGAACCGCGGCAACGGCCGCTTGCGCGATGGGTCGAACAGCCCTTCCTCCTCCAGCTTCTTCCGGAGCATCGCCAACGCCTTCGCGAGCGCGCCCTCGCCCACGAGCTCGAGGCGCTCGGCCGACAGGGAGAACTTGCCGTACTTCGGATAGATGCGCGGGATGCCGATGGCGCGGACCCGCATCCCGTCCGCGACCGGCACGCGGAGGTTCCAGACAGGCATGAACACGTTCACGAGGCCCTGCGGATCCTTCAGGTCGAACGAGACCCATTGCCCCTGCGACACGCGGAACCCGGACACCTCCCCTTCCACGCCGATCTCCTCGCCCTGCCACATCCCGCGCAGGACGATGTTGATCGTCTCGATGAATTCCGACACCTGGAAGATGCGCATGCACGATATGGATCCTCACTCTTTCGGGATCACGACCTTGCCCTGGAGAATCTGGTGTGTGAGCGCGGCGTCGGAGATGGAGGCGAGGTCGCGGAGGCGGTCGTCGCGTTCCGTGCCGTCGAGGAACCGCGGCTGGCTTGCGTCGATCTGGACCGGGTTCAGTTCGATGGCAGTCTCGAGGTCGGAAACGGTGAGGCGCACGGTCAATCCTTTCTTGGTGTTCGCGGACCAGTCCTGGTCGAACACGAAATTGCCGAGCGACCAGAGGATGGGTTTCCCCCTGTAGACCGACACGCCCTGCGCCCAGTGCGGATGGCCGCCGATGACGACGTCGACGCCGTGGTCGATGAGCCAATGCGCGCGCTCCTGGACCGACCGGAGCGGCTTGTCCTGGTATTCCGCGCCCCAGTGCATGACGGCGATGACCGTGTCCGCATGCCGCCGCGCGACCGCGAGCGTGGACGACGCCGTCTCCTCGTCGAGCCGCGATGTCGTCTCGTCGAAGCCGACGAACGCGATGCGGCGTCCGCGGATGGTCGTGGTCGCGATGGCCACGGTGCCGTCGTCCGATTGGTCGCCGAACGCGAGCAGACCGCCGGCGATGAGACGCTCCCGCGAATCGTCGGCTCCCGCGCGTCCCTGGTCCAGCGTATGGTTGTTCGCCTGCGACGCCGCGCCGAACCCGACCTCCTTCAGCACCGACACGAACCGCGGGTCGAACATGAAATCCACCTCACCCTTGTCCGGCGCCGCGCGCTTGGTCGTGACCGGTCCCTCCAGGTTCATCACGCGGAGGTCCGCGTCCGCGAACCGGCTGTCCGTCTTCACCTTCGCGAAGGGATACGCGTCGTCGCCCGCGCGTCGGATGCGCGTGGCCACGTTGCGGTCGAGCATCACGTCACCGACGATGGCCAACGTCACGGCATCGACGCGCTCCCCTGCCTCGGGCAGCGCCCACATGAACGCGGGCGGCGGCGTGAGGTCGGCGCGCTCGCTCGTCTCCGCGACGGCCGACGCCGCATCCGCGACGATGCGCGACCCCGCGAAGAGCGCCCCAGCGCCGAGGGCGATGGAGGCCACGAGGACCGCGCCGGCGGTCAAGAGAAGATGACGAACGCGGACCATAAGCGGACGATCCACCAGAACAGCACGGCCCAGAGCAGGCTCGTGACCACGAGGTCGATGGGGAACCACACGTCCTCCTTCGCCCCGAATAGGCCATGCCCTTCGAGCGGGAGGACGACGAGCCCGTTCACGAGCGCAAACGCCGCGCCCCAGATGAAGATGGGGACCGCGACATACCCGGAGAAGATGCCCTGATCGACGAGGACCGCAAACCCGGCGCCGAACGCCGCGGAGAGCGCGAGATGCACCGCGATGCCGACGGCATGCGACTCGCCCCGCGTAACGCTCCTCCCCAACAGGACGGGCTTATCGATGTCCTTGAAGAACCTCCCCGCACCGAATCGAGGCGCGAGATGCGAGAGCAGGAGCAGCGCGGCTCCCGAGACGGCACCTGCAACCAAAGCGAGGAGAAGATGCGGCATGTCAGGGCTGGAGGATATCTTTGGTGCGACCGTCGATCAAGATGTTGATGTAATCCCTCTCCGCGTTTCCTTGCGCGATGGTGGTCAGGATTTGGGAGCGAATCGCCTCGACGCGGCACGAACCGCCGACGCTATCTTGCAAAGTCTGGCTGAAATCGACGTCCACGGATCCTTCACCGGTGAACGTGCTTTGGATGACGACTCCGTCCGGAATGCTCGTGTAGTATCCGGCGCGTTTTTCCGATGCTGTCGGTCCGGCAAGGAGCGCATGGGCCGCGACGGATTCGTCCCCCTTCGGAACGATTCGTTTGACCGGGTATACGAGCGAGCAATCCATCGCGTTCGGGTTCTCCACCGTGTTCCCGAAATAGACGTTCACTGTCTCCGTCTCCTGCGAGAACGTCACGGGAATACGAAGCACATGGATGGGCGTCCCGTCCTTCGCGGATGCCTCATACAAAACAAGGAAGCCTCTCGGAGTCGGCGAGACCTTATCGAAGTAGATCGGGAACTCGAAGGGGCCGGGAATACCGACATCCGGCTGATTCGCTATCTCGTATCCAGACACGATCGTCCCGCCGTCGGCATCCTCGACTTTCCAACTGAACTGACTCTCGAACGCGACAGCGCTTCCATAAATCATTTGTCCGTTCAGAAGACTGTCGCCTTGTGCGACGAACCACCTCACGCGAATGGAATCCGTCGGGTCGGAGTACCATACCGCAGGATAAGGACTCGCATATTCCCCCTGATCGGTCGAAGAGACGACTTTCAAACCCTCGAACGACGGAATACTGACCGGCTCCGGAACCGTCGGCGTGACCACGGCCGGCGTCTCCGTCAGCGTCTCGTTCGCGATACGTTCCGCTTCGCGTTGGGCGGCGATGCGCAGGTTCTGGGCGCGGATGGCGAACGCCAATCCTCCCGCCGCGAGGGCGACCGCGAGGATGAGGCCGAAGACCTTCAATCGTGTGTTCATATCGGTATGCATCATACTTACGACGGATTCGGGACGATGACAAGCATGACGCGCTGGCCGTTCGTCACCTCGCCGCCGTTCCAGTCGTGCGCGGCGTTCATGATGGTGGCCTCGTCATAGGTGTACCCTTCGCCTTTGCGCGTGCCGGGATCGTTCGTGATGAAGAGGTTGTTCGCATAGCCGCGGATGACGAGCATGTGGTACAGCGGCCCGCCGTTCTTGAAGTTGGGGTTGTTGAGCAGTTTGCCCGCCATGGGCACGATGACCGGATAGCCGAGCGCCACGACGCGCTTCAGGTCGTCCGTCGTGTCGAACGGTTGGACGATGACGTCGCGGTAGCCGTAGTAGTCGCGGATGACCTGCGCGAATTCCGCCGCGGTCGTGTCCTCGTAGAACCCGAGCGACGCCTTCTCATATGCGACGAGCTTCTTGATGGCCTCGTCCGCCTTCAGGATGTCCATGACGCCGGTCTCGCCGCGGTAGTACCCGTTGACCATGATGGCGGACGCCTCTTCGCACGCTTCCTGGTACGGCTCGCCCCAATCCGCGGTCGGCGCCTGCGACGTGAACGGGACCGCGAGGTTCACCTCCGTCGGCAGCGTCCCCGTGAAGGAAAGGAGAGCCGTGTCCGAAGGCTGCGCCTTCACCACGGGTTCGGTCTCGAGCATGTAGTGCTCGGACGTGGAGTAGCCCGCCTCGAACGGCGAAGGCCCCTCGGGCACGGTCGCGGAACCGACCGGCCGGACCGACGGACGATACGCGGTCGCCGGCGGGAGGCTTGGGGTGCGCCAGGCGGTGTAGGCGTCGCGGAGATATCCGCGTCCGAGATACACGGACACGCCCATCAACAGCACGACGATGGCGACACGCACCAGAATCTTTGGTTTCATATCCATATCTTAGCCGTTTTTCCAACAGATTTCCAGCCGACATATGACAGAAAACCGTCCCGATGCTCATCGGGACGGTTTCATTTCGATTCCGAGGTTATTTCTTGTCCTCGACCGTGACCGAGAGCATCTTGGTCCCGACCGTGATCTTGTCCACGATGTCCTGGCCCGAGAGCACGCGGCCGAAGACGGAATACGCCGGGTCGAGCGGCACCGGGTTCTTCATGATGAAGAACTGCGAGCCGTTGGTGTTCGGGCCGGAGTTCGCCATGGCGACGATGCCCTTCTCGTACGGGAGGTTGACTTTGTCGTCCTCGAAGCGGTAGCCCGGACCGCCCATGCCCGTGCCGGTCGGGTCGCCGCCTTGGATGACCCACGACTCGACGCGATGGAAGATGAGGCCGTCGTAGAACTTCTTCGTCGCGAGATACACGAAGTTGGACGCGGCTTTCGGGCCTTCCTTCGGCAGGAGCTCGAACGTGATCTCGCCCGCATCGGTCACGATGCGCACGATCTTGTCCATGACCTGTTCGTCCGGGAGGATGCCGGGGAACGCGAGGGCTTCCGTGGATGATGCGGGCTGGGTGTCGGTCATAACGGGTGGGGGTGTTGGGGTCGTCGTCTGGGCCGGTTGGATGGGCTGGACGGCGATGGGCGACGCGGGCGCAGGAGTGCCGCACCCGGCGCCGGTCAGGATGAATAAGGAGGCGATGAACGGGAGGAGCGCGTGTCGGTTTTTCATAACGGACACGAGTGTAGCAGACCGGCACGGACGCGCGCCAGCCCGAAACGAAAAAGCCCGCCGAGAGATGGCGAGCCGGACGAAGACCGCTTCACGGGGACGGGTCGGCCGTCTGCGACATGAGCAGGAGGTTCTCCTTCCAACGATCGAAGTGCCGGAACGCGATGCCTGCGGCCCGCCTGATCGCGTCCCGCTTGGTCGTGGCGCTCGACCGCGTGACGACGATGCCGCAGACGCGACATTCGCCCACGTACATCCCAGTGCCGTTCCAGGTGCGCCTCGGAGATGCGGGATAGGCCGCGAAGGTCGGGGCCTTCGGGAAGTGCTGGACGACGAGCGTGCAGAGCGCGTGGATCACGTCCGCCCCCTGCTCCTGATCCTCGTCCGCGACGAGCGCCTCGAGCTCCGACGGCGTCAACGGGACCGGAGGACTCGGCGGCTCCGGTGCCAGGACGACCGTCATGGAGGCCGGCGGCACGACGTGCGTCTGCGGATCGCGTTTGGCGATGCGGTAGTCCTCGCACAGCGCCTGGAGATGCTGGACGATGTGACGTCCGACCACGTCGCGGCAGGCATCATGGCCCTGGTCGAGGTAGAGGGCGCCGAGGAGGGCCTCGAGCAGGCACGCGCAGAGATAGGAGCGCGTATCCGGGAACATGCAGCTGCTCATCCGCATGTACCACGAGAGATACGCGGCCGCGTCGAGGTTCAGCTCCATCCCGATGCGACCGAGGGTCTCGTTGCACACGAGGGCGGACCGGACGATCGTCAAGTCGCCATCGGACGCCTGCGGGAACATCCCATAGATGGCCTCGGTGACCTCCATCTGCAGGACCGTGTCGCCGAGGAACTCGAGCCGCTGGAAATTGCGGACCGGATGCACGACGCCTTCCGAGGCGTACGACGGATGCGTCAGCGCCTCCATGAGGAGCAGATGGTTCCTGAACGTGACGCCAAGCGTCTTCTCGATGATGGACCTTCTCGATTCGTGCGTCACCGACGGTTCTCCTTTCAATAGGGAAAAGACCTGCCGGACTGATACCAAGAAACGGCGGTCACGTCAATGCCGCCGTCCGCCGAAATGCTCGTCCTCACCGACCTTCCTCCCACGGCATCCCTGCTTCGCCGGCGAATCCCCAGCGATGGGCGTCGACGTTCAGGCCGGGACGCCACCACTCGGCCATCACGCGGTCGAGCGAGAGGACGCCGGGCGCGAGGCGGGACGTCAGGTCGTTCCCCTTCTCGTCGCGGGCCACGACATGCGACGGCTTCACGTCGCCGGGCAGATACGTCGCGCGGACCTGGACGGCGCGGATGCCGTCGACGAGGAGCGAACGTGCGGCCGCGCGGCAGAGCCAGGCGCCGGCCTTCTCCGCGGAGAGCGGATCGCGACCGACGGTCGAGGGCGCGGGCGGGATGAGGGAGCCATACGGCACGGCGCGGCCGCTTGCGCCGGAGCGCGATGCGAGGCCGCGACGCTCGCAGGCGCCTGTGGGATTCACGAGGACGGTCGCGTCCTCGGCGATGGACCGGACCTCCTCCTCGATCCTGCGGCGGACGGACGTGAGCGGTTCGGCCCCGTGCTCGAGCGTCACGACGACACGGTCGATGCGGCGGCCGTCGCCGAACGCCGTCACCTCCGCGTCCGGTCCGAGCCAGAACCATTCCGGGTCGCCGGTCCGCTTCGCGTCGAGCGCCTTCGCGACACGTCGTGCATCTACCACGACCGACGGCATCCCCTCCGGCGTCTCCGACGTCGCGTAGCCGACGGCCGTGAGCGGCGCATGCGCATGCTGGCGGAACGACGCGACGAGCGCCGCGTCCACGGGCTCGATGGAGACGAACGGCTCGATGTCGTCCGTGACGCCGAGCGAGCCGAGCGTCCGCTTCACGAGCGCCGAGACGTCGAAGTCCGCGGTCGAGGCGACGTCGCCCGACACGAACATGACCCCGCGGCCGCCCACCACGCCGACCTGAATCCGCGTCGCGGGGTCGCGGCGGACGTACTCGTCCACGATGGCCTCGGCCACGAGGTCGCATGCATGGTCCGGATGCCCCGGAAGCCGAGCGGATGCCGATCGCATATCGGCACCGACCGTAGCGCAATATCTCGGTATTTTCAAGCGATAACGCCCGACCGCGCTTCTCAGGACGTTTTCCTGCCCTTCCAGTAATCCTCACGAATGACCCAAGATGCGACCATGTAGATCAATTCAAGCGGCTCCTCCGGATGGTTCACGACGTATTCCTTGACGTCATCCATGACCGGGTCGTTCTCGAACTGCTTCAGCGCGACCCGCGCGTTCTTCTCCGCATCGTATTCCGTCCGCGTCCCCATCCCATCCAGCGTCTTGAATATCCGATCCTTCACCTTCGGATACAGTAGGTTGAACGAGCTATCCTCCAACAACCTCGTCCCCATCTCATTCGGCTTCATCGGGCTATGCGACTGCCCATATTTCCCTCGCAGCTCTCCTATCTCTTGATCGTGATTGCATATCCGGTCACTGAATACGCGCATCTCATCCCTGAATGGGCCGAGTGATTTCTCGATCGATTCGCTGATTTCAGACTTTCCCTTCCAGACGATCGCCAGCAACCCCAAGAACAATGCGACAACGGCGATGATCGCGCCGTACGCGTTGATGATGAACGTGATAGTCGTATCAGAGGTCATATTGTTTCGAATATTTACCCCCGCACCTCTGCCTCCATGCTATCACGCACGGCCCGCCGGTCAATCCGGCCGTTTCGCTCGTTTTCTTGTCGGTTTGTGGATGGATGACATTCCACCTCCGACGACCTCACATGTAGCGACGAGTCGTCTCTTGAAATGTTCTTCCGTCTCTTTATCGGTAAAATACACGTAGCACCCCTTCATCCCGCGAGTCATGAGCGTCCGATAGGTGTTCTTGATGATTGCGTCAGCCTTCCTCTTTGCTTCGACGGGATGTGTTTTGGATGCTTGGATGTACCCTTTCAACGACGCATCGGTCCGCGCGCGTTTTTTGGGGTCGGTGACGGTTTTTCCGTCCCGGACGACGAAATCCGGACCGACGATGACGCCGACGTAGTCCAACTCCAGCCCCTGGGAGGTATGGATGCACCCGACTTCGTTGACGGACTTCTTCGAAAGAATCCAGAGGTTCCCCTCGCTCGCGAGGTTCCACTTCATCGCAAAATCATGTTCTGGAAATTCGATATCCATCTTCGTCTTGTCCTTCTTGCTGGCCCAATCCCAGCAATATCCCGAGACAAGCCTGGCACGATTCCGTTCTTGGTTCTTTTCGACAATCAAATCACGCAACGTATCTGGCGAATCGACAATCTGAAAATCGTATGCAATCCCCTCGAGGAACACGTTCGCCGTCTCACGTATCTGCAACACGTCGTCAAGCCATGCAAGATATCCATTCGAACCGTTGCACCGGAATTGAGACGTGAGATCCATGACGTGGACTTTCGCGCCGCATGAATTCGCCTGACGTCTGATTTCCTCCATCTCTCCGATGTCGTGCCATGTGACCCTCTGATCCTCATCCAAGAAAAAGACTGAGAACTTAGCGGCTTGGATAATCTCTTTGACCTGATTCTCACCGAGATTCCGATACATGCCCGATTTGGCGTTGAGTCGGTGGGCCTCATCGACAATCAATGCGTCAAACGAATTCTTCTTGACGCCGACATACGAACCGGAACCGGAAAACAAATTGCTGATATGCGTCTTTTTCATCGTGCCCGTCAGCAGGCTTTCATATACCGCTCGAGGCGCGGCGTTTTTCGTCACATACTGGGCGACAAGCTCCCCTTGAATCAACTCGACCAGTAGATTCACGGCAACGACCGACTTTCCGGTACCCGGGCCTCCTTTGACGATAAACACATTCTTCTCGCCCGTTGCGGATTTCTTCGCTAGCGCCTTCGCTGTCTCGTAGACGACCTTCTGGTCATCTATCATGAGGAACTCCTTGTTGCCTTTGAGCATGCTTGCAAGGCTGTCGGCCAAACTCTTCGACGGCTTGATCCTCCCATTGTCGATCCGATACATCACCCCGGTGGCATCTCCGAACTTCACGAACCGTTTGATGAACTCTCGCAACTTGAGCTTCTCCTCGTCGCCTTCGAGGAACACCGGCGCCTTCGACGTATAGTCGGAATAAAAGACGTTCTTGATTACATTATCCTCGATATAATTGTGCAGATACGCGCAAGGGCGCAACTGCACATGCTCCTTGTGGACCGTCTCACAAAATCCTTCCAGTAGCGCCGCGTATGTCCAGACTTGATACGACGGATGGCTCACTTCACCGAAAAATGATGTCTTCACGATTCCATCCTTATCCGTCAACTCGGCCTCTGACCATTGCTTCAGCTCAATCAGGACCGCATGGTCCTCCTTCCGTTCATTCTGCCCCGTCAAGATGAAATCGATTCGCTTTGCCGTCAGCGGAATCTGATATTCGATTGAGACGCCCGCATTCCCGGGTATGGCGACGTCGCTCAAGACGTCGCGCATGTATCTCATCGATTTCCGCCACGAATCTTGTTCAGCCCTTCCGACATGTCTCCCTGTAGCTTTGTAGTAGAAGTCCGAAATGATGCTGTCTATGGCATTTGCGCGGACTTGATCCAAAAAATCAGCTTTGTTCGATTGGTACACAATCATACGTCAGAGCTTGTCATATTTCGTATGGACGCCCTTCGCTTTCTCGACCGGGTATTTCGATGCGTTCTTTTCGATTTTTGTCTCGAGCGCGCCTAAGACATCTATCCCAAAGTCATGCCCCATCAAAAGGATCCAATATAGGACATCGGCCAACTCTTCACCGACTTCGCCTCGATGTTCGGATAGATGCTTCTGCATCTCTTCGGGGTTCTTCCATTGGAAGTGCTCCATCACCTCAGTGGCCTCAAGGACCAGGGAAAGGGAAATGTCCTTCGGATTGTGAAATTGCTTCCAATCCCGCGCATCCCGAAACTCCACGATCCTTTGCGTCAATTCTTCGACGGTCCCCATATTCCGCCATGGTAGCCGACAACGTCGATGCTGGCCAACCTTGGCACGTCGCTCGCGAGCGACGTGCCTTGCCTCCCTGTCCGCATCATGCTCAAATGGATGCATCAAACGCTCTTTGGAAAGAGGAGGACGATGGAACAACTCGAGACGACCTTCGGGAAGCTCCTCGCCGTCGCGTTCATCCCTATCGCCGCCGGTCACTGGGGGTGCCGGGAATATCCGCCGCTGGAACGCTGCCGCATCATCCGGAAATCTTGGAAGGACACCGACTATCCGTGCGGGCATCCGGGGGCCGAGCGGTACGCGCTCGACATCTACGGTGAGGAATTCTGGCCGTCCAAGACGTTCCTCTCCGAACATCCGGAGTGTCCGGCGTGCGCCCTCGATGCCGTGATGGCCGGGGTCATCCGCTGCGCCATGTGCGGCTACGCCATCCTCGCGGGCGAGGACGTGACGCTCTACCTGAACGAAGGCGCGTTCGACCCCGCGTGGACGACGGCCGTCGCCGACGGGTATGGTGCCATCGCGTGCCTCCGGTTGGACTGCCGTTCACCGTTCTGCGACCGCGAAGGACGCTGGGACGGCCGCTCGTTCGTCCGGGCCTTCGAACGGCCCATACGGCTCCACATCCCCCACCCTCCATTCCGCCTCAAGCTCGCGGGATGACCCTCTCTCCATCCGCTCCGGCGGATGTTTCGTTTGTTCGATGCTCTCGGCAGCCGTTCCTATCAGGAAGGTCCTTCGGTCGCTCCGCTTTCCCTCAGGATGACATATTTGTCATATCCCCCGGGGTTTGGGGGCGCCAGCCTGTCTGAGCGATATAGTGAAAGCCTATGCTTGAATGCTTTCACGTTGAGCGAGTTCTGCCGCCCCCAACATCCTTTTTCGCTTCCTTTTGCGATGTGGCAAAAAGGAAGATGGAAGTTTTATGTCTTCTTCTTCCAGACCGTCGCACTCCCGGGCCGTGCTGACGAGGTCCGCTCTCCGGTCCGGTCGATGACGATCGTCTCGTCGTCGTGGAATCCTCCGTCGAACGAGAATCCGCTGTCGCGAGGCGGGGCGACGGACCGGGCCTCGCGCAGCTCGACGCGGTCGAGGAGGCGCGGCGGGAGTTCTTCGATGAACATGGACGGCCGGTTGAACACGAGCGTCTCGGTGCCCATGGTCATGGGATACGTCAGCACGAGGCGGTTGCGGGCGCGGGTCGACGCGACGTAGAAGAGGCGACGCTCCTCCTCGATCTGGTCCTCCGAGTCCATGGCGTAGCGGCTCGGGAACGCGTTGTCGGCGAGGTGGATGACGAAGACCGTGTCCCATTCGAGGCCTTTCGCCTGATGGATGGTGGAGAGGATCATGCGCTCGGCGTCGTAGCCGGCGCCCCGGTCGCGGCCCGCGAGCACGTCGTCGTAGAGCGAGATGTCGGCGAGGAACGCGGTGAGGTCGGGATAGCCCTCGGCGAAGAGCGCGAGCTGTTCGAGGTCCTCGAGGCGGTCGCGGAAATCCGGATACTCGCGTTCCAGGCGATCCTGATAGGACGACGTCACGATGGTCCGCACCATGGATGCGGGGTCCTTGCGGTTCGCCACCGCGTCGCGGAGCGTCGTCGTGAGCGCGGACCATCCGCCGCGCGCGCGGGCCGGGAGCGCCTGCGCCACGTCGGCGCCGAGGATGGTCGAGAGGTCCGTCGCGACGATGGCCTGCCGCGCGAGCGACGCGGCCGTCACGGCGCCGATGCCCTCCTGAATGTTCAGGATGCGCAGCCACGCGGCCTCGTCCTGCGGGTTGCCGCCGATGCGGAGGTACGCGAGGACGTCCTTGATGTGCGCACGGCCGAAGAACTTCATGCCCCCGCGGTACTCGTACGGCACGTCGCGCTTCACGAGTTCCATTTCGAGCGACTGCGAATGCGCGGACGAACGGAAGAGCACCGCGATGTTCCCGAGCGCGACCCCTTCGGCGCGCAGGGCCAGGACCTGCTCGGCCACGTACGTCGCCTCCTGCCGCGCCGATGACGCTGGTACGAGGAGTGGCTTCTTCCCGCGCGGCTTCACGCCGACGAGCTCCTTCTCGAACTGCCCCACGTTGTGCGCGAGCGATTCGTTGGCGAGATCGAGGATCTCCGGCACGGACCGGTAGTTGGTGAGAAGCTTGAAGACCTTGGCGTCCGGCCACTCGGTCGGGAACCGGAGGATGTTCTTCACGTCCGCGCCGCGGAACGCGTAGATGGACTGCGCGTCGTCGCCGACCACGAGCACGTTGCGGTGCGTGCGCCCGATGCCGCGCACGATGGCGGCCTGCAGGGCGTTCGTGTCCTGGTACTCGTCCACGAGCACGTACCGGAAGCGCTCCGCGAGCATGGGGCCGATGTCCGGGTGCTCGACGAGCGCGAGGAAGTTGACGAGCAGGTCGTCGAAGTCCATCGAGTTCGCGTTGCGCTTGCGCGTGGCGTAGATGCGGCCGATCTCCTCGATCTCGCCCGAGAACGGCGCGAAGTTGGGATGCTTCATCTCAAGCGCCTCCTCGACCGGCACCATCACGTTGCGTCCGTACGACAGGATGTTCTGCACGACCGCGGCCGAGGGGAAGCGTCGCGCCTTCGGGTCGATCTTCAGCTCCTTCATCACGGCCTTCACGAGGGACCGCGCGTCCTCCTCGTCGAGGATGGTGAAGCTCGGCGTGTACCCGAACCCGGCTGTCACGACGTTCATCCGCAGCAGCCGGTTCGCGATGGAGTGGAACGTGCCGCCCCAGATGCCCTTCGCCTCGAGGCCGGCGAGCGCCGACACGCGGTCGAGCATCTCGCGGCTCGCCTTATTCGTGAACG
>JAZDIB010000064.1:0-10420 GCA_043805355.1 Patescibacteria group bacterium | reverse complement strand
GCGTCGACGAACAGCGGACGAACGTCCCGGCTGCGGAGCCAGGGGCTCCAGCTCCGCGGAAATGGCCGTGGGTGTTCGCCATCATCAGCGTCCTCATCCTCGCGATTGGCGGGGGATTCGTCTATTTCAACTACGACCTTCTCTTCTCGCCACAGGCACCGACGCCGACGCCGGTCGTCGTCGAGACCCCGAAGCCGGTTCCGGTCCCGACCTCGCCTTCCGGCATCTCGGCCACGTCCACGGGATCGCAGAACGCCACCGTAAGCTGGACCGACACGTCCGCGAACGAATCCGGATTCCGCATCGAGCGCCGTGAAGGCGGGGGCGCGTTCATCGAAATCACGAACCTGCCTCCGAACAGCGTCTCGTTCCAGGACACGAGCGTGACGCCGGGCTCCTCGTATACCTACCGCGCCATCGCCGTGAACGCGTCCGGCCCTTCCGGGCCGAGCGAGGAAGCGACGGTGTCCGTCGCCCTGGAGCCGCCCGCGCCCCCGGTACAGCCCACCTTGCCGCCCGCCGGTCTCGACACGGATTCGGACGGCCTTACGGACCTCGAGGAAACGCTTTTCGGCACGGATTCGCGCAATCCCGACACGGAAGGTGACGGGTTCAACGACGGCAACGAGGTGTTCCATCTCTATAATCCCTCACAGGATGCGCCGGTGCGCCTGCTGGATTCCGCGCTGGTCAAGGTCGTCACGGCGCCAGTCGGATGGGTCATGAGCATCCCGACGCCGTGGAGCGTCACCATGGACCCGGCTGACGGCACTAAGGCGACCATCGACACGCACCACGGCGAGACGTTCCTCATCAGCATCGAATCGAATCCCCAGAAGAAGGAGATCCTCCAGTGGTACCTCGACACGCATCCGGGCGTGAACCCGACGCAGGTCATGGCGTACCGGAGCAAGGGTGGATACGAAGGCATCATCGGCGTGGACCAGCTCACGACCTACGTGCCGTGGGGCAATCGCGTGTTCGTCTTCACCTACGACATCGACGGGCAGTCCTTCATCAACTACCGGACGACGTACTACATGATGATGAACTCCCTCGTGCTGTCAGGGATGGCCGTCGACTCCGCGCTCACCACCGGCGAAGCTCTTCCGTTCGAGCCGTCGGCCACCGCGAGCGGCGTCGTGACGCAGCCGGTGCCGGTCATCGCCACGACGACGGAGACCACGACCGGATCAGGGGGGACGACGCCATGATGACCGTGAACGTCTCGGGCCGCGTGCCCGCCCGGATGACCCGCCGCATCGACGACGCGGTTCGTTCCGCGTTCGCGGCGGCGCGACGGACGGCCTCCGGGTCTGTCGCCGTGCGGTTCGTGACGGATCGGGACATCGCGACCTTGAACCGGAGATACCGCGGCATCGCCAAGCCGACCGACGTGCTGTCGTTCGGGGCAGGGGACGGCGTGCTCAAGGCACACGCCGCGGAAAAGGAATGGGGCGACATCGTCATCGCCGCGACATTCGCCAGCCGCGAGGCCAAGAAGCATGGCGTGAAGATCCCGGAGGAGATCGTGCGCCTCGTCGCGCACGGGACGTTGCATCTCCTCGGGCTCGACCACGCGACGGCCGCCCAGGAGAAGCGGATGTTCGGTCTCCAGGAACGCGCCGTGACGCGCGTCCTCACCGGCGTATGAGCGGCATCTCCTCGTTCGTCCGGAGTCTCGGGAACGCCTGGCGCGGGCTCTGTGTCGCGTTTCGGACCGAACAGAGTTTTCGACTCCAGCTCGCCATCGGACTCCTCGTGTTCGCCGCGGTCTGGTTCTTTCCGCTCGGTTCCGTCGAGCGCGTCGTGCTCCTGCTCGCGATAGGGGCGGTTCTTGTGCTAGAATTGGTGAACAGCATGGTGGAGCGGATGGTGGATCTGTTCAAGCCGCGCCTTCATGCGTATGTCCGGGACATCAAAGACCTGATGGCTGCCGCCGTCCTTCTCGCATCAGCGACAGCGGCCATCGTCGGGCTCCTCGTTTTGTGGCCGCACGTCCTTCGCGCGCTTCAGCGCCTATGAAAGAGCGATTCCTCACAGGCCTAGATCTCGGAAGCTCCCATATCCGCGTCGCGGTCGGGCAGGTGATTTCGTTGCCGGAACGCCGGACAGGATTGAATATCATCGGCGTGACCGAGGTCCCGGCGCTCGGCATCTCCAAAGGCTGCATCAGCTCGCTCGAGGATGCGGTCAGTTCCATTTCCAGCGCGCTTGAACAGGCGGAACGTCAGGTCGGGGTCCCGATCCAGGAGGCCTACGTCGGCATCGGCGGGACGCACATCCTCGCCCAGGAGGCGAAGGGAGTCATCGGCGTGTCGCGCCCGGATGGGGATATCCGTTCCGAAGACGTGGCCCGCGTGCTCGAATCGGCCCGCGCCGTCGTGAATCCCGCGAACCAGGAAATCCTCCACGTGCTCCCGCGCGCTTTCTCGGTCGACGGACAGGGAGGCATCAAGGATCCCATCGGCATGCAGGGCATCCGCCTCGAGGCGGATGTGCACGTCATTCAGGGGCTCTCCAGTCATGTCCGGAACGTGACCAAGGCCGTATTTCGGACAGGGTTGGACATCACCGAGCTCGTGTATTCACCTCTCGCCGCGGCCGAGGCCGTGACACAGCCGCGCCAGCGGGAGCTCGGTGTATGTGTCCTCATCGTCGGCGCGTCGACCACAGGCATCGCCATTTACGAAGAAGGGGAACTCCTGCACGCGGCGACGGTGCCTATCGGGGCCGATCACGTCACGTCCGACATCGCCATCGGGCTCCGGGTCTCGCTCGAGGTCGCGGAGAACATCAAGCGGTCGGTCGGGCATGCCGTGCCGGACGATGTGGATAAGCACGACGAGATCGACTTGCGCGAGTTCGGGGCGGATCAGACCGAGATCGTCTCCATCCGGTACGTAAGCGACATCATCGAGGCGCGCGTCGAGGAGATGTTCGAGAAGGTGGATGCCGAGCTCCGCAAGATCGACCGCGCGGGTATGCTCCCGGCAGGCGTCGTCCTCACCGGCGGCGGAGCTAAGCTGCCCGGCATGGTGGAGGTCGGTAAGCGGATGCTTCAGCTACCGTGTGCCATCGGCTTCCCGAGCATCCAGAGCTCCATGCCGGAGTTCGCCATGGACCCGACGTTCAGCACGGCCGTCGGCCTAGCGCTCTGGGGCTTCGAGGCTGAACGCCGGGACCTCGAGACACCACGCCACAGCTGGGGGGGCGGGGGAGCAGGCAAGGGATTCCTCACGAAGATCTCATCGCCGTTCAAGAAAGTGATGAAGAGCTTCATGCCGTAGGGGCGGCTGTTGGTAGTGAGTGGGTGGTGGTGAGTGGAGTCGGAGGGGAAGGGCGGGGAGACCTGTCTTTTTTTACCTGTCGTTCCTGCGAAGGCAGGAACCCCTCTGTTTTCGGAGGGGTCCCGGCCGTCGGCACGCCCCCTCCCCCGGGACCACAACCAAGCATTTACACGGCCCCCGATTCGTGATATTCAGATGGCGGTTCCTTTGACACGACACAGACAAACGAAGGGATCTGAACGTGAGGAAACACATCATCGACTGCGACGCCCCGCCCTTCGCCCCTGAACGCCTTAGTCTTGCCGAAGAGGTGCATCAGGTGCCGGGTCGGGTCACGGGGAAGTTCACCTGGAATCCTGCGACGGTTGCGCTCCATCTCGACCAAGACCAACAGGGTGGTTTGATCATCGGGACAGACTTGGCAAAGCGACTCGCAGACAAGAAGGTGCTTCCAGCGCAGGTCCTCGACCACCTTCTTGCTCATCCGAAACTCATCCCGAAGGAGTGGAGGGGAAAAAGCGTCTGCTTCTGGGGTACCGTGTATCGCGACCCCGCCGGCTGCTTGTGGATTCGTTTCCTCTCGTGGGACGGCAGACGGTGGTGCTGGTTCGTCGCCCGTCTTACCCACAGGTGTTTCTCCAACGGCCCGGCTGCGGTTTCCGCGAGTTGACCCTTCATTCTGCCACGGATGTCTCGATAAGCCGCGTTCGACCCTCGTCGTCCGCGGTTTTTTCTTGTCTGTCGTTCCGACTTCTGTCGTTCCTGTGAAAACAGGAACCCCTCTGTCTCCGTCATTCCCGCACCCCCGTTGTCATTCCCGTGAAGACGGGAATCCAGAAAGACCAAACCGAACGTCACTCTACTTCGAGGAAATGGATTCCCGCCTGCGCGGGAATGACAAGGGGAGTTGTTTGACATCCCCGGTGTCGGTTTGTATCGTACCGACAGAGGGACGAACACATTTTAGGCTCAATGGAGCCGATAAAGAATACATCACGTATTCAATGCTATGGGAGAGATCAATCCTCCAATCGAGACGTTCGCGAAGATCAAGGTGGTGGGCGTCGGCGGGTCCGGCGGTTCTGCCGTGAACCGGATGATCACGTCCAAGATCCGCGGGGTCGAGTTCATCGCGATCAACACCGACGTCCAGGCCCTCCATCATTCGTTGGCGCCCGTGAAGCTGCATATCGGACAGACCGTGACGCGCGGCCTCGGTGCGGGCATGGACCCGGAGGTCGGCGCGCGCGCGGCGGACGAGAGCGAAGCGGAGATCCGCGAGGCGCTGAAGAACTCGGACATGGTCTTCGTGACGTGTGGCCTCGGCGGCGGAACGGGATCCGGTGCAGGCCCGAAGGTCGCGGCCATCGCCAAGGAGCTCGGCGCGCTCACCGTCGCGGTCGTGACCAAGCCATTCATGTTCGAGGGCGCGCAGCGTAAGGCCATCGCAGACGGCGCGCACGAAATTTTGTCCGACTGCATCGACACGATGATCACGATCCCTAACGATCGCATCCTCCAGATCATCGACCGCAAGACGTCGCTCCTCGACGCGTTCGAGATCGCGGACGACGTGCTTCGCCAGGGCGTGCAGGGCATCTCCGAACTCATCACGGTCCCGGGCCTCATCAACGTGGACTTCGCGGACGTGCGGGCCATCATGTCGAACAAGGGCTCCGCGCTCATGGGCATCGGTCGCGGGCACGGCGACAACCGCGCCTCGGACGCGGCGAAGGCCGCCATCGCGTCGCCGCTCCTCGAGGTCTCCATCGACGGCGCCAAAGGCGTCCTCTTCACCATCACCGGTGGGTCGAATCTCGGTATGTACGAAGTCTCCGAGGCGGCGAAGGTCATCACGCAGTCCACGGATCCGGGAGCAAAGGTTATTTTCGGTGCTATCATCGACGAGACCATGAAGGACGAGGTGAAGGTCACGGTCATCGCGACCGGATTCGAAACCCGGTCCGAACGGACGAAGATGAAGTCCGTCCTATCGTCCGGCACCTATGTCCCGCCGCGTCCGCCCGAAGCGCTCGAGCGCATGCCGTTCGCCTCATCGCGGCCCGCGCCGGGCGTGCTTCGTCATCCGGAACCGGTCGCGACACGTCCGCCCGAACCCGCCACGTATCCTGCCGAATTCCAGCCCGAACCGGCACCGCACCCCGTGACGCCACCCGCGTCGGTCCAGCCGCACGTGCAGGCGCCGTCGTACGCTCCCATCCAGACCTCGCGTTCGACCGTCCCGCCCCCGCCCCGCATCCAGCCGAAACCGACCGACGACGAAGAGGATCTCGAGATTCCCGCCTTCATCCGGAAGAAGATGATGTGACCGCGCACGGTCCTCCGCGCGACGAGGCGCGTCTTCGGTGATATTCTGATATCCGTATGTTCTGCCCGTCGTGCGCCCACGAGGATACCAAAGTCGTCGATACCCGCATCGCGACGGACGGGACCGCCGTACGTCGGCGTCGCGAGTGCGAGTCGTGCGGCCAGAGATTCTCGACGGTCGAGGGCATCGAGCTGCTCGACTTGGCCGTCGTGAAGCGCGACGGCAGCCGCGAGGCATACACGAGCGAGAAGGTCGAGCGCGGGCTTCGGCGCGCGCTCGAGAAACGGCCGCATACGGACGCGGAGGTTCGCGGGCTCATGAGCACCATCGAGCGCGACATCCAACGCGAGAACGCGACCGAGATGGCGAGCGGCCGCATCGGCGAGATCGTGATGGAACGGCTGAAGACGTTCGACAAGGTCGCCTACATCCGTTTCGCGTCGGTCTACCGGTCGTTCGAGGACGTGGCGGAGTTCAAGAAGGAGCTGGACGACCTGTAAGGAGGGGGAAACGGTCTGACAGGCGTGTGCGGATGCGGTATCATGGCCGCATCTTTTTTCGTATGGAACCGCCCCGGTCACCGCATCTCGTCCCGCAAACCATGTCCGTCGCCATCCTCCTCGTCGTGGCGTGCGTCGGTGGACTCGTCGGCGGGCTGTTCGGCATCATGTCCGCCCCGTCGTTGCGAGGGCCGTTCCTTCAGATGCTCCGCCAGCCGACGGTGTCGGTCTCGGGCATCACGGTCCAGCCGCCCGTCATGATCAAGGACCGCGGCATTGCGGAGGACGAGCAGACTATCGGCGTCGTGGAGAAGACCCTGCCGGCCGTGGTCTCCATCAGGATGACCATGGACCTGCCGTCTGACGGTATCCAGCGGCTCGGCGGCGGGTCGGGGTTCTTCGTCTCGTCCGACGGTCTCCTCGTGACGAACCGTCACGTGGTGGAGGACGAAAGTGCTTCCTATACCGTCGTGATGCGCGACGGCACCGAACTCGCCGCGAAGGTCCTCGCGCGCGACCCGGTGCTCGACCTCGCCATCCTCGACGTGGACGGCGCGAACCATCCGTTCCTCACGTTCGCCGAATCACGCGGCCTCAAGACCGGCCAGACGGTCATCGCCATCGGCAACGCGCTCGACGAGTTCCGCAACACCGTGACCAAAGGCATCATCTCGGGGTTGAACCGCCGGCTCACGGCGAAGGACGCGTATGACGAATCCGTGGTGCTCGAGGAAGCCATCCAGACCGACGCGGCCATCAATCCGGGGAATTCCGGCGGACCGCTCATCGATCTGTACGGTCGCGTCGTCGGCGTGAACACGGCGATGTCGTTCTCGGGCCAGCTTATCGGCTTCGCGCTGCCGAGCGAGCTCGCGGCGCGCGACGTCCTGCAGGTCCAGAAGGTCGGTCGCATCACGCGGCCGTTCCTCGGCATCCGGTACGTCCCCATCACCGAGGAGCTCGCGGCGTCGGAACACCTGCCGGCCGCGACAGGCGTCCTCGTCTCGCACGGGTCCGGGCCCGACGATGTCGCCGTCGTCCCCGGGTCGCCGGCGGAAGCGGCAGGCCTCCTGGAACGCGACATCCTCCTCGCCGTGAACGGCGTGGCCATCGGCGACGATCTCAGCCTCGCGTCCGTCATCGGCCATTACGTGCCCGGCGATACGGTCACGCTCCGCATCCTCCGCGACGGCGGCACGCTCGACATCCCGGTCACGCTCGCTGAATTCACGGCGACGCCTTGAACACGATATCTATGCCACGCACCTCCGACACCCGCGCCAAAAAGCGCACTAAGATCGTCTGCACCATCGGCCCCGCGAGTTCCTCGGAGGAGAACATCCGCGACCTCCTGAAGGAGGGGATGAACGTCGCGCGGCTCAACTTCTCGCACGGGACGCATGAGGAGCACGCGGAGATCATCACGCGTCTCCGCGCCGTCGCCGAGAAGATGGATGCGCCGCTCGCCATCATGCAGGACCTGCAAGGCCCCAAGATCCGCGTCGGCGACATCCGGAAGGAAGGGTTCGAGCTCGTGCCGGGCGCCGAGGTCGTGCTCGCGGCCAAGGTCCCAACGCCCACCGCGACGCGCCTGCCCGTCACGGTCGAGACCCTGCATGAGGACGTGAAGGTCGGCGACCGCATCCTCCTGGACGACGGCCTCATGTCCATGACCGTCACGGCCGTGAAGGGGAAGGACGTCGTCTGCAGGGTCATCGACGGCGGGACGCTCCTGCCGCACAAGGGCGTGAACTTCCCGGACACGACGCTCTCCATCTCCGCCATCACCGAGAAGGACCTCGCGGACGTGAAGTTCGGCGTGGAGCACGGGGTGGACTGGGTCGCGCTCTCGTTCGTGCGCACGGCCAAGGAGATCTACGATTTGCGTTTCATCATCAAAGCCGCGGAGGACAAGCTCGGCTCGGACCACCAGCATCCGTACCCCATCCGCATCATCGCCAAGATCGAGAAGCCCGAGGCCGTGAAGAACATCGAGGAGATCGTGGAGGCCGTGGACGGCATCATGGTGGCGCGCGGCGACCTCGGCATCGAGATGCCGGCGCAGGACGTCCCGCTCATCCAGAAGCGGCTCGTGGACGCGTGCCTCGGCGCGGCGAAACCCGTCATCGTGGCGACGCAGATGCTCGACTCCATGATCCGCAACCCGCGGCCGACGCGCGCCGAGGTCTCGGACGTGGCGAACGCGGTCATCGACCACACCGACGCCATCATGCTCTCGGGCGAGACGGCGAGCGGCAAGCATCCCATCGAGGCCGTCCGGACCATGACCGAGATCGTGCGCGAGACCGAAGCGTCGAAGTACGACGACCTGCCGGCGACCACGGACCTCTCCGCCAACAAGAGCATCGACGAGGCGG
This sequence comes from Patescibacteria group bacterium, assembly GCA_043805355.1. Classification (GTDB taxonomy): domain Bacteria; phylum Patescibacteriota; class Patescibacteriia; order 2-12-FULL-60-25; family 2-12-FULL-60-25; genus JAHJRN01. The sequence goes on along the minus strand of JAZDIB010000064.1, from coordinate 1,923 downwards.
TCTCCGAGGTCGCGAACATCCTCGCGCACGGCGTGAAGGCGAAGGTCATCCTCGTCGGGTCCATGTCCGGCGACACGGCGCGCCTCATCTCGAGCTACCGTCCCTCGCTTCCCATCTACGCGGCCACGAGCGACGAGCGCGTGCGGCGGCAGATGGACCTCTCGTGGGGCGTCGTGCCGTTCGTCTTGCCTCCATGTTCGACGGTCGAGGAACTGGTCGAGCGTTCCATCGGCGCCCTCAAGAAGAAGCGTGTCGTGAAGAAGGGCGACAAGATCATCGTCCTCGCCGGCGACCCGGTCGGCACTTCCGGCAACGTGAACCTCATCGAAATCCGAGATATCCTCTGAAAAAAATACAATGTCGTCCTTGAGGGAAGCGGAACGACCGAAGGACCTTCAAGATGAACTCATTTGAAGATTCTTCGTCGGACTCAGAATGACAGTTTCTATTTAAGGACATCCTCATATGAACAAACGCATCCCCCTCGTCAAACCGTTCCGCAGGATCAGCATCGCGGACGTGCCGCAGGTCGGCGGCAAGAACGCCTCGCTCGGCGAGATGTTCCGCAAGCTCACGCCGCATGGCATCCGCGTCCCGGACGGGTTCGCGACGACGTCGGCGGCGTATTGGAAGTTCCTTGATGGGGCCGGCCTCAAGAAGCAGATCAAACAGGCGCTCGCCGGGCTCGACGTGCATGACATCCGCGACCTGTATGCACGCGGCGACGCGGTCCGGAAGATGATCCTCGAGGCGCCGCTGCCGAAGGACGTCGAACGGGCGATACGACGCGCCTATGCGGACCTCTGCACGCGGTCCAAGGGCCAGGTGGACGTGGCGGTGCGGTCGTCGGCCACGGCCGAGGACCTGCCGGGCGCCTCGTTCGCGGGCCAACAGGAATCGTTCCTCAACATCCGCGGCGAGGAGCATCTGCTCGTGACCGTGAAGCGGTGCTACGCCTCGCTCTTCACGGACCGTGCCATCGTGTACCGCGTCGAGCAGGGATACAGCCACCTGAAGGTCGCGCTTTCGGTCGGCATCCAGCGCATGGTGCGCTCCGACCTCGCGGCCGCGGGCGTCATGTTCACCATCGACACCGAATCCGGCTTCCGCGACGCCCTGATGATCAACGCGGCGTATGGCCTCGGCGAGAGCGTGGTGCTCGGCCGCGTGAATCCCGACCAGTTCACGGTCTTCAAGCCGCTCCTCGGCAAGGCGACATGCCCCATCATCGGGCGGACCATCGGAAGCAAGACCACGCGCGTCGCATACGGCGCCGGCGGCGGGGTGAAGACCCTTCCGGTCCCGGCCACGCAGCGGGTGCGGCCGTGCCTCACGGACAAGGAGATCCTCACGCTTGCCGGCTGGGGCGTGCGCATCGAGGCGCACTATTCCAAGCACGCGAAGCGCCATCAGCCCATGGATATCGAGTGGGCCAAGGACGGCAAGACCGGCCAGCTCTTCATCGTGCAGGCGCGACCCGAGACCATCTCGACCGCACGCGACCCGAACGTGCTCGAGGAATACGTGCTCCCGAAGAAGGGAAAACTCCTCGTCGAAGGACTCGCCATCGGGTCCAAGATCGGCGCGGGACGCGTGCATGTCATCAAGGACGCGAAGGGCATCAAGCAGTTCCGGCCGGGCGACGTGCTCGTGACGCGGATGACGGACCCGGACTGGGTGCCCATCATGAAGCAGGCCTCGGCCATCATCACCGACAGCGGCGGAAGGACGAGCCATGCGGCCATCGTCTCGCGCGAGCTCGGTCTGCCGGCAATCGTGGGCGCTGGTAATGCAACACGTGTGTTGAAAACAGGCACGCTCGTCACCGTGAATACAACCGGCAGTACCGGCATTGTCACCGCGGGAAAAGCGAAAATAACGGTGCGCGAACATTCCATCGGTAAATTACCGAAGACGAAAACG
>JAZDIB010000063.1:0-27215 GCA_043805355.1 Patescibacteria group bacterium | reverse complement strand
CGTGTCGATGAGCTTCTGCTTGCCCGTGTAGAACGGATGGCAGCTGGAACAGAGCTCCACGTGGATTTCCTCCACGGTGGAACCAGCGGTCACGACATTGCCGCACGCGCAGACGATCTTCGCGTTCGGGTAATACGTCGGGTGGATTTCGGCCTTCATATTCGTGGCGGGAGCGTATCAAATCTCGCGTTTTCTGGCAAGGCGGAGCGGACGCGACGTTGCGAGGAGCGAAGCGACGTGGCAATCTCCCCAGACGACCATGAACACCTCGGATTTCGACTATTTCCTGCCACAGGACCGCATCGCGCAGGAACCCATGCGTCCGCGTGACGCCTCGCGGCTGCTGGTCTTGGACCGCGCTTCCGGCACGTGGCTACACCGGCATTTTTCCGATATCGGAGCGTTTCTCCGGCCCGGCGACCTTCTGGTGGCGAACGACAGCAAGGTCTTCAAAGCACGGCTCTCGACCGCGGACGGCATCGAGATTTTCCTGCTCCGTCCGGACGGGATCCGCTGGATGGCCCTCGCGAAACCAGGACGGAAGTTGTCGGTCGGGTCGGTGGTCGCATTCGGCGACGAAACGACGGCAACGGTCGTCGGAAAACGTGACGACGGAACGGTCGAGCTGGATTTCGGACGGACCGCCGAAGACATACTCGCCTGGACGGATCGGGTCGGGACCGTGCCGACGCCTCCGTATATCCGAAGGGAACCGGGGATGGATTCCCGCCTCCGCGGGAATGACAAAGAAGATTATCAGACCGTCTACGCCAGGACGGTCGGCTCCGTCGCCGCGCCGACCGCCGGGTTCCATTTCACGCCGGAGCTCATCGGATCGCTGGCGTCGACAGGCATCCGCTTCGCGACCGTGACGCTGCACGTCGGTCTCGGCACGTTCCGCCCCATCAAGACCGAGACGCTCGAGGAGCATGTCATGCACGAGGAGTGGATCGATATCCCGGAGGAGACCGCGCAGCTCATCGCGGGGACGAAGGCGGCAGGCGGTCGCGTCATCGCGGTCGGGACCACCACGGTCCGCGCGCTGGAATCCGGCGTCCGGCACGGCTCCACCGGCATGTTCATCACCCCGGGATACCGTTTCAAGACCGTCGATGGTCTCATCACGAACTTCCATCTCCCCAAGTCCACGCTCCTCGTCCTCATCTCCGCCTTCATCGGCGAGAAGCACGACGATCCGGACTGGGGACGCCACACGGCGCTCGCCGCCTACGCGGACGCCATCAGGAATGAATACCGATTCTACTCGTTCGGCGACGCGATGCTTATTGTCTGACGATCCCTATTCTGTCGTTTCTGCGAAGGCAGGGACCCCTCTGATGTCGGAGGGGTCCCTGACGTCGCCACGTCGGCTCCTCAGGGACGACAGAGAATAATCACATCCCCACGTTCTCGACATGGTGGAACTCCGGTTTTTGTCCAGACGCCGTCAGGATGCCGAGCACGTCGATCTGATACTTCGTCGGTGGCGCGGATGACGCGTGGAGGTAGCACTCGATCGCCCGCGCGAGATGGCGCAGCTTCGTGGGTGTCACCGCTTCTTCCGGATTTCCGTATGCCGTCGTCTTCCGCGTCTTCACCTCGACGAACCGCGTGATGCCATCGCGCTCGCAGATGAGATCGATTTCCCCGACGCGGCACGACCAGTTTCGCTTCAGGATGCGGAATCCCTTGGACATGAAGAAAACCGCGGCAAGGTCTTCGCCGCGGTTCCCGAACCGCCTGCGCGGGTCTTTCGGGATTATTTGCTGTTGGGTTTGGGAATCCATTTATCCATCTGCTCGCGTTCCTCGCGGCGCTTCTGGACTCCGGGAATCTCGATGCGCACGAACGTGTAGGTCTTCCAGACGTACCAACCCGCCAAGCTGATCCAGATGAGGAACCCGAGGCGGGCAGACAAGACGGGGACGCGCTCGTAGCTCAAGGCGTAGAGCACTAGGCCGAACAAGCCGAGCGAGATGAGCCTGCCGCCGGTCTGGACCAGGAGCCGCCGCGTCATCTTTTCCCAGCCATGGCGCAACGCCACGATGCGGACGAAGATGCCCGCCACGAGCAGGAGGCTGAACGTGATGAAGAGGGAACGGTCGACAACCGCCATGAAGGGGGGTGGCGTCGAATTGAACCAGTAGGAAAGCCGAAGGGGGTTGGGTAGCGTCATATCGACTGGAGTCTGCCCCACGGGCGGAAAAATGACAATCAGGACCCGAGCGGGGCTTCGTTCCGCTCGAAGATGATGCCGTAGTGGTAGGGACCGGCCTCGAACATCTCCTTGAAGGTCAGGAAGGGCACGGTGAAGATGTCCTTCGCCTCTTCCTGCCCGAGGCGACGATCCGGCGGCGGACCCATGGGCGTGGCCGTCGCCTTCCAATCGACCACGATGACGCGGCCTCCACGTTTCGTGAGACGTGCGGCTTCCTTCGCGAGTTGAGGCCGGTTCTGCGAGACCCAGAGGTTGTTGATGACGAGCGTGAGGTCGAGCGACGCTGGCGGGATGCGTGTGGCGCCGAGCACGTCGATGTCGGACCAGACCGTCTCGATGTTAAAGATCTGTTCCCCTTTCGCGGCCCGCTCCACCTGTTCGAGGACGCTCCGCTGGATGTCGACGGCGTAGACGATGCCGTCCGCGCCGACGAGCTGTGCCGCCGGAAAGATGAAATGGCCGATCGCCCCGCAGCCGAGGTCGGCGACATGATGCCCCGCGCGGATGCCGACGCGCTCGAGGAGCCTGAAGGGATTGATGAGTTCCGTCCCGCTGCGAAGGGCCATATGCGTCACGTCCGTCCGAACCCGAACAGGGAGCCGAGCGTCGCCTGCAGGAACGCGTTCCAGAGGTTCGTGGCGACGAGGAATCCGACGAGCGCGATGACGATGCCGATGAGCTTGTAGAACAGGTTCGAGCTCCCGAGCTTCGCGTCCGCCCACGCGACCGGGCCGAAAAAATCAAGGAAGAAACGGGTCTTCAAAACCATGAATGTGCCTACGGCGGCGATGGCGAGGCCGATGACGATACGGAGGAAGATGCCCATAGATGCGTGAAGTATAGCACGTGGCGCGCGTCATCGTCCGATGACGTAGACGTCGCCGTCGCGCGCCACGGCCGCGTCGCCGTGGAATCCCGCCTCGCGGATCTCATGCAGGATGGCCTCGGGTTCGTCCTCGCCGGTCGTGTGCGTGATGCGCAGGCGCCGGCACCGGCTCCGCTTCGCGATCTCGCCCGCCTCGCGGGGATTCAGGTGCCCGTACTTCGTCACGTCCACGTAGCCGATCCGGTTCTCCGATTCGCAGATGAACAGGTCCGCGTCATGCGCCGCCTCCACGAGCGCGTCGCATGAGCCACTGTCGCCGGAATACGCCACGATACCCTCCGGCGTCTCGAGCCGGAAGCACATCGCGGGATGGCGGCCGAACCCGTGCGGAACGGCATAGGAGGTGAGACGGACGTCTTTCTCCAGCTCGATGGTCGCGCGGTCGTCGAGCGGCACGAAGGTCGGGGTGAACTCCTTCCAGTATCCTCCGTCGTTCTCCGGCTGATACCAGTCCCAGACCGCACGGAACCGTTCGACAAGCGGACGCGGGAGGTAGAACGTACAGGGATTCGCGACGCGACAACCGGAACCGAAAATACACCGGCACGCCTTGGCCTGGATGAACTGCGGCAAGGCGGCGTGGTCCGGATGCCCATGCGTCACGCAGACGTGGCCGATCGCGCCGTAATCATATCCGGCATCCGCGATGCGGTACCGGATGCCCTCACTGCAGTCGAGGAGGATGAGCGTGCCGTCCACGTCGATAAGGAACCCGGGCGGCTGCATCCGTGCGCCGGGAAGGTGACCGTTCGAACAGACGCCCGTTCCGAGCGCGAGGACTTTCATGTTGTCGCATTGTATCAGGCTCGGACCCGCTGAGGAATCACCGCGTCTCCCAACGGAGCATCCTGCCGTCTTGATCGAACCAGAACGTGGCGTCGACGGCCCCTCCCGCGAGCACGCCGTCGAGCCAGATCGCATCGTCTTCCCACATGGATTCGAACGGTAGGGCGTCGACGGGATACCATGCGGGCCGCATCTCCTCGGTCTCGACCGGTTCGCCCGCGATCTCGGATGTCACGAAGATGCTGCACGCGTTGTCCCACTCGGAGCGGTTCTCGAACACGAACCGGACGACCCCGCGATCCTCCAAAACGCCGACGTCGACGCCGACCTCCTCCTTCGTCTCGCGGCGGCACGTATCCTCAATCGACTCGTCATCTTTCGCCTTGCCGCCGGGCCCATTCCATTTGCCCGCGCCGAATCCCCGCTTCTTCATGGCGAGCAGGACCTTCCCGTCGCGGACGGGATAGCAAAGCGTCGTGCGTTTCATGTGTCTTCGCGTGTCGCAAGGATGGCCTCGAGCACTTCCGGAATATGCTGCCCGCCTTCACGGAGGCGGAAATGTCCGTTCTGTTTCGCGATGAGCTGCGTATGGAGCCGATCCGCGAGCCAAGTCCCCTCCTCGAATGGGACGAGATGGTCATTCGTGGAATGGATGACGGTCCAGGCGTGGCTGACCGGACGGATCCGCTCGAAATCGAGGGCCGACGGGAACCATGACTCTAACGCCGCCATGAACGGACGCCCGAATCCCGCGACGAGCACGATGCGCGGAAATGACGCCGCCGGAAAATCCGCGATGGCCTGGAGGATAGTCGCGCATCCCAACGAGTGGCCGACGAGGATCGTATGGTCGGGATGCACGATGGCGTCCTTCACGGTCCGAACCCAGGCCTCGCGGTCCGGAATCGCCGGGTTCGGCATCTCAAGGCTACGGACGCTGATGCCTCGCTGCTCCAATTCGCCGATGAGCCACGGGAACCACGCGTTCCTAGGATGACCGAGAAGTCCGTGCACAAGGATGATTTCCATACGAGGGAGGGTAACGCGTCCGGCACCCCCCGGCAACAAACGAAAAGCCGACGTTTCCGTCAGCCCTTCATCTGGTGGACGCTGTAGGATTCGAACCTACGACCCTCTCAGTGTAAATGAGATGCTCTAACCAACTGAGCTAAGCGTCCGTGCGCCTTCGGTGGTCGAGTGTAAGGCGTTTCCGTCCCGTTGTCCACGAACGAACACCAGCCGATGCACGATTTTTTCTTGCACGTAACAACTCCCGTTGAGCGGGAGTTTTTACGTGGTGCTCAGGAGAGGACTCGAACCTCCAAGGGATTGCTCCCGCCAGCACCTCAAGCTGGTGCGTATACCAAATTCCGCCACCTGAGCCTATGAAATTTCCGAAGAACTTCGACCTCATCCGTCATCTCGGAAACGAGAGCCGGGATGTGAGGGAGCGCTTTTGCGCGGAACGGACAGTACCATTCCTCCCATGGTCTGACAAGGCCCCTGCGTTACCTAAACGGCGACCGCGGCCCGTGATGATGCGGAGTTTCTTCGGGACGACGCTGACCTCGAACCTGAACCCGCTGACCGCGTGGTTGTCCACGATGGCCTCGACCGGATCCTTCGAGACGATGATGCCGTTGCGCAGGTGGATGGACGTCCCTTTCACGGCCGTCGCCCGTTTCCAGAGCGACGTCTTGCGCTCCTCGGGCAACGGGACGATGACAGCTTCCAGGAAGCCGTCCTTGGCGTCGGCCACGACCATCTCGGACCCGACGCGACCACCGAGGTTCCGGACCGTGAGCGACCCGCCGTGCATGGACGAGACGCTGTATTGCCCCTCGATCTCGAGGGAGGCGATGGTCGCGGGCAGGGCGATCTCCGTCAAAAAGTACCGGTCGTCCACGCGTCCCATATCGATCGTCTCAACAAGCCGCGCCGCAAGCACGTCGCATGCCTCCACCCCGACCGGGATGCCGAGCAACTTTGCGACCTCGCTCGGTCCCGTGAGCGGGATGTAGCCGACCGTCACGTCCAAATCAGGCAAAAACCACATCGTCTTGTCGAGCGTCGTGTCGTTGCCGACCACGACGATGGTCGTAGCGCCCTGGCGCACCAACCCTTCGACGAGGTCCTTCGCGCTCCGGAACAGCGCAAGACGCCCGATGCGCCCGGCGAGCTCATAGGTGTTCAGCTTAGTCTCCAGCGTCGCGATGTCTCGCTCAAAACCGCGATTCGACAGGAAGTCGTCGTAGATGTAGGCGTAGGCGGGGTTCATTCAGCCTCCTTCGTGTCGTGGCCTTTCGCACCATGCTTCGCGCCGTTCTGGGCGGCTTTCGAGCCGATGATGACCCGACCATCCACGGTGGCGCCCGACTCTATGGTCGCCGTCTGGCAAACGATGTCGCCGAGGATGCTGGCCGTGGACTTGATGTCGAGATGCGACCCCACCTCGAGGTTCCCCTCAATGACCCCGGCGATGATGGCTTTCTCCGCCTTCACCCCGGCCTTGAGCCTGGCTTGCGGGCCCACAGTCAACATGCCTGACGTGGTGACGTTGCCGTGTACCTCCCCCTCGATGAGCACATCACCCTGGCTCGAGAACTCGCCTTCGACGCGTACACCCCCCGCGATGACGGTCGCGGGCGAGGGCCTGCCGCCGTATGAGTGGTCTTCTGGCATATTTTCTTCGCGCTTTGAGCTCGTGAACATGGACATAGGGACGTCAATCGAACGAACCGTACGCGACGTGCAGGCTACCCGTCAACCTGTCCGCAGGGGATTTCCGCCGTGAACCTGCTCCCCTTCCCTCGACCCGGGCTCTCGACCGCGACGGATCCATGCGCGGCGTCCAGGAGCTTCTTCACGACGTACAGCCCGAGTCCGACGCCCTGCCGCTTGCCGTCGCCGGTGCGATGGAACCGCTTGAAAAGTCCTTCGATGTCCGCATGCGATAGGCCAGCGCCCGTATCCGTGACCTCGACCGTGAGCCGTCCGTCCCGCAGGAAGACCTCCACGTCCACGCGCCCCTCGTCCGTGTATTTGATGGCGTTGTCCACGAGATTGAAGGTGACGTTCCGCAGGATCTCGGCGTCGATGCTGAGCCGCTCCGGGACGTCCGAGATGCGCGCCTCAAGCGCGATACCCTTGGCGACCGCGAACGGCCGGACCTCGCCGAGGAGCGTCTGGATCTCGGCGGTCGGATCCACGATGGTCCGCTCGGTCCGGAAGACGCCCGCCTCCGACCTCGCCGCGTTCAACGCGGTTTCCGAGAGGGAGAGCAGCCGATCCGCGCCGTTCTTGATGAGGCGGATGACGTCGCGGGCCTTCTCTGGGAGCGCGCCGTAATCGCCGCGGATGAGCATATCGGACGAGAACCGGATGCCACCGAGGGGGCCGCGCAGCTGATGCGCCATCATGTTCACGAAGTCCGTCTTCTCCTCGTCGACGGAGACGAGCGCGCAGTTCATCCGCTCGACCGCCCGCCGGCGCGCCGCCTCGCGTCGGACCGCGTTGACCGCCATGACGCCGAAGACGCCGATGAAGGCGGCTCTCACGAACGAGAGGATGGCGGCGGCCGCGGTATCGGATTCCAGGACCACGACCGTGGCGCCCGAGATGAGGAGCAGGAGGAACACCTCGAGCGGCGTGACCTCGATCTCGAACAGGCGGACACGGATGAACGCCATGGCCGACACCACGAAGAACCCGAGGGCGAGGGTGGCAACCACCATGCCTGCGGGGAGAGGGCTGGCCACGAACTGGAAGAACCCCGCGAGCAGGAATAGGGCGAGGAGGACGAATCCGTAGATCATGCGGCGACGGTCGTCGCGCGGGGACGATTCGTCGTACGAGGCCGGCATGAGCCGCGCCGCGACCGTCGCGAGCGCACCCATGTGGAAGACCACGGCCGAGATGACGCCGAAATCCAGCAGTGCATAGCCGAGCGCGGCCGCCGGATAGGAAGCCCGGAGGAGGAACGCGGAATCGATGAGGAAGAACAGCGCGAGGGAGACGGCGTACGTGACGAACGTCTTGAGCCGGAACGGACGCGCCCCGAGGATGGCGGACGCGTGGAGCGCGAGCGACGGCGCGAAGCACGCCGAGAGGTAGAACATGACGCGCCAGACCGTGATCTGCGACGGGAGCGCGGAAGTCCGCATCCCCTGGAACCAGTCCACCGACGTCCACAGCGCCAGGACCATCGCGATGAGCGCGAACAGGAAGCTGCCGCGGGCCCACCGGTTCCGCCACCACGCGAGCACGCCAAGGCCGAACACCGAGGCGGCGATGCCGATGGAGGGGGTCAGGCTGGAGGTCAGGAGGTGCATGGGGGAACCCCTGCGGCGGGGCTACATCTCTTCGGGGATCGGGATGCCGAGCAGGGTCAAGCCGAGCATGAGGACGGAGCGGGCGGACGCGACGAGGCGCAACCGCGCCTGCTTCACGCCGAGGGGCGCATCGATGACCGGGACGTCGCGGTAGAACTCGTTCGAGCGCGTCGCCATGTCCAGGCACCACTGCGCCATGACGCCGGGCCGCAGTTCCTCCGCGGCGCGCTTGGCGGCACGGGGGAATTCCGCGATGGCAAGGGCAAGACGCTTCTCCGCCGGATGTTCCAGAGCCTCGAGGTCCCCGGCTTTCGTCCCCTTCCCCGCTTCCCAGCCGGCTGTCTTGAGGATGGATCCGAGCCGCGTCGTCGCGTACTGGATGTACGGCCCGGTCGCCCCGTCGAACGAGAGCGCCTTCTCGAGGTCGAACACGATGATCTTGTCGCTGTCCTGCTTCAGCATCCCGAACTTGATGCCGCCCATGGCGAGGCACCACGCGACGTGCTCGACCTTCCCGTTCGGCCACTCGGCATGCCGGTTCCGCGTCTCCTGCTTGGCGTACGCCAGGACCTCCTCGCGGAACGACTGGAGCGTGACCACGTTCCCCTCGCGGCTCGACATGGCGCCGGACTTCAGCGTCACGAACTCGAACCCGAGCATCTCCAGGGCCTGCGTCATGCCCATGAGCTGGAGCGTCCGGAAGAGCTGCTTGAAGTACAGCGACTGCCGGTTGTCGATCATGATGATGCTGCGTCCGAGCTTCGGATATTCCTTCACCTTCCGGAACGCCAGCGCGAGGTCCTTCGTCGAATACAGCGACGTCCCGTCCGACCGACGGATGACGAGCACGCCGAGCCCTGTCCCGAGATTCGTCGAGGGATCTCCGAGATCCACGATGACGGCGCCCTGGCTCTCCTTGGCGATGCCCTTCTTCACGAGCGACGCCACCATGGCCTGCCCCTCCTTCACCATGTCGCTCTCGAAATACGTCTTGTCGATGTCCATGCCGAGGTCCTCGTAGATGGCCGAGAACTCGGCGATGGACCAACGGCGCGTCTCCTTCCAGAGCTTCATCCACGCGGCGTCCCCGGCCTCGAGCTTCTTCAGCACGGCCGAGACCTCTTCCTTCGCCTCTTCCCTCGCCTCGAGGGCCTTGGTCGATTCCGTGTAGACCGACCCGAGGAACCTGCCGGAACGGTCCGCCTTCGGGACGGCGTCGACCACGGCCTTGGCCATGGATTCCTCGAACGTCGCGAGCACGTGGCCAGCCCACGCGTCCTCCGACGCCTTCGCCCAATTCGTCGAATCCTTCCTCGCCTTGGGCCGAGGGATCTTCGCGGCCTCGGTCCGGACGAGCTGCCACAGGCACTTGGCCACGTGCGCGCCGACATCGCCGTGGTACCCGGCCGTCACGACCTGCCATCCCGCGAACTGCAGGAGCCGCGCGACCGACGCGCCGAGCAGGAACGGACGCGCGTGCCCGACATGGACTTCCTTGTGCGTGTTCTGGTTCGCGTACTCCAACATGAGCTGCTTGCCCTTGCCGTCGTCGGACTTGCCGTAGGCCGCCTTCAGGTTCTCGACGTCCTTCACGACGCGCCCTGCGAGCTCCGCGCCCACCAACGTGATGTTGAGGTACGGCCCGGCCGCGGACACGGCCGCGATGCCGTCGGTGTCGGCCTTGATCTTCGTCGCGAGGTCCTTCGCCACGTCCGCCGGACTCTTCTTCACGACCTTGGAGATGCCGAAGCAGCCGTACGCGAGGTCGCCGAGGTCCGGTGTCGGCGGTGCCACGAGGTCGCCCGGCTTCACGTCCAAACCCGCGGCCTCCCCGATGGTGCGCGCGATGTGCGACTTGATGGCGTCCCAGGCGTAGGTCATAGAGAATCTGTCATTCTGAGTCCGACGAAGAATCTTCCGAATAATCTGAAGGTCCTTCGCAGGAGCCTCAGGATGACGTCGCTTATATCAATCTGACAAAATGCCGTTTCCCCTTCTGGAGGACCGCCGGCGCCTTCACCGTCGCGTCCACGTCCTTCACGACCTTCCCGTCGACCTTCACCCCACCCTGCTCGATCTGCCGCCGCGCTTCCGACTTGGACACGACGAGTCCGGCTTGGACCAATACATCCACGAGCTTACAGGCTTTCTTCACGGGGCATTCGAGCATCTCCTCTGGCGCCTCGTGTGCGGTGTGCACCTTCGTGAAGTGCTCCGCCGCCTTCTCCGCCGCGTCCGCGCCGATGAACATCGTCACGATCTCGGCCGCGAGCCGGCGTTTGAAGGCGACCGGGTTCTCCCCATCCGCGATGGACGCCGCGATGCCCTGGATCTCCTTCATCGGCACGTCCGTGCACAGCTCGAACCCCGGCACGATCATCCCGTCCGTCCAGCTCATGACCTTCCCGAACATGTCCTCCGGCGCATCGTCGAGCGTGATCATGTTCCCTTCGGTCTTCCCCATCTTCTTGCCGGTCGTATCTTCGAGGAGCTTGAGCGTGAGCACGATTTTTTCTTTTCCCTTCATTTCCTTGAGAAGCGTTCGACCAGCCAACATGTTGAACATCTGATCGTTGCCGCCGATCTCGAGATCCACGTCCATCGCGACCGAATCGTAGCCCTGCATGAGCGGATAGAGAAATTCGTGGAGATAGACCGGCTTCCCCTCCTTCATGCGCGTCTCGAACATGTCGCGCTCCGCCATCTGCTGGACCGTGAAGTGCGACGCGAGCTCGACGACGTCGTTGAACGACATCTTCGCGAGCCAGGCGCTGTTGTATTTCAATTGCGCCGGATTCGTTCCCGTGAACCGAAGGAACTTGGATGCCTGTTCCTTGTACAGCTTGCAGTTCACCATCACCTCCTTGCGCGACAATTTCTTGCGCGTCGCCGCCTTATCCGTCGGATCGCCGATCATGGCCGTGAAGTCGCCGATGAGCAGGATGACGTCATGTCCAAGCTTCTGCAGTTCCGCGAGCTTCCGAAGCCAGATCGAATGGCCGATGTGCAGGGTCGGCCCTGTCGGATCGATTCCGCAGTATGTCGTTATCCGTTTCCCCGAAAACAACAGCTTCTCGAGCGCGTCAGGATTCGGATAGACATTCTCCACCCCTCTGGTGAGGAACGTCCGGATTGCCTTCTCGTCCGTCGAGACCGTCAATTTTTTGGCCATATGATGCCCGTATCCTATCGAAACCGCACGGTTTACGCAATGAAAAACCGCCGGCACGGCTGCCGACGGTCGGGAGAAGGATGAGCTAGAAGTACAGAGGAAATTCCTCTTCACGGGAATAGGTGCAGGACGAGACGGGGGGGACGAGTCGCATCGCCCCATCCCGGAATTCGAGGAAGAAGGTCTTGAGGGTACTGTTGGCATCAGAGTCCCTGATCCGGTCGATGCGATTCCCGATGGGATATCCGCATCTGGAAGCCCAGAGGAACGTCTGGCTTTGGATGAGGAGCGACGCCCCGAACGCGTGCGACGTGTGGTCGAACGGCTTCAGCGTGGAGATGAGGACACTCGCACCCATGGGTGGCCCGACCTTCTTCTTGAAGGCCGGAGGGGACGAGATCCATTCCTTGAAGACGTCGAGGTATGTACGGTGCAGATCCTCCCAACGGAAGGCCTCTCCGCTGAGCAGGGTGTCGTCGAAGGTTAGGCATCCCTCCATATCGTAGTTGATGCCGAGCGCGAAGATCGCGGGGATCTTCTCGCCCTTCGGCGCCTTGCAGACGCGACGCAGATGGCGGATGAACGTGCGGAGCTTCGCGTCATTCGTCAGGAAGTGGTCGACGAACGGATGGTCCGGGATGAGGATCCCCTCCTTCCGGTATTCCTCCGGGCCGACGACGACCTCGAAGATGTCGCGCATCTCGTCGAAGAGGGTGCGGACCTTCTCGTCGGACGGGACGACGCGCTGGATATCGACGATGGATTGGCCTTCGGCCTCGTTCTCGAAGACGTCCCCCGAACAGGTAGTACTCCTTCGAGACGTCATCGGCCGGGCGTCGGAGGGACGCTGTGGAGCGCGGCTTCACGCGCCAGGAGAGGTCCTTCCAACAGGTCGAGACCTTGGAGCTCGTCATGACGCTCCGTTCGCCGTGCGTCATGCCCGTGTTGTGATCGTGGCTTCCCATGACGACATATGCGAAGCCTGCGGCCTTCGCGAACGACTGCACCCAGGCGAGGACCGCGTCCACGACCGGATCCGCGACGTCCGCGAGGGTCTCGTTCAGCTCGATGCTGTTCACGACGATGACGGGTCGCTCGTCCACGTCCTCCGCGGCGAAGAGCAGCGCCATCCCGCAGCGCCGGTTCCCGCGCATGACCTCGACGAACTGCGTCGCAGGGTCGACGAGGAACCTGGGCATCTGTATCTGGCCGACGGCACCATGGAACGCGTCGCTGTCCGAATCGATGTAGACACCGATGCAACAGCCGCCGTCGTTCCCGATGTCGAGGACCGTGAACGGGTTCTTGGACGCGAGACGGATGGTGAATGTCCCACCACCTCCCGATGGACGCGGTGAGAACGATCTCTGCAGACGCTGCAGATGATAGAATCCGACGGCTTCGTCGCCCTTGAGGGCATCCTTGCGCGACCCGCGCGCCACCGCGACGGTAAGGGCGTTACGGAGCTTGGATTCGTCCGAACCGACGGTCAGCATGATGTCCTCGACCGTCGGGGAAGCAGCGGCGATGCGATTCGCGACCTCCTGAAGGCAGGCATCGCCGCCATGGATTTCATTCTCCACGAACGTCCGGAACCATCCGGCGAACTCGGCCACGGAGCGCTGCATCCGTACGGACACAGGCACCATCTCGCGCGACACCACGTCCGCGAACATGGCCTCGGAACCCTTGTACCACCTCTTCGGATCCACGCCCTTGGCCGCAAGGATCCTTCCATAGGTCTTCATGTCACCGCGCCGCAGGACGTTCCGACCGGAGGGGTCGCGCGCCCATGCCTGCACGTAGGACATGAAGTCTTTGAGAAACACCCTCGGTCCCTGGTCTTCGCGCTCGCGTGTGCCGAGAACGGAGTTCATCTCCTTGTTGTCGACCTTTTCGGCGAAGACGCGCCGTCGCAACGAAGTCATGACGAGGCGCATGCGCTGCAGGTAGTGTTGCGAGAGCCCGGCCGGGACCTCCTCTGGGGTGAGGCCGTACATGTCCGCGACCTACTCGCGGAGCGAGAGGAACGCCTTGCTGGCGCTCCCCTGCCTGATCACGCGGACGCTACCGTCCACGGTCACGCGCTGGAAACCGATCGATACGAGGTCGTCTTCGGGGATATCCTTCAGCGAGCCATACCGTTCCAGAAGGCCTTTGATCATTTCTGTCTCCTTTGTCGAAGTCCACGCCCGGGACATCCGAGCGATACGTAGGGATATCAGAAAACCGACCGCATGTCAATCGGGGTCCCGTCCCTTGACGAAACGTACATTTTCTGATATCAAAGACGTACCCAACGGTGACGCGTGTCTTCCGGTACGTGGCCGATTGGGCTCCCTCGACGGATGCTTCGTGCATATTCGCACGGAGACAGGCCCGTCCCCCGAGCCGTCCGATTCTGCGACGGCTCTTCTTTATGCACGACGCGCAAGCGCCTTGCCGACCCAATTACCAATCCCTGCCCACATCCCGACGGAGAGCGCGTACGAAATGAACAAGATGGGGCCATAGACGTAGAATGCAATATCACTTTGACCGTCCGTCATGTCCGCCGCGAGTGGCAATCCCATCGCGCCAGAAAAACACCAGTCAAACGCGTGGTACAGAATCAGCCCGGGAAAGAAGACGTACATCGATGGACTCCAGACGACGGTCGCGACAAGTCCGATGGGTATGCAACCGATCGCGAAAATCCTCGACATTCGATGCGGGTTCCGATACCAGGAAACGTTCATAGTTTTCCGATCTGCTCCTTCAGCGCCGCGACTTTCGCCTCGGCTTCGGACTTGTTCGTCTTCATGGTCTCGACGACCTTGGCCGGAGCCTTGGACGTGAACTCCGCGTTGCCGAGCTTCGTCGCGAGCGACGCGACATAGGCCTCGGCTTCCGACAACTCCTTCGCGAGCTTCGCCTTCTCCTTCTCGACGTCTTCAATCTCAATATTCAACGGGGCAACCGTCGCGGACCCCGAAACGAGAGCAACTGCCCCATCTTCGATATGGTCAACAAATTGAATATCTGGGGATCGAACACTACTGACAATGAACTTCAAGTTCGTTTCGAACAATTCTCGAATTTCGCGCGGGGCACAAACCTGAAATGACACATTCTTCGAAGCACTGAGTCCATTTTCCGTTTTCCAACGTCGAATATCCGAAATCAATCGAATCACTTGCGACTCAAAGAAACTCGCCTTAGCTCGATCAAGACCATTGCGTTCAAGGTAATTCCTTAACTGATCTTCGCTAATCCACTCGCTGATAATAAGCAGCTTCTGATTCCCACCAAGTTTCCAGACATATTCGGTAACAAATGGCATAAAAGGATGCCAAAGCCGAAGAAGTTGGTTAAGAAGGAAGGATAGATTTTTTTCTTTATGCCCCTCAACCTTTGCTGCTTCCAAATATATGTCGGCAAAATGATTCCACGTAAAGTATCTAAGCTGCTCGCCGCATTGCGACAATTGATAACCCCCTAATGATTCGTTCGCGATGTGAATGGTATTGAGAAAATTGTAGAATATCCAATTATCGACATCCGTCCGTATTTCTATCTGATTGATATCACCATTCAGTCGATCAATTTGCTGTAAGACAAACCGGCTGATGTTCCACAGCTTGTTCGTGAAGTTGCGGAACCCCTCGATTTTCTCTTCCGACAGCTTCTGGTCCTGACCGGCCGTCGTGCCGAGCACCAGCGCGAGGCGCACCGCGTCCGTGCCGTATTTCCCGATCATGTCGAGCGGGTCGATGACGTTGCCGAGCGACTTGGACATCTTGCGCCCCTTCTCGTCGCGCACGAGGCCGTGGAGGTACACGTCCTTGAACGGCACCTCGCCGAGCACGTACGTGGACATGAGGACCATGCGCGCGATCCAGAAGAAGAGGATGTCGTAGCCGGTCTCGAGGACGGACGTCGGATGGAACGCGCGGTTCCTGGCGAACTCCTCCGCATCCGGCCATCCGAGCGTGGAGAACGTCCACAGGCCGGACGAGAACCACGTATCGAGCGTATCCGGGTCCTGCTCCCATCCTTCGCCCGGGGACGTAGAAGAAACCGTCATCTCGAGCGCAGTCGAGAGATCTTCCCGTTGGCTGTTCCGATTCGAAGGTCCCTCGTCGCTCCGACTTCCCTCAGGACGACCTGTCTTATACCACACCGGGATGCGGTGCCCGAACCAGATCTGCCGCGAGATGCACCAGTCGCGGAGGTTATCGATCCAATGGAAATACGTCTTGTCGAACCGCTCCGGCACGACCGTGATGAGCTTCGACGCGACCGCGTGCCGCATCAGCTCCTTCAACGTCGTCATCTCGCCCTTCTTCCATTTCCCGAGCGTGTCCTGGCGCAGGGCGAACGGCTTGTTCACGCGCACGAACCACTGCTTCATGGGAAGCTGTTCGACCGTGGCGCCGCCGCGTTGGGCGACGGGCAAGCTCTGCGGGACCTCCTCGACGGACCGGAGCAGACCGGACGCCGTGAGCATCTCCTCGATCTTCTTCCGCGCCTCGACGGTCGTGAGGCCGCCGAATCCCTCGCCGACGGCATCCGGGATCATGCGCGCCTCCTGGTCGATGACCTGCACGGACGGGAGCTGGTGCCGTTCCGCGATCTCCGCGTCCGTCATGGAATGCGCCGGCGTCACGCCGACCGCGCCGGTCCCGAACGTCGGGTCCGCGGCTTCGTCCGCCACGACCGTGATGGAGAGTTTCTTCCCGCAGAACACGGGCTCGAACGTCTTGCCGATGTACGCCTTGTAGCGCCCGTCGTCCGGATGCACCGCCACGGCCGTGTCGCCGAACTTCGTCTCCGGCCGCGTGGTGGAGACCGGGATGGGAAAATCCTTGTCGTACGTGAACGTGACGAGCCGCGCGGTCGTCTCCTTCATCTCCACCTCATCGTCGGACAAGGTCGTCTTGAAGACAGGATCCCAGTTCACGACGCGGAAGCCGCGCTCGATGAGCCCGTCCTCGTGCATCATGCGGAACACCTCGTTCACGGCGCGGTTGCGCTGCTCGTCTAGCGTGTATTTCTCCCGCGACCAGTCCATCGACGCGCCCATGGCCTTGCACTGCCCCACGATGATGTCGCGCGACGACTGCGCGAACTCGCGGACCTTCTCCAGGAACTTCTCGCGGCCAAGCTCCTGTTTCGGGTCCGCCATCCCCTGCTTCCGGAGCATCTCCTCGACCTTCACCTGCGTCGCGATGGCCGCGTGGTCCGTGCCCGGGACCCAGTACGCCTTCTTCCCCGACATGCGATGGAAACGGATGAGCAGGTCCTCGATGGCGAGCATCACGGCATGGCCGAGGTGCAGGGTCCCGGTACGGTTCGGCGGCGGGAGGGTGATGCAATACGGCTCCGCGTCCTTGAACCGCGGGTCGAGCCCCTCGAGACGGTCCGGATCGAACGCGCCCGACGACTCCCACCCTTGGAAGATTTCAGCTTCGACGGAGGCGGCGTCGTACGCCTTCGGAAGGTCGCGTTCGGTTGGCATAGATGCGGAAATGCTACGTTTCAAGGGCCTCCCCGTCAACCTAATTCTCTTTTCGCGTCCCGAGGTACCCCGAGGGACCTTCCAGCGAGCCGCAGCCCGTCCGACGTGTGGCTGCGGCTTATTTGAAGATCCTTCGGCTCGCGGACTCGCTCAGGACGCGAAGTCTCTCTAAGGTCACTTCCGCTCAGGACATGGCGACCCCACATCAGTTGACATCCCTCCCATAGCGTCGTAAGGTCTTGTGTCCCATGCTCAATGTCGGTCCCTATGTCCCTGACCCCCGTACGGCAGGCCATTGAGCAACTTCAGCGCGCCGAGCGCATCCTCGTGGTCACCAGAGAACATGCCTCCCATGACGCCCTCGCAAGCGTCGTGGCGTGTTCCCTGTTCCTCACGAAGATGGGCAAGCCGCACGACACGCTCGTCCCGGGGTTCGACAAGGCCGCGGCGCCGGACTTCCTGCCGGGGCTCGATGTCGTGACCGGTTCGGTCGGGGCCATGCGTTCCGCCCGCATCACGCTCGACGTCAGCCGCGCGCCGCTCCATGAACTCATGTACGACGTCCGCGACGGGAAGCTCGAGATGACGCTGGTGCCGAAGACGGGCGAATGGACGGCGAAGGACCTCGTGTTCTCGGACGGCGAGGACCGGTACGACCTCATCCTCGCCGTGGACGCGCCGGACATATCGTCGCTCGGCGTACTCATGCGCGACCACGCCGCGTTCCTGCACCGCACCACCATCGTGAACGTGGACCGCGACCCGGGCAACGAGCTCTGGGGCCAGGTGAATCTCGTGGACCTGAACGCCGTCGCGACCGGCGAGATCCTGTTCCGGATGTTCCAGGAATGGGACCGCTCACGCATCGACGCGGACATCGCGACCGCGCTCCTCGCCAACATCATCGCCAAGACGCGCTCGTTCCGCACGCCGGACATCACGCCGACGTCGCTCACCGTCGCGTCGGACCTCGTGTCCCTCGGCGCCCGCCGCGAAGCCATCATCCATGGCCTCTGGCGGCGCCGGTCCGTGCCGACGCTGAAGCTCTGGGGCCGGTGCCTCTCGCGCCTCGAACACGACCGCGACCGCGGCTTCATCTGGTCCGTGCTCACGCGCCAGGACCTCGTCGAGACGGGCGCGACGGACGCAGCGCTCGACGACGTGGTCGAGGAACTCATCGGCTACGCCCCGGAAGCGAAGGTCGTCCTGCTCGCGTCGGAACCGGCGGTTGGTCCGATGCGCGTCTCCCTCCATGCGACCGCCCCGTTCTCTGCGATGGACCTCGGACGTCCGTTCGGCGCGACCGGGACGCCCGTACACGCGGCATTCACCGTCGACAACGCGACGGATAGCGTGAAGGCCGTCGTGGACCGCCTGCGTCAGGCCATCCGACCGGACGTTTCGGTATAACGAAAAACGGGCCTAGTTGGGGAGACCTAGAACGCATCCTCGCCAGGAACGTTCTAAGCGCTCGCCAACCCGACCCGCTTTCCCCCGAACCCCCTTTATTCCCCGCTCGGGATGCCGAGGGCGCTGTTCAGTTTCGTGACCTGTGCCTGGAGATCCCCCACCTCGAGACGCATCCGACGAATCTCGCGGAGGATACTCTGCTTGGAGCTCAAGTTCGAATCCTCGATCTTCGCGTCGGTCTGGGCCTGCGCCGCGCTGAACGCGAACGCCCCCGTGAGGACGACCGCCAATCCCGCGATGATGGCCGCCGCCCAGATGTGGGACATGCCGCGCGAGACGTGGAGGATGTGGTGGTCGCGCATCTGCGAGACCGGTCCGACGTAGTGCACCTTGCATTCCTCGCCGCAGGCGCTATGCCCGCATGCCGAACGCATGGAACCGCCAATCGGCCCTTCCGGGACGGGCGACGGTGCGGTCTTGACGACCCGACGGCGTACCGTCTTTTTTGTTTTCTCGAGGCCCATAGGGATGAAGGGACAAAAAGAGTGAAATGTAATGGCCCGAGTATACCACACGTGAAACCGCGTCAACAACAACCTTCCACAGGGCCCGCATCCATATTGACGGGACCGGCTTGGTCGGATACCATCCCGGTCACGCATATTTCCCACCTGTCGTCCCTGAGGAGCCGATGTGGCGACGTCAGGGATCCCTCCGACATCAGAGGGGTTCCTGCCTGCGCAGGAACGACAGACAAAGCAGCATGGACGGCTAGCTCAGTTGGTTAGAGCGTCACATTGACATTGTGAAGGTCAGAGGTTCGACTCCTCTGCCGTCCACCACGTAAAAGCCGCGCTTTATAGGTGCGGTTTTTGCTATACGCGGCTCACGTGGCACAGCCATAACCAAACCCGCCCCAAGTCGGGGCGGGTGTCGTTCGTCGTTAGATGACTAGCGGGTGACGCTGATGTCGCCCAAGGCCGCCGGGTCAATCTCTCCATTGGCATTGACCGTGACACGTGCGTTTGTCGAGGTGCTCCTGACGATATAGTAGCCCGTGCCGTTCGCATCGCCCGTGGAGGGATCCGAGGGAATGCTTCCGAGGTAAACGCTGTCGTTGGTCAGCATGGACAAGTCCACCAAACCCGTACAATCGCCGCCTGTCGCGCAAATCTCTCCTCCAGTATCACCGATGACCGTAGACATCGGAATAGTGGAGGGCAGCTGGCCTCGGTTGTCGACCGTGTACTGGCCGACGGCGTTGAGGATCGTCGTCACGTGGGAACGGCGCTGGGCGTCGTTGGCCTGCGCGAGCTGACGGGCCGGGTTGATGGCGATGATGACGATCGCCGCGAGAATCGCGATAATCGCGATGACGAGCAGGAGTTCGATGAGGGTGAAGCCCTTCAACGAACGGACGCGTTGTGTGAGTTTGTTCATAGGATTGTCTTGAATGATAGCACGTTCACGGCGTCGCGATGAAATTGATGCCTGGGGATAATTTCCTGGCACGCAACGCGAGACCGGCAACGACCGCAATTTGATGCGGCTGGAGGCCGTCGACCGAGAAAGGCGGCACGCCGAGCGCGACCGGGATGCCGAGCATCGCCGACATCTCCGCGTCCAAGCCCGGGAGCGCGCTCGACCCTCCGGCAAGGAACGCCTGGCCGACCTGCCGGTTCTTCGTCCGCGTGTAGAACGCCGATGCCGCGGCGACCTCTTCCGCGATTTCCTTCAGGACCTTTCGCATGGCGTCGCCGGCCGTGGCGTCGCCGAACCCCTGTTCTCGTTTCAGCGCCTCCGCCTCCTCGGGCTTCGATTTCATCTTCTTCGAGATGGCCTCCGTGAAGGTTTCCCCCGCCACATGCATCGTGGCCGAAAGCTGTAGCCCCTGGGCGTCGACGATGGCGATGGTGGTGAAGCGGCCTCCGATGTCGATGACGACGGCGCCTGTCCCGGCCGCCAGCTTGGTCGGGTCGAGGACGGCGCGGGTCAGCGCGAGCGATTCCAGCTCAAGGATCTTGAGGTCGAGGCCCGCGAGCGCGAGCGTCTGCTCGTACGATTCGACGATCTCCGCCGGCGCCGCGGCGAACATGATCTCGAGGGATTCCTTGGTCCGCGTGAGGATCTGGTAGTCCCAGGCGCTCGCCTCCAGATCCAGCGGGATCGCCTCCTCGGCACGCGCCATCACGATGTCGGCGAGGTCCTTCTGCTCGACGCTCGCCTCGAGCGTGATGTGGTGGAGATAGGTCTGCGATTCGGGGAGTTCCGCGACGACGCACGTCATCTTGGGCGGACGCGGCGCGGCGCGTGCCACGGTCTCGCGGATGGCGGCCGCCATCTTCTCCTGGTCCACGATGCGTCCGTCCTGCATGAGGCCGGGCGGAAGTTCCGCGTACGCGAACGACGCGATGGACTTGGTGAGCCCCGCGGTCTCGAGCACCTGGATGCCGTCATCGGAGATATCGATGGCGAACGCCTTCTTCGACGAAAACATCTTTGAGAAGAATCCGGGCATAGGTTCAGAAATCAGCGACTTCCTGCCACGACGTGACGAGGAGGAGCGGGACAAGACGTGAGACGGTGATGCTGATCTTGCGGCTGGCCCCGTCCACCGTGCTCGTCGTCTGGACGGTGCGGTTCTGGTAGCCGGTCCCGCCGATGGGGAGGATATGGCAGGTATCGCCGTTCGAGAGCGTGAGCGTCTCGTTCCCGAGGTACCTGGAGGACCGGCGGAGGTTCATGAGCGCGTATTCCGCGCACTGCGTCGCCGCGAGATGGGCGTCCAGCCGTTCGTCGTCCGAGACGCTGGTATTCAGCCCGCCGACCGCGCGGAGCAGCATACCGCCCGCGACAAGCATGGCGACCGCGGACAGGAGCAGGACCGAGAGGAGCGCGACGAATCCGTTTCGTGTCGTCATGGGCGTCGCCGGACGTTCTCGGTGGTCCGGTAGACCTCCCCGTACGTGAACGGGGTCTGTTGTGCTCCCGTTTCCGTGGAGCTCACATAGAGTATCACGCGCACCGTCCCCGGGGTGCCTGCGGCGGTGAGGTTCTGGAACGTCACGGACATGACCTGCCCTTCGGCGGCCGTGAGCGTCGAGGTGGGCGACGTGCCTTCCTTTAGGAGTAAGGCACCGTCCGACACGCTGAAGGTCGTGGGGTTCGTGCTCGTGGTGGGCATAGCGAGCGTCAGGACATTCGTCGACGTCCCAGACGTCGGGACGGTGATGGACGTCGCGTTCTGCACCGCGAGCCGGATGCGCTCCATCGCGATACGCCCTCCCTGCCGGACGCCCGAGATGGCGTCGAGCTTCACCTTCAACGCGAAGATATTGAACAGGATGTCCACGATGATGAACATCAGGACCGCGATGATGGCGATGTAGACGAGGAGGTCCACGAGGGTGGAGCCGTTGGGGTGACGTCGCATATCAGGGTCCGGGTTGGATGATGACGATGGCGGACGAGGGATCGTTCGTGGTGACGTAGGCGGTGCTCGTGGCGACGGCGATGTCCGTCGCGTCGCCGGTCAGGTCCACCTGCCCGAAGATGTAGGGATTCACCGGGTCATGGACGTTCATGACGATGAACTCGGACGTCGACGAGCCCGTGGCCGCGAAGACCAGGTGGCTCTGTTCCGCGATGGTGGTGTCGTTGGTGCGGCGGCTGAACATCCTGATGACGTTGCCACCAATCTCGAACGTGCCGAGAAGGGACGGTGAGAGCGGCACGGCCGCGTTGAGGATGAAGAATTCGGGGTTGCTCGACCGGATGGACGACCCGGCATACAGCATCGTCCCGGAGACGGTGACGGCATGGAAGTCCTCGGCTCCTGCCGCATCGTATCCCCCACCGACCGCCAAGGACGCGGGATTGGAGATGTTCACGACCTTCAGTTCCTGCGAATTGTCCCCCGCGGCGAAGTAGGCATACGGCGTGCCTCCGTACTTGAGCGCGAGATCGTTACCGCCGGACCCGAGGAACGTGCTTCCGACGAGGACCGGTGCCGTCGCGGTCGTGACGTTGTAAATGTAGTAGGTCGCCTGATTGCCTTGCGGTTGGCGCGCGAAATGGAGCTGCGAGCCGGTCGCCGCGATGCCCATCACGTCCGAATTGCCGGTCAGCTTCACGGTCCCGAGGATGGTCGGCGACGACGCGACGGTGGTGTCCACGATCTTCACCTCGTCCGGGTTGTCGTCGCTCGCGAGGTAGACGCGGAACCCGTCCGCGTCGAGGTAGACGTTGCTCCCGATCTCCAGCTGGCCGAGCAGGATGGGATCGATCTCGTTCGTGATGTCGAAGATGTAGAACTCGGAGCCGCTCGCGCTACCGGGGGTCGAGACATACAGCCGATCCTTCACGATGTCGATGGAGAGCGCCGGGATGTTTCCGGGGATGTTCACGGTCGCGACGACATAGGGATGGGCCCACGTGCCGACGCCGAACTCGCGCCGCCAGTTGGTGAGCATCGTCGAAAGGACCACCCGCTGCGTGAGCCCGGGCGCGAACTCCCACAAGACCGTCGACGTCACGGCGCAGTAGTCCATCGTCCCGCAATCGAGCTGGACCGAACGCGTGTACCCCTCCGAGACGTCGGACGTACCGGAGAGCCCCCAGACCGTGCCGGTCACGGCGAGACCGTAGGTCCCGGTCCCGAGCACGTCGAACGAGGCGTCACGGATGGAGCGGACCGCCTCGACGCCCTCCTCCGCGAGGAAGCGCGCCTTCTGGCGTTCGGACGCGAGCCGTTCCGATGTCGCGGCGTTCAGGATCATGGCGCCGAACGTCGAGACGCCGACGACGAAGATGGCGATCGCGAGCAGGACCTCGACGAGGCTCAGGCCGGACGGACGTGGGGCGGTGCGTCTCATGGGGATTCGATGGTACCTGCGGCGTTCACGCCGATGTCGATGGTCCCGCCGGCGCCGACGACCGTGAACGTCCCGCTCATGCTCGACGTCGCGTACAGCTTGGAGAACGTCACCTCGGAGGCCGTGCCGGAGACCGTGACGGTGGTCGGGTACGCGATGTCCTCGTCCTGCGCGGCGACCCGGGCAGCATAGCTCCGCCCCTGGAACAGGACGAACCGGTCGGAGAGGATCTTCACGCCGAAGGAGCTGTCGTTCCGCGCGGCGGAGGAATAGGCCTGGGCGCGGCGCAGCGTCTCGGCGAGGGACTGCGCCGTCTCGGCCACGAGCTGGTTCTGGTACGAACGGATGGTGAGCGGCGCCGTCACGAGCATGAGCACCGCGATCGCGCCGATGACGACGATCAGCTCGATGAGCGTGAAGCCGGCGCGCCACGTGCGGCCATCCCAGCTAGTTGGAGATGGAGGCCGTGAGTTCATAGATCGGCGTCATGACGGCCATCATGAGGAACGCCACCATGATGCCGATGAACATGAGCAGGGCGGGTTCGATGAGCGTCGGGAGCTTCTTGGTCTGCAGATCCACCTCGTTGTCGAAATACGTCGCGAGGTACTTGAACGAGTCCTCGAGCTTGCCGCTCCGCTCCCCCACCGAGACGATGGCGATGATGTTCTGCGGGAAGAGCAGGGGGTACTTGGTCAGGAGGGTCGCGAGCGGAACGCCCGACGTCAGGCTCTTCGTCGAGGCCCGCAGCGCGTTGCGGTACCGGACGTTCGTCAGCGCCTCCGAGGTCGAGACGAGCGTGTCCTTGATCGTGAGGCCGGAACGGAAGAGCGTGCCGAAGATCTGGCAGAACAGCGCGAGTTGGTAGTTGCGCGCGAGGGAGCCGAAGAACGGTGCGCGGATGGCGACCGTGTCGTAGAACCACTTGACGGCCGGGACCCGACCGAGCATCACAAGCCCGAACGCGACGACCCCGAAACCCACGATGATGAGGAGGCCATGCTTCTGCATGGTGTCGGAGATGGCCAGGAGGATACGCGTCGCGAGCGGAAGCTCCACGTCGAGCGACGAGAAGAGCGGGGTGAGCTTCGGAAGGATGAACATGGCGATGCCGGCGCCGATCATGACCACCATCCCCAGGATGATCTTGGGATACGTCATGGCGGAATTGATCTTCGACCTCAGGTCGCGGTTCCGGCCCATGATGTCCGCGAGGTACTGCATGTTCGACTCGAGCGTGCCGTTGACCTCGCCTGCACGGATGATGTTCAGCGCGAGATCCCCCATCTCCTCGCGGTACGGCGTGAGCGCATGGGAGAGCGAGCTTCCCTTCTCGAGCTGGGCCTTCGTCTCGATGAGGAATTTCTGGAACGACTTGCGCTTCGTCTGCGGGATGAGTACGCCGAGCGCCTCGTTGAGCGGGATGCCGCTCTGCGTCATCATGGACAGGTTCTTGAAGAACTCCACGATTTCTTTCTTGAAGCCATGGTTGAGCAGGAAACGGAACGGGTTCGTCATAGGTCAGGCTTTGGTCGCGCGGATGATCTCCTCGATGGTCGTCTCGCCCTTGAAGACCTTGATGAGGCCGTCCTCGAGCATGGTCCGCATGCCGAGTTCGATGGCCTTCTTCCGGATGTCGTCCGAGCTCTGCTTGCCCACGATGAGCGGACGGATGTCCTCCCCCACCTCCATGATCTCGTAGATGCCGGTCCGGCCGCGGTATCCGGTGTCATTGCAGACGCGGCATCCCTTCCCGTGGTATAGCCGGATCTTCCCGATGTCCTTCTCCCCGCCGAACTTCTCGAAGGTCCGATGGAGCGCGGCGTCGTTCTCGATCGCCTTGCGCGTCTCGACGCTGAGGAGCGTGCTCTCCATGCAGTTGGTGCAGAGTTTCCGCACGAGGCGCTGCGCGATGATGATGTTCATCGAGGACGCGATGAGGAACGGCTCGACCTGCATCTCGAAGAGGCGCGGGAACGTCGTGGCCGAGTCGTTGGCGTGGAGCGTCGAGAGCAGGAGGTGCCCGGTGAGCGCGGCGTTGATGGAGATGTTCGCGGTCTCGGTGTCGCGGATCTCGCCGACCATGATGACGTCCGGGTCCTGCCGGACGAGGGACTTCAGCCCGACGTCGAACGTCAGGTTCGTGCGCGGGTTCACCTGGATCTGCCGGATGCCTTGGATGTCGTACTCGACCGGATCCTCGATGGTCATCACGTTCACGTCCGGCTGGTTCAGGATGTGCAGGATGGCGTAGAGCGTGGTCGTCTTGCCGGACCCCGTCGGTCCGACGGCGATGATCATGCCGTGCGGCGACGTGGACGCGCGGTCCACCTTCGCGAGGTCGTCCTCCTGGAGGCCGAGGTCCTCGAGACGCAGCTTCTGGAAGCGTTCCGAAAGGAGACGCATGACCACGTTCTCGCCCCGCGTGATGGGTAGGATGGAGACGCGGAGGTTCAGGGCGCCGTTCACCGTCTTGAGCTCGAAGCGGCCGTCCTGGGCCTGCGCGTGCTCGTCCGTGCGGAGCCGCGAGAGGATCTTCACCCGGAACACGACCTTCTCGTGAAAGTCCGGCGGATACCGGAACATCTCGTGCATGTCGCCGTCGATGCGGAACCGGACCACGATGCTGAATTCCTCCGGCTCGATGTGGATGTCGGACGCGCGACCCTTGTGCGCCGCCATCAGCATGAGCTCGACAAGCTTCACCGCGTCCTCCTCCTGTGGCTTGTCGCGCATGGTCGCGATGAGCTCGCGCGCCTGCTCGAGGTATTCCTTCTGATATCCCTTCAACGCCTCTTCGATGCCCGCATTCGTGGCGAGCACGACCTTGAGGGGCGCCCCGAGCTTCTTCCGGAGCAACGCGAAAAACTCGTAGTTCTCCGGATCCGTGGTGGCGACCCAGACCTCATCCTTCGTTCGCTTGTACGCCACGGTCATGCGCGCCTTGCCGACGCGTTCCGGGATCATGGTGAGGACGCTCTGGTCGATACGCTCCTTCGGAAGGTCCACGAAGAAAAACCCCTGCTCCCCGGCGATGAGCGATCCCATCTGGGCGTCCGAGAGGAACCCGAGGTCCACGACCGCCTCGGTGATGGGAATCCCGCGGTTCGTGGAGACGTCCCGCGCTTTCTCGAACTGTTCCTTCTTCAGGAAATCCCCGCCGATGAGGAGCTTCTCGATTTGTTCGGGCGTAAAGGTCATGGGCGCGCTATCGGAATTTCGAGGCGATGAGATCCGTGACTTGCTGGAGGGAATATTCCGCCTTCACGAGATAATCGACCGCACCGAGCTCCTTCCCGCGCTGTACATCCGCCTCCTGACCGAGGTTCGACACGATGATGATGGGAATCTTCTTGAGCGACGCGTCCTTCGAGACCTCCTCGAGGACCTCGAATCCGTTCTTCACGGGCATGACGAGATCGAGCAGGACAAGATCCGGCTTCTTCGTCTTCATCAACTTCAGCGCATCTTCCCGTCCTTCGCAATCACGACGTCGAAACCGGATTTCTCGAGCTTCGCCTCGTACGCTTTCGCGAGGAACTTGTCATCCTCGGCGATGAGGATGCTTTTGCTTTTCGTCTCAGCCATAGTGCCAACATGATAGCGGATGGGCGAATGCATCACAACGGCGCAGGCACGACAAAAAAACCCGCCGCGATACGGGATCGGGGCGGGGTCTTGTTCGACCTCAGAAAAGTGACCACTGACAGATGAAAGCCTGAGCCGGTGATACCGACCCATGATGGAGGCGTCATTTTCCCGACGGAATGTCGGGATCGATACGCCATCGACCATCGGGTTATGGTCAGCCGAAGCTGACCGTTTCTCCCTAGAAAGGAGGTGATCCATCCACAGCTTCCGCTACGGATGCCTTGTTACGACTTCGTCCCTATCGCTGGCTCCGCCTTCGTCCCCTCATCGGGGCCTTCGGGCGTTTCCAACTCTCTTGACGTGACGGGCGGTGAGTACAAGACCCGAGAACGTATTCACGGCCGCGTTGCTGATCGGCCGTTACTAGCAAATCCGGCTTCATGGGGG
>JAZDIB010000062.1:0-2509 GCA_043805355.1 Patescibacteria group bacterium | reverse complement strand
CGGTGGGGTTGGAGGAGGGGCTCGCGGAGACGGTCGCATGGTTCAAGGACGAGCTATGCTGATCCTCCGCGTCGCGACAGGAAACGCGGCGTCCCTCCGGGCGGCGGTCAAGGCGGCCGTCGCGACGTTGCGGCGTGGCGGCGTCATCGCGTTCCCGACCGAGACGACGTACGGCCTCGGATGCGACCCGCGGAACGCGAAGGCCGTCGCCAAAATCTTCCGCATCAAAGGACGAGACACGTCCAAATCGCTCCCGCTCGTGGCCTCGTCCGTCGCGCAGGTCCGACGTCTCGTCGACGAACAACGGATGAACGACAAACAGCGGACGGCGAGCCGCAGGCTGATGGCGCGATATTGGCCGGGGCCGCTGACGCTCATCCTGCCGGTCCGTGGGGCGTCCGTGCAGAAGGCCGTCGCGCCGCGGGGCGAGATCGCCATCCGCGTGTCGTCGTCGCCGTTCGTCCATGCGCTGACGCTCGCGTTCGGATTCCCCGTCGTCGCGACGTCGGCGAACCTGACCGGCCAGCCGGAGTGTCGGTCGGGGAGAGCTGTCGTCACCGCGTTCCGGACCGCATCGCATCGACCGGATCTCGTCATCGACATGGGATCCTTGCCACGACGCAAGCCCTCGACCATCGTCCGTCTCCAAGATGACGGCGGCATCGACATCCTCCGCCGCGGTCCTGTCCGTCCGACGTCTTGACGGCACGCCCATCGCGGGCTACAACCCTGTTCGAGGTGAGACATGGACGAGCGAGTGCACATTTGTAACAACCCGGCGATTCAGGAGAAACTGGCGATTCTTCGTGACAAGGATACGTCAGACAGGAAGTTCAGCGAACTGGTGGGGGAGATGTCTCCGCTTCTGGCATATGAGGCCATGGCACGGATGCCGACCACCAAGGTCGAGGTCATGACACCTCTTGCCCCCGCTAAAGGCAAGCGGATCACGTCGGCTATCGGGCTCGTGCCCGTTCTCCGTGCCGCACTCGGGATGGTAGAAGGTATCCGGCGTCTCATGCCGAATCTGCGCGTCTACCATCTCGGGATGTTTCGGGACGAGGAGACGCTGAAGCCTCACTGGTACCTCAATAAGCTCCCTCCGAAGCTCACGTCAGACGGTGTCTATTTCCTTCTCGACCCAATGCTCGCGACCGGTAATACCGCTGTCGCAGCCCTAGGCGAGCTGGTCGAGCGAGGGGCGCGTCACATCGACTACATCGGTCTCATCGCCGCGCCCGAAGGTGTCGAGAACGTCCTGAAGCACTACCCTCATGTCCACATCTTCACCGCTGCCCTTGATGAGCGGTTGAACGAGAAGGGCTACATCCTTCCTGGCCTCGGCGATGCGGGCGACCGTCAGTACGGCACGTGAGCCACGCCCCTCGAAACGCCCTTTCCCTCCCCGGCACGTGCCGGTTTTTTGATTGTGGGCAATCGGGGTATCGTATACGTATGACCCCCACGGACATCAAAGCGGCCTTGAAGGAGTTGGGCGGCGGCGCGAACAAGCGTCTCGGCCAGCATTTCCTGATCGACGCGGCGGCGCTCGCGACCATCGTCGAGACGGCGTCCATCCGGTCGGGCGATACGGTGCTCGAGGTCGGTCCTGGCCTCGGGGCCCTCACGCAGGCCTTGCTCGACCGCGGAGCCGAGGTCGTCGCCATCGAGCAGGATCGGCGCTTCGTCGATTTCCTCAATCCGCGCCTCTCGCCGCAACGCGGCCGTTCGGTACGCGTCGTGCAGGGAGACGCCGCGGCCGTGCATTGGCACACGCTCATCGGGGAGGGGACGTGGAAGTTCGTCTCGAACCTGCCATATGCCATCACCTCGCTCGCGCTTCGGAAGGCGCTCTGGGCGCCGAAGCCGCCGGAGACGGTCGTCGTGCTCCTCCAGCGCGAGGTCGCGGAACGCGCTTCGTCCATCGCCGCGGACATCGCGAGCAGGCGCAAGGCTGGGAAGACGTCACTCCTCTCGCTTATGGTTCATCTCGCGGCATCCTCCATCCGCGTGGTGCGGCGCGTGCCTCCGGGCGCATTCTATCCGCCCCCGGCCGTGGATTCGGCCGTGATGCAGACGACACCGATGTCCTGGGCGGAGCGCGAGAAGCGATGGGGCATCGACCCGGAAAAGGTGATGCAGATCGCGAAGATGGGCTTCGCGCATCCGCGGAAGATCATCTCGTCCAACCTGAAGCTGTACGCCGCGAACCTGAAGGAAGCGGGCATCCCCGCGTTGGCGCGCGCCGAAGACCTCTCGCCGGACGATTGGGCGCGGCTCGCCCGGTCGGTGCACGGGGCGTCCTAGTCTGTCATTCCCGCGGAGACGTAGTGCCGACGGCGGGAAACCCTCCGGAGGGGTTCCTGCCTCCGCAGGAACGACAGAAGAAACTTTGTTATGAAAAGCGCCGACGATCAAGTGATCGGCGGCGCTGGACTCCGGAACCCTCGGAGCGAGGGGAGAGGTCAGACGACGGGGCTGGCCTACCTCTGGGCGACCGCGCTCGAAG
>JAZDIB010000061.1:0-12791 GCA_043805355.1 Patescibacteria group bacterium | reverse complement strand
GTACCGGTACGAGATGCGGGAACGCGACGTGCAGTCCATCGACGTCGTGACCGGCTCCGACGGCCGCGCGACCGTGCATGTCCCGATGTCGGATGACGTCACCTACCGTTTCATCGTGTCCGCGAAGGACGAGGCGGGCGCGACCGAGACCGCGACAGGCTGGTTCTCGAAGGGATGGTACGACCAATGGAGCCCGGAGGACTCGCGCGGCATCTCGTTCGAGCCCACGACCCCGCGCGACGACAAGCCGGGATACGCCCTCGAGGAAGAGGCGTCCTTCTCGTTCGTGGAGGGCGGCAAGCGGATGCCGGACGCGCCCGCGCCCGCGTTCCTCTACGTGGAGGCGAGCCGCGGCATCCGCGCCGTGTCGGTGTCGAACCGTTCGACCTACACGTTCCGGTACCGTGAGGACCTCATCCCGAACATGACGCTCTACGGTGTATCTTTCGGCCCCTCCGGATTCCAGGAAGCATCCTATACCGCGTCCCTCGACACGGCCGGGCGCAAGCTCAAGGTCATGGTCACCTCGGACCCCGCGTCCAGCGTCCCGTCCGGCAAGGTGACGGCCACGATTGACGTCCGCGACCAGGCCGGGAATCCGGTGAAGGACGCGCGCGTCGCGTTCGGCGCCGTGGACGAATCCCTGCTCGCGGCCTCGTCGATGGGTGATGGCGTGGAGACCCCCCTCTCCTGGCTGTACGGATGGGTCGCGGACGGCATCCTCGCGAATCGCCGGTCCCATCTGTCGCTCGGCGAAGACCTCTGGTCGGCCGGCGGCGGTGGTGCGGAGATGGGCGGGGGAGGCATGGATGCGGTGCGCCGCACGTTCAAGGATACGGCCACGTTCGAGGTCGTGACCACGGACGGCAACGGTCAGGCGACCGTCGCGTTCACGGCCCCGGACAACATCACGAGCTGGCGCCTCTCCGCGGTCGCCGTGACCAAGGGGCTTTCCGCGGGATACGGACGCGCGAGCCTCGCCGTGACCAAGCCGGTCTTCGTGGACGCGGTCGTTCCCGTGACCCTGCTCGCGACCGACGCGCCGGTCCTCAAGATCCGCGCGTACGGCATCGGCCTCACGCCCGGGGAACCTCTCACGTTCCGCGTGGATGCGCCGACCCTCGGCATCACGAACGCCACCGTGACCGGCACCGCCGGGACGTCCGCGTACGTGGCCATCGATCAGCTGCCCGTGGGCACGCACAACGTCGTCCTCCGCGTGGAGGCGAGGGGCGGAAGCGATGCGCTGCTCCGGACCGTGACGGTCGTGCCGTCGCGCTTCACCAAGGACGAATACGTCTCGACCGAACTCGCGCCTGGAGCAGCGTTGCCGGACATCGGCACGTCGCCCGAGGTGACGGTGTGGTTCGAGAGCCTGGCGCAGTCCCGATATCTCCCGCGCCTCGAATCGCTTGCGGACGCCTGGAACGTCCGCGCGGAATCCCTCATCGCGGAACGCGTGTCACGCGATCTGCTGATGCGGATCTTCGGTCGGACCGACGTGGCAGCCATCGCGCCGCTGACGCGGTACCAGCAGACGGGCGGCGGCATCGCGCCGCTCCCGTATGCGTCGGAGGACGTGGAGCTCTCGGCCAAGGCCGTGGCGACGGATGCCGATGCGTTCGACCGAGGACGTCTCGCCGCGTACTTCTGGGGCATCGCGGACGACGCGAAGGTGACGCGCGAGGAGGCACTCCGCGCCCTCTCCGGCCTCGCGGCCCTCGGCGAACCCGTGCTCGTGCGCCTGCGGACCTTCGTGGATGCTGATGACCTGACCTGGCGCGAACGTCTCGCGCTCGGACGCGGCCTGGAGGCGTCCGGTGACCGCGAGGCGGCACGCGGCATCCTCGAAGTCCTCCTCGCGACATCCGAAGAACGCGACGGGCAGGTCCGGCTCACCGTCTCGGAGGACCGTCGCGAGATGCTCGAAGCCACGGCCGAGGTGGCCGCGCTTGCCGCCAGCCTGAGCCATCCGAAGGCGGCCGGATTGGATGCCTATCTCGAGACCAATTGGTCGGACGAAGCGCTCACGGACCTTGACCGTGCCTATTACCTCGCGCACGTGATCCCGACGCTCGCGACCGGCGACGTGACGGTCCGCTACGTGGCCGGCGGGGACGAGCAGACCGTGTCGCTCGTGGACGGACGGACCGAGAGCGTTCTGCTGACTGCCGCCGAGGCGAAAGTGTTCCGCGCCACGTCCGTGGACGGGCCTGCGACCGCGACCTTCGTGCGCCGCACGGCGACGACGCCCGTCTCCGTCCCAGAGGTCGGCCTCACCCGGTCGTATCTCGTGCCCGGCGCGGCCTCGCTCGACGCCCTGACCGAAGGCATGACCGTGACGGTCACGCTCACGCCGACCTGGAAATCGAACGCGCAGGACGGGTGCTACGTCGTCCGCGACCATCTGCCGTCCGGCCTCGCGCCGCTCGTCACGCTCGCGTTCGGCAACATGTACGGCGACAGGGCGACGAACTGGTATCCCATGTCCGTGGGGACGCAGGACATCAGCTTCGTGGTCTGCAAAGGGGAGACCGAACCTATCGCCTACAAGGCGCGTGTCGTGAGCCGCGGGACGTACACGGCCGAACCGGCCATCCTGCAGTCCCTGGCGACCCCGGCGGTCACGGCCGTGACGGACTCGAAGACGCTCCGTATCCGATGACGAGACGCGTCTGCATCCTAGGAATCATCACGGCGGCCATCTCGGCCGCCGTGTTTGGATATGCCGCATTTGTTTTATGTCATCCCCGCGTAGGCGGGAACCTAGGAAATACCCGAACCTTACCGAACAGCATTCTGGATTCCCGCTTTCGCGGGAATGACAAGCCGATTCCCATCGACGCCGACGTGTTCGTCAATCCCGCGCAGCTTCTTGCCGTAGGGGCGCATGGCAATGCGCCTTCCCCCTTCGTCGGCAGACCCGTCGCCGGCGTCGTGAACCATCACGCGCTCGCCTTTGACCTCATCGGGCGGTTCTTCGCCACGCTCAAGGCGTCGCGTTCGGACCTGCGACGCATCGTCATTCTCGCGCCGGACCACTACCGCGCAGGGGCGGACTCCGTCACGGTCGGTGACGTCTCCTATCTCTCGCGAGGAACCGTCATCGCGAGCGATGCAGAGGCGGTCGACGCGCTCACGTCGGAACATCTCGCGTCTCTCGGGGAACGGAGCGCGTTCGAGAGGGAACATGGCGTCGCGGCCCTCATCCCGGCGCTCGCCCGGTCGTTTCCCGACGCGACGGTCCTGCCGATTCTCATCCGCGGCGACGTGCCGCGCGAGCGGATGGATGCGCTTGGGGGGCATCTCGCCGACCTGGCCGCGGACGACCGCACGTTCGTCATCGTCTCGTCGGACATGAGTCATGAGCTGACGGAAGCGGAGGCGCTCCGGAACGACATGCAGACCACGCGTCATCTCTCCGCGCTCGACCGCGAGTGGTTCGCGTCCGTTTCCGACGCCTTCACCGACAGCGGCCCTGCGTTCGTGGCGCTGTCCGCCCTGTTCGGTGCGACCGAAACGACGTCGGTGTTCGGCGTCGTGGATCATGCGGTCTCTTCGGCGTACAACCGGGACCGGACGCGCGTCACCTCGTATCTGACGGGATTCTGGACCGTCTCGCCGTAGCGTCTACGGCCGTTCGAGGGCCCGCGTCAGGATGGTAAGCGGATCCTCTTTCATCAAGTCCAGGTTCTTGATGTGACGTATCGTCCCGCGCACGTCGGTGGGAAATGCATCCTGCACC
Source organism: Patescibacteria group bacterium (assembly GCA_043805355.1). Classification (GTDB taxonomy): domain Bacteria; phylum Patescibacteriota; class Patescibacteriia; order 2-12-FULL-60-25; family 2-12-FULL-60-25; genus JAHJRN01. Next base: position 9,046 of record JAZDIB010000061.1, on the reverse strand, counting down.
AGCGTGTCTACCTCCGTCGGCATGACGAGTAGCAGATGTGCGATGTCCTGTCCTTTGATGAGTTCCGTCGTCCGTGCGGCGACTTTTTTCGTGAAGGCTGCGAGGCGTGGCGCGTCCGAGGTGTCCGCGTTCGGGTCGCCGTGGCGCGAACCGTCTCGAGAACGGAAGTACCCCTCGCTATCCTGGTTCTTCTCGCGCGGCATCGCGACGGCATCGACCTGTTCGATGGTATCCCCACCTGCGAGGAAGAATCTGGCGGCGACATGGTCCGCCGCGACGAGCAGCGTGGGATGGATGACGCGCGGACGGAGGGATTCGGGGAGCTTCATAGGAGGGAAAGATGTTTGAGATAATCGACGAACGGACGTTCGAAACGGACATCGGCGGCGAGGCAGGCGTTCACGGCCGTGAGCAGCGGGGCTTTGACCTTATGACGCCGGCAGAGACGCAGGGCCAGGGGCGCGCTTGCGATACCCTCGACCGTGAGAAGGCCGAGGCGCGTCGGTTCCTTCGTTCGCGACTTCACGAGGCGTTCACCGTACGTCCGATTGCGTCCGTGAGCGGAGAATCCGCTGACGACGAGGTCGCCGAGGCCCGCGAGCGTCGTGATCGTCTGCGCGTCGCCTCCTGCAGCCCGGACGATGCGTCCCATCTCCTCGAGCGCGAGCGTGAGGACGAAGGCCTTGGAGTTCATGGGGAACCCCAGGCCGTCGCAGAGCCCCAGACCGATGGCATATGGGTTTTTCAGCGACATGCAGAGGCCGACGCCGCGCAGGTCGTCCGACACGGCGACTTTCAGCGAGCCGTTCGCGAAGAGGCACGCGAGCTTCCTGCGGCTGGCAGGGTCGCGGCCCGCGAGCAGGATGGCCGCCGGCTTGCCTTCCGCGAGTTCCATGGCGATGGCCGGTCCGGCGATGGCCATCACGTGCTTCCGGAGCGGGACGGGGAGCAAGTCCCGCGTGATCTCCACCTTGGGCAGGAGCGTCTCCGCATCGAGGCCCTTCGTGACGATGGCCACGGTTGCGTCCTTCGCGAGATGCGGGATGGCGAGAGCGATGACGTCCAAGACCGCGGACGAAGGGACGGCGACGATGATTATCTCCGCACCCCGTAGCGACGTCGCGATGTCCGCGGTCGCCCGGATGTTCGCGGGGATGCCGATGCCGCGCAGGTATTTCGTGTTGCGATGCCGCACGTTGATGTCGCGCTCGACGTCGGGCTCGATGCAGTAAATGTTCACGGGTCGGCCATGACGTGCGAGCACGAGGGCGAGGGCCGTTCCCATGTTGCCGGCGCCGAGGACGGCAATGGGTCGTGGAGAGCTCATGGTGGGGAGTCTACCGTGCACGGCGTCGGGACGCCATCAGCGGCGGACGATGGGGGCGACGATGCGGTACGGGGCGGTCGTCCCGTCGCCGTGGAGGATGGTCCCTTCGCCGACGAGGGCCGGATAGAGGTAGGTCACGGACGCATCGGACTCATCTGCGACCGGTGTCCATTCGAACCGAACGGCCGTGACCGTGACGTCGCCGTCGGGCGTGCCGCCGAGGCCTCCGGAGAGCAGGGAAGTCCGTGCCGCGTCCGCGTCGAGGGCGGGATAGCTCGACCGGTCGGGTTCGGTCCGGCCGAGGAACCACCCGGACCGGACGTCGCCGGTCGTCGCGTCGAGATAGAAGGCGGCCCCGACGAGCGGGGTGCCGTCCGCCTCGAAGATGCCCTGGCCGTCCTGCGTGGCGTTCAGGCGGATGATGAGTCGCGAGGGAAATTCCGGGGCGACGCACGTGGAAGTCCGGCTGTCCTGAAGCTCAAGCGCCGGTTTCAGCTGGAGGGTGGACGATGCGGCGATGGCGCGGACCTGGGCGACGGACGCCTCAGTCATGCACCGTCCGCTCGCGGCCTGCGCGGCCCACCAGGCGGCCCAGTCCGGATCGAGATACGCGTCGCCAAGACGGTCGCGGCTGATGGCCCGGTCGTCGAGAAACGTCAGGACCGACAGGGCTGCTTGATCTCTGGCCGACCATGAACTTACGGTCAGGGCGTCCGTCCGGTCCTCGTTCATGAAGTCCACGCGGCGCTCGAGCGCATCGAACGCCCAGCGAAACCCCTCGCCGTCCCGCCAAGACATCCCGAGGTCCTGCCCCTGCGGGCGCATGCCTACGATGCCGTCCGAAAGGCCGTACGAGGAGGCGATACTGCGGATGGTCGTGTCGTTCGGACGGCCACTGCGGATGCGGAGGACCATGGTCGTCTCCGGTATCTGCGGGACGTCGGCTTCGAGACGCACGCTGCCGGATGTCCCGGGCCTCAACGTCGGGACCGGCGGCTTCGGAAGGACGCCGAACCCGCCGACCTGGGAGATGGGCTGTTCCGGGAGGACCGTGCCGATGCGCTCCGCGACCTGCGGGCTCGTGAGCGGGGACGTGGACGCGCATCCGGCGCCGGAGATGGCGCAGGCGGCAAGAAGGAAGATGAGGCGTCGCATGGCCCCAGTGTACCGCGACCGTCCGATTCTGTTGACCTCACCCGACGGTGCGCCTATATTCCTAGTAGGTTCCTGGGATTATTTCATGCCGCGCATCCATTTCTTGGAGGTCATGGGGATGTCGTGCTCCTCGTGCGAGCGCGTCGTTGGCGATGCGCTACGGAGCGTCCCCGGCGTCATCGACGTCGAGGTTTCCTTGAAGCAGCGACGGGCGGCGATCCGCGTCGCGGATGAGGTCATCGAGGTCCGGATCGATGACGTCAACGGACGACTGAAACCCCATGGATATGTGTTGACGCTTCAGACGGACCGGCAGGCCGGATGTGCGATCCGGACCGTGAGCGAGCCTTTTTGGAAGCGCCTCGGTCGGGCGTCCGTCGTCCTCATCCTCGTCGGCGCGGTCCTGCTCATCATCTCGCCCTTGCGGCAGGTCCTGCCGAGCGTGACGTCCGGCGCGTCGTTCGCGGCCATGTTTGGCCTAGGCATCGTCGCGTCCCTCTCGTCATGCCTCGCCTCCACCGGTGGATTCCTGCTCGCGGTGGGCTCGCGGAATCCCTCGCGGTCCAAGACGCTCGCCATCCATGTCGGCCGTCTCGCGGCGTTCGCCGTCGGCGGCGCCGTGCTCGGCGCCATCGGCGGCGGCATCCCGGCCGTCTCGTCCGGTTGGTACGGCGTCTTCGCCCTCGTGCTCGGCCTCGGGTTCCTCATGGTCGGGCTGAACCTGCTCGACCTCGCGCCGTCGCTCGCACGTCTCGGCATCGCCTTGCCGTCGCGTCTCCATGCAGTCGGTGACCGCGTCGCTTCCTCCAAGCACGGCCTCGCACCGTTTCTCGTCGGTGCGGTCACGTTCATCCTCCCGTGCGGGTTCACCCAGACCGCGCAGGCGCTTGCGCTCGCATCCGGTTCCGCGTCGCGCGGCCTGCTCCTGCTCGTCGCGTTCAGCCTCGGAACGCTTCCGGTCCTGCTCGGCATCTCGTGGTTCGGGACCTCCGCGACGCTCAAGCATCGAATGGTCCGCCTGCTTGCCGGCGCCGTGCTCGTCCTCTTCGCGTTCGGCCAGATCGAAGGCGGCCTCACGGTCCTCGGATCGCCCGTCACGGCTGCGACCGTCTTCGCGTCCGTCCGGTCCGGAAGCGACCAGCCTGCGTCCGTCCCGGTCGGCGACGAACAAGTCATCTCGATGAAGGTCGTCTACGGCACATTTCAGCCCAAGAGCCTCACCGTGAAGAACGGAATCCCGGTCCGGTGGGAGATCGACGGTATCGACGTGTCCGGATGCGCCAATACCATCGTCGTCCCGTCGTACGGCATCTCGAAATCCCTGGTCAAAGGCCTGAACGTCATCCGATTCACCCCGAAGGAGACCGGCACCATCCCATTCTCGTGCGGGATGGGCATGATTCGGGGGATGTTGACGGTCGTGGAGTGACATATCCAAAATTCCCCGTACCGTTGACGCCGTCGCAAACACCCATTATAATCCTAGCCATCAACTAGGATTTTGTTGCCATGAAGACTATCTATCTCGACCACGCCGCGACCACGCCCGTGGATCCGCGCGTCCTGGACGCCATGCGGCCGTATCACGCGGAGGTCTTCGCGAACCCGTCGTCGCTCCATGCGCCGGGTGTCGCCGCGTCCAACGCGACGATGGACGCGAGGAAGCGCATCGCCGCGCTCCTGAACGCGCATGCGGAAGAGGTCCTCTTCACGTCCGGCGGCACGGAGTCGGACAATCTCGCGGTCGTCGGCATCGTCCGGGCGAACGCGGGGAAGGGGCGGCACGTCATCACGACGGCCATCGAACATCCGGCCGTGCTGGAACCGCTCCGGCATCTGGAGAAGCGGAGAGAGATCGAACTCACGGTCATGCCGGTCGACGCGGAGGGGCTCGTGGACGCCGATGCGGTCCTGGACGCCGTCCGTTCGGACACGGTCCTCGTCTCCGTCATGCTCGCGAACAACGAGATCGGAACGCTCCAGCCTGTCGCGGAGATCGGAAAGGGACTCTTGAAATTCCGAAAGGCAAACGCGGCCGCGCTCCCGTATCTCCATACCGACGCGTGTCAGGCCGCGGGCGTCCTCGATCTCGATGTCGAGAAGCTTCATGTCGATCTGCTCACGCTGAACGGTTCCAAGATCTACGGCCCCAAGGGCGTCGGCATGCTGTTCGTCCGTCGTGGGGTGCGGCTCGAGCCCCTCGTCCACGGCGGAGGGCAGGAACGCGGCCTCCGGTCCGGCACGGAGAATGTCCCGGGCATCATCGGTCTCGCGAAGGCGCTCGAGCTCGCGCAGGCCGAGAAGGAAGGGGAGAATGCGCGGCTCACGGCGCTCCGCGACAGGATGATCGAAGGGATTCTCGCCATCCCGAAGGCGCGCCAGAACGGCCATGCGACGAAACGTCTGCCCAACAACGTGAACGTGACGTTCCCCGACATCGAAGGCGAGGCCGCGGTGCTGTACCTCGATGCGAAGGGTATCTCGGCGTCCACCGGTTCCGCGTGCGCCTCCTCGTCGCTCGATCCGTCGCATGTCCTCCTCGCCATCGGCCTCGCGCCGGAGGCCGCGCACGGGTCGGTGCGTTTCACGCTCGGGCATTCGACCACGGCGGAGGATATCGACACCGTCATCGCGGCCATGCCGCCCATCGTCGAGCGTCTGCGTGCCATAAGTCCCATCGATATTTCCGTATGAGCGACATCACCTCCTGCGACGGCGGCGCGTGGATCTATTCCGACACGGTGAAGGACTACTTCTTCCATCCGCGGAACTTCATGGAGGACGAATCGGCCGCCGGCGACATGGCGGTCGGCATGGTCGGCTCGCCGGCGTGCGGCGACGTCATGAAGGTCTGGATTCGCGTGGACCCGGCGACGAAGCGCATCTCGGACATGAAGTGGAAGACCTTCGGCTGCGCGTCGGCCATCGCGTCCACGTCCATCCTGTCCGTCATGGTGACGGAGGATGGCGGCATGACGCTGGAAGACGCGGGGAAGCTGCGGCCGCAGGATATCCTCGCCCGTCTCGGGGGACTTCCGCCGCGCAAGGTCCACTGCTCGGTCCTCGGCGACCAGGCGCTCCGCGCGGCCATCGAGGATTGGTCCAAACGCGACGGGACGCCCGGCCGGGTTTACACGGAGGCACCTTCCGAGGCAGAATAGTCCGATATGGAAACAACTCCTTTGAAGATTTCCCGGATTGAAGTGGACCGCGACGTATGCATCGGCGCCGCGCCCTGCGTAATGGTCGCGCCCGGCGTGTTCAAGCTCGATGCGGAGAACAAGGCCGTGGTCGCCGACGCCACCGGCGCGGACGCGGCGACGATTCTCCTCGCGGCGCAATCCTGTCCCGTGCAAGCTATTGCCCTCTTCGACGAGAACGGCGACAAGGTCTACCCGGTATAAAAAACCGCCTCTCGACCCGGCTCGGAGGAGCTGGGGAAAGGCGGTGAGGCCCCCGAAGTCATTTCGGGGGCGTTTTGTCGCGGTCCGAGAACGGGACCTCGTCGTAGATGAGCGTGCCGCGTCCGGAGTCGTACGCGTCGTCTTCGGGCGGCGGTACGGCCTTGTCGGGACGGCGCAGGGTTTCCGGCTGCTCCGTTTGGAGCGACCAGTCCGCGGTCTGCGCGAGCTGCGGATTCGCGACGGGTTCGTTTAGCGCCTTCAGGGGCGGCCTGACCTGGACCCGTTGGGGAATCTCGTCGTCCGGACCCCATTTCGCGGTCCGTTGGGTCGCGGGCTTCGCTCCCAAGCCGAGCTTCGAGGGCAGGGCCACGCTGTCTTGCCTGACGGCAACAGGGGGTGCCGGGCGAGGCAGCGGCGGGAGGGGTTTCGGTTTCGAAATGAGCGGGATGGGTCGCGCCGACGGCAGCGCTTCGTGCTGCGGTGGGACGGTCGGCGCCTCGCGGATGCGTTCCGGCGGGCACGTCGTGCCGACCTTTGGCGGCCCCTGTCTGTCGGGCGAAAATCCTGCGAACAGATCGTCGTCCGAGAAGGCCACGAGTTCCTCACCGGTGAGGCCGATGTGCTTTCGAAGGTCGATGGCCGTTTGGGAGAGATAGGACTGGACCTTGAAAAATGCGTCCGTCATCGTCGTGAACCGCGATCGCATCTTCATGAACGTCTCGTTCCCCTGGGTCGTCTGCCGCGCCCTGGCCTCATCGACTTCCTCCATGTACTCGCGGAGGCTCGTGCGCGCCTGTGCGCCGGCTTTTCGTGCCGCTTCGAGATCCCGTTCGAGGCGCGCGATGCGCTCGGACTGGGCGGCGATGAGGTCTGCCGCATTCTCCGTCGGAGATGATGAGGGCGTGTCGCGTGCAACGTAGACGCTCACCAGCTCCTTCAGGAGGTCGGCGGGTTTCAGCGAGACGTTCCGCTTTCGTCGCACCTTCTCGAGCAGCGCCACGACGTTTTCGCCGATTTTCACCGTTGCCGGTGGGACGGCGAGCATACGATACAGCTCCACGATGATGTCGTAGAACTGCTTGCGTACGAGTGTCTCGGCGACGAGGAGTTCCCCGTCTACGCAGGCACGTCGGAGGACCTCGTCCGTCACGAGGCAAACGACGCTTTTTACGGCGGCACGCACCGTGATGTCGCTCGGCCGCTTTTCGGCATCGGGCATGAGCCCCTGCCGGAAGGCGATCGCACCGGCTGGAATCCGCGCGACTTCGATGTGCTGCTGTCCCCCGTCAGTGGTTCGTCGCTGTTCCTCGACCAGTTCTCCTTCGATGACGAGGAACGCTCTGGCATAAGGAGGGTGGGCGTCCTGTTGGATCAGGAACTTCCCCGCGGCGTATTCCTCCGTGTAGCAACGGCGTTCTTCCTCGCTCGGGAACAATCCGTTCACGAGCCGGTGGACGTCGAGCACCGCGAGTCGTTGCGGTTCCTGAAGCGGAGACTGTTGCGGTGTCGATTTTCGTCCGTTAATCATGACAGCTCCTTGTGAAAGGGCATTCTCGGCGCATGCACCCCCATGGCGCATGGTCGGGAACCGTTGAAGATACGTGAAATTGCGAGAAATGTCAATATCCACGCCCTCGTCCCGAGCATACACCACAAACCGCGGGCAGGTCCCGCGGATGCATCGACAGCGCTTGGTTGTCACGAAATATGCTCGAGGACGACGATCCGTCGCATCACATGCTGTCCCGGACGATGGTAGAGGAGGGGATCGCCGTCGGCCATGTGCCATCCGTCGAGCGACGGGTCGTCCGTGAGGTCCACGCGCGCCATGCCGTGCGAGGTCTTGAACGCCGGCCAGACGCAGACCATACGCCCGCTCGGCCGCATGAGCGGAAGGAGCGCCGCGAGGGCGTCACGCCAGAGGGACGTGAGGGTGTCGACGGTTCTCATGAGCGTGGGGAGCGTCTCATGCCCGGAGAGCGGGGGACCGAGGGTGCCTTCTGTCACGATACGATCGATACTCGCCCGCTTTAGGTGCTGCGCGAGCGTCCGGACGTCTGAAACGACGAAGTCGAGGCGACCCATGTCGTCAGGGCGGAGGATTCGTTTCGAGATACACCAGTCGAGGTTCTCACGCGCGGCCGCCACCTGTCGTTCCACGATGTCACTGCCGATAATGCGGCTTGCGCGTGTCGCGAGCGCCGCTTCCATGAGGAACGTCCCGGATCCGCAAAACGGGTCGCAGAGCGTCCCACCGTCCGGGACCTCTGCGAGGTTCGCCATGATGCGCGCGAGCTTGGGCGGCAACATGCCGTTCTCGTCGTCGCGGATGGGGCGTCCGTAGTCGCGCAGGCTCCACGCGTCCGCATCCTGCACCTGTGTCGTGAGGCCGATGGAGACCGTCTCGCCATGCGCGAGCAGGACGACGTCGTATCCGTCAGTGGTGAGCTTGAGCTTGGCCACAGCTGCGGGAGATAGCGGTTCGCCACGGTCCGACGTAACCCATCGCGCCGATGCACCTTGCGTCGAACATGCGCGTTTCACGCCGAGCGCGAGCTTCTCGAGGCGCTTCCGCGCCTTCGGCGTCCCGCCCAAGACCGTGAAGCCGAAGACGATCCGGTCCCCTCGGCGCCTCGACAGAAGGAGGTCGGCGATGACGCCCGCGTCGAGACCGGCATGCGGGACCTCGAGATGCACGTCCCCGAGCTTCACGCTCCCGCCGAGCCGATGCATGAGCACGGCGCCGTCCCACGCGCCGTCGCGCACGACCGCACCGGCACCCGTGAGGGCCCGGACATCGGCATCAGGGCGGATAGCTGTGAATTCCGCGAGGCTCAATCGCGGATGTCGGCCGAAGACGAGGAAATGGTCCATCCGAAGCATTCTAGCCGGGAATGGGCCAACTGACCATGACCGCGGGCCCGAAACCCTTGACAATCGGCCCGTTCGGTGGTGAGGTCGCCGTAGTCCTTTCGGCAACGATACGAGATAGAGAGGTGACCGATGAACGCACGATTCCTGCGACATCTGTTGGGGCTCGCCATCGCGCTGATGTCCCTCCTGGTGGCCGCACGTGCCACTGCCGCCATCCCGCCCGAACGCACCTTCCCCGTCGTGGGCTATAACGGCGGCCCCGTGGTCCAGCTTGGGCCACGCACCG